>NZ_CP094984.1:1574545-1889455 GCF_022869865.1 Arthrobacter zhangbolii
ACGAGGCGGTTGGAGCTGCCGTTCTGCGTGTACATGGGAAAGACCACCAGGTGCGCCAGGCCGTCAACACGCTCGCGCTGCGGCTGGAAGGCCATCAGCGAGTCCAGGAAATCCGGCTCGGTCTCCAGGCCGGCAGCAACCCAGCGTTCGAAGTCGGCGACAACGAGGCGGAGGTACTCCTCATCATGCGGGAAGGCGGGGGCCAGGGCGGTGATGGCTGCGCAGATGGTGCCGATCAGCTCCACGGCCCGGTCATGGTGCGGGGCGTCCACGGAACCGTTTTTGTTCTGCAGCGGCTGCAGATCGGTGGCAGCCTGTTTCAGGGTCAGCCAGGCGTCGGTTCCGGCGGGGGCGGTGCCCGCCGGAACTGCGTCGATGTCGGGGCGGTTGAGCGCGGAAAATGCTGGGGAGGACATGGCTGTGACCTTCCGGGGGAGGGGCCGTCCCGTGGGGGTGGGGTGGCAGCTGGACTGATTAGCCGCCAGCATACTCACGTATTCCTAACGCTTACCGAAGAACAGCCCACACGTAAGTACCTCTTATGCTCGTGTGGTGCCCGTCACGCCAAAGCTTTAGTACCTCTTCGCCTGCAGACGGCTAGTAGCCGCGGCTGTTCGGGGATTCGGTGCCGATGACGGTCAGCGAAACCTCGGGGTGGTTCTTCTCCACCCGGCGCAGCGCCCATACGTCATTGAAAACGGCCACGTACGCGCCGTCGGTCCGCTCCAGCACCTCGGCGCCGTGCACGTTGGAGAGAATCTCCGCAGCATCGGGCGTGGTGAGCCGGGCCAGTGAGTAGGAAAGCTGCTCGTAGCGCATGGGGGCGTTGAAGTCCTGCGTCATGCGGTCCTCCACCACCTCGAACTGCATGGGGCCGACGGCGGCAAGCACCGGCGCCTGGTCGCCGCGGCGGTCCGAGCGCAGCACCTGGATGATGCCCTCGTGCTCGAGCTGGTCGATGCCCCGGCGGAACTGCTTGTAACGGCTGGGATCCTGGGAACGGGCCACGCGGAAGTGCTCGGGGGAGAAGAACGGGATGGGCGGGTATTCCACCGGTTCCTCCACGTACAGGCTGTCGCCCACCCGCAGTGCGGAGGCGTTGACCAGCCCGACGACGTCGCCCGGGTAGGCCTGGTCGATCACTTCGCGTTCGCGGCCAAAGAGGTGCTGGGCGTACTTGGTGGCGAAGGTCTTGCCGGTGTTGGAATGCGTGACCACCATGCCGCGCTCGAAGATGCCGGAGCAGACCCGGATGAAAGCCACGTGGTCACGGTGCGCGCGGTTCATGCCGGCCTGGACCTTGAAGACGAACCCGGAGAAGGGTGCGTCCACGGGGCGAAGTCCGCCGTCCTTGTCCTCGCGGGCGGAGGCCGAGGGGGCCAGGTCCACCAGGGTGTCCAGGATCTGCTTGACGCCGAAGTTCAGGGCAGCCGAGGAGAAGAGGATGGGGGTGGCCTTGGCGTTCAGGAAAGCGTCACGGTCGAAGTCGCGGCCGTCGATGACCAGTTCGGCCTCGTCCAGCGAATCGGTCCACACATCGCCTTCACGCTCGAGCGCCTGTTCCGGGGTGAAGTGTTCTTCCTTGGCCAGGGAGGCACCGGAGTTCTGCCGTTCAAAGTGGACGTATTCGTCCTTCTGCAGGTCCCAGACACCGCGGAAATCGCCGGCGATGCCCACGGCCCAGGTCAGGGGCATGGGGGCCAGGCCGGTGCGTTCGGTGATTTCATCCATCAGGGCCAGCGGATCCAGTCCGGGGCGGTCCCACTTGTTGATCACGGTGATGATGGGCAGGTTCCGGGCGCGGCAGACTTCGAACAGCTTCATGGTCTGGGTTTCCAGGCCCTTGGCGGCGTCCACGAGCATTACGGCGCAGTCCACGGCGGCGAGGACGCGGTAGGTGTCCTCGGAGAAGTCGGCGTGGCCGGGGGTGTCCAGCAGGTTGATCACGGTGTCGCGGTAGGCGAACTGCAGGGCCGTGGAGCTGATGGAGATGCCGCGGTCCTTTTCCATCTGCATCCAGTCGGAGACCGTCTCGCGGCGGTTTTCCTTGCCGTTGGTGGCGCCGGCGGTGCCGATCACCCGGGCGTGCAGGGCCAGCGCCTCGGTGAGCGTGGACTTACCGGCGTCGGGGTGCGAGATGACGGCAAAGGTGCGCCGCCGGGCGGACTCCCGAACGATCTCTTTGGTGGCGGTGGCGCTGACGGTGGTGGAAACCTGTTGTGACACTCCGCTGCTTTCAGACTCTGTGGGTTGGAACTGCTGGGGGACTGCATGTTGTCCGCGCCCGGCAGCCGGCTGCTCAGAACACAGCTTTCTCATTCTACCTGCTGGCTTCCTGCCGCCCGGACAGGGCAGGGATCCTGCCCGGCGGCTGTCCCACACGGACACCGGTGCGCTGGGCCGCGGAGGCATACCGGTGGTCGGGTGCCCGAACCCGCGGTATCGCCTACTGTGGTGCTCAGCACACACCTGGCAACCATCTGCCTTACAACGACGAAAGGCCCTCCCATCATGGCTGAAGCGTTCATTATCGACGCCGTCCGCACACCCGTTGGCAAGCGCAAGGGGGGACTGAGCAGCATCCACCCCGCTGATCTTGCCGCCCATGTCATCGCCGAGACGGTCCGCCGCAGCGGCGTCGATTCCGAGGAATATGACGAGGTGATCCTCGGCGCCATTGACCAGGTCGGTCCTCAGGCCATGGATATTGCCCGCACCTCCTGGCTGGCTGCCGGCCTGTCGGAGCGTGTTCCCGGGACCACCGTGGAGCGGCAGTGCGGCTCCGGCCAGCAGGCGGTTTCCTATGCCGCGCAGGCCGTGATGAGCGGCACCAGCGACCTGGTGATTGCCGGCGGTGTGCAGAGCATGTCCTCCGTGCCCATCGGTTACGCGAATACCGCTGCCAGGGAGCTGGGTTTCCCGGATCCGTTTGCGGGCTCGGTTGGGTGGGAAAAGCGCTACGGCGGTCAGCAGGTTTCACAGTTCATCGGTGCGGAGATGATGGTGAAGCAGTGGGGGCTCAGCCGTGAAGAGATGGAGGACTTCGCCGTCGAGTCCCATGTCCGGGCCATCGCCGCCCAGACAGCGGGACGCTTTGACCGGGAAATCCTCCCGATGAACGGCGTGAGCGCCGATGAAGGGCCGCGGGATCCGGACCGGGCCAAGATCGCCACCCTTGCCCCGCTGGCCGAGGGCGGCTCCCTGACTGCCGCCACGTCGTCGCAGATTTCCGACGCCGCAGCGGTCCTGCTGGTCGCCTCGGAAGACGCGGTGCGGCGGTACGGGCTGAAGCCCCGAGCCCGGATCCACTCAATCTCCGCCCGCGGCGATGATCCGATCATGATGCTGAGTGCGCCCATCGAGGCCACCCGCCATGCCCTGAAGCGCACCGGCATGAGCGTGGAGGACATCGATCTGTTCGAGATCAACGAGGCCTTCGCTTCCGTGGTCCTGGCCTGGCAGCGGGAGATTGGCGTGGATATGGCCAAGGTCAACGTCAACGGCGGCGGCATTTCCCTGGGCCACCCCATCGGGGCCACCGGTGCGAGGATCATGACCACGCTGCTGCACGAACTCGAGCGGACCGGCGGACGCTTCGGGCTGCAGACCATGTGCGAGGGCGGCGGCCAGGCCAATGTCACCATCATTGAACGTCTGGACGAGGGCTTCCGGCTCTAACCGGGTTTCAGCTGTAGAGCCGGGCCGGGTCGCCGGCCAGGGCCGCCTTGACGAACCGCGCCGGGTCATCCGCGAGGACTTCGATCATGCCGGATTCCACGCCCGCGAGGCTTGCTCTCGCTACGTCGTCCGGGTGGATCATGGGCCCGTCGGCACCGGCCATCATGTCCGTGTCGGCTGCGCCGAGGTGTACCCCCTGTACCAGGATGTTCCGGCCCGCCAGCTCGACCCGCACAGCCAGCTGTTCGGCTCCTCCTTCCCGGCCACATTGGACGAAGCCGTCAATATGCAGGGCGCCCCGGCCGCCTAGGCAGCCTACCGGGGCCAGGGTGTCCTGTCCTCGTAACTTTGCGGCTGTCACTTCCCACCGGATTGCGCCCGGCGGGACAGCCCGTGCCCGGCCGTCCGCGCAATCAGCTCGTCGGCCAGGCACGCAGCCCCAGCGCCGGCCAGATATGCGGGCAGGTCCCAGGCATTGAAGGTGGTGCCCAGCACCAGCCGCAACGGCGGCCAGGATTCGCCGAGCCGGGCGGGGTACGGGGTGAGCTGGAACAACTCGATCAGCAAACACAGTGCGACGGCGGCAGCCGCCATCCTCAATCGCTTCGCCCCGGGCAGGGCAAAGGCCAGCAGCAGGTAGATCAGGGCGGCGTACAGGAAGCCCCCGGCGGCGTCGCCCGGGACTCCCGGCAGCCCTGTCCGGACGAACAGGCCCAGCATCAGGACAACGACGGCGGCGCCGGCCAGCGCGGCGCGGCGGCGGGCCGTCCGGCGGGATGGCACGCCAGGGCCTGACCTGGTGCTGCGCGGGACGGCGGGAATCCGGTTGTTCTCCGAGCGGGGCTGTGAAGTATCGATGCGGTCACTGTAGCCCGCCGGGAACCAGGCAGGATCCCGGCGGGGAGTGTCCGGGCAGTCGGGATGGGAAGCAGGCGGGAGCTCGGCTGGGAGTGTCCGGGAAGTCCGCGCAGGAGCACCGGCTCCAATCGAGAAGGCACAAATTACCGATTTTTCGGCGGATAACGGTAATTTGTGCCTTTTCGATCCCGCCAACGGTAATTTGTGCCTTCTCGATCCGGGCCGATCCGGGCCAGGCAATTGCACCTCACCTCGGACCGGGCAGCGGTACCCCGACGGCCGGGCCGGTGTCGACTCTGCACTAGTTACGGGTTTTCGGCCGCGAACGGTAAGAACTGCGGACTCGATGCCTCCCACGGGCTCCACATCTCCGCACCGTCACATCTCCCTGCCCCACATCTCCGCACCGTCACATCAGCCCGGCAGCCCAGCGCAACCGCAGGCTTTCCTCCAGCTCCTGCTCCGCTATGCGCTGCTCGATCGCCTTCAGCTGGTCCTCGAGCAGCGGAATCCACCGGTTCTCCACGGCCCGCTGCCGGGTCCGGGTAGTTGCCAGTTCCTCCGAGACCAGCAGCAGTGCCCGCTGGACGGCCGCAGCGGAGACTGCCGCCTCCAGCGCTTCCCGGTGGGCTGCGGCTGCATATGCCAGGGCCGAACTGCCCCCGGCCGGCGGCGCAGACGGGACGGTACACGTGGCTTCCTCGGGATAGGAGATGCCCATGGCCCCGCCCCACAGCACGCTGACCCGGGCGTCCTGCAGCGGGGCCGCAGCCAGCAGGCGGTCCGCGCCGTCCAGTGCCGTGGTCCGCCGCAGCCACACAGATGCTTCACGGGCCGCTGCTTCCCAGGCCAGCCGTGCGGCGTCGGCCCGCTCAGCCATCCCCTCGATGGAGCGCTGCAGGATCCGCTGCTTGCGGTCCAGCAATTCGGCCCCGCGCCGGGCGGTCGCGAGCCGTCGCTGCACCTCGGACCGTTCGGCCCGGCTGCCTCCGGAGCGGAACCCGCTCACCGCGCCGGTCCCGTCACAGCCGCGCCCCGCCCTCAGGCCCGGGCAGGTACCGGTCAAGGAACTCCGCCGAAAGCATGGTCAGCTCCCGGCGTGGCAGCAGCGACAGTGCCTGCCACGCCAGGTCCAGGGTCTGCTGCAGGGTGCGCAGCTCGTCCCGGCCCTGGTTGAGCAGCTCCCGTTCCACCACGGTCCGGAACTCGATGTAGGCCTTGTCGGTTTCGCTGAGCGCCGCAGCTCCCACCAGTTCGGCCAGTTCGGAGGCGGAGCGCGCGCGGGACATGGCGGAGAGGATCTGGGCGGCGACGTCGAGGTGGTCCTCACGGGTACGCCCCTTCCCGGCACCGCTGCGCATCAGCCGGGACAGGGAGGACAGGACATCCACGGGCGGGTAAATACCGCGGGCGTCAATGTCGCCGTCGAGCACTACCTGCCCCTCGGTGATGTAACCGGTGAGGTCCGGCACCGGATGGGTGATGTCCCCGGCGGGCATGGTCAGCACCGGCACAATGGTGACCGAGCCTTCGCGGCCCTTAACCCGCCCGCAGCGTTCGTACAGGGTGGCCAGGTCACTGTAGAGGTAGCCGGGGTAGCCGCGGCGGGCCGGTATTTCCCGCCGCGCGGCGGAGACCTCGCGGACTGCCTCCGCGTAGCTGGTCATGTCCGACATCACCACCAGCACATCCGAGCCGTGGTCATAGGCCAGGGACTCCGCGACCGTCAGCGCGATCCGCGGGGTGAGAATGCGTTCAATCACCGGATCATCAGCGGCGTTGAGCAGCAGCACCAGCTCTCCTGCGGCGGAGCGTTCCTCCAGCCGGTCGCGGATGTAGGCAATGTCCGCATGGGTCATGCCCATGGCCGCGAACACCACCCGGAAGGCCCGCCCCGAGGAGGTGGCGGCCTGGGCGGCGATCTGCGTAGCCAGGGTCAGGTGCGGCAGGCCCGGGATGGAGAAGATCGGCAGTTTCTGTCCGCGGACCAGGGTGGTCAGGGCATCCACCACGGAAATGCCGGTGATGACCGGATCCTGCGGCGGTTCCCGGAAAACGGGGTTCAGCGGCCAGCCGCCCACTGGAGCGGTTTCCTCGGCTGTAACGGGAGGGCCGCCGTCGAGCGGTTCCCCCCGGCCGTTGCAGACCCTGCCGAGCCACCCGTCTCCCACGGGCACGGAAAGCGGGCGGCCCTGGAAGCGCACTTCCACCCCGCCCAGCGCCATGCCCTCGGTGCCTTCGAACACCTGCAGGGTGGTTTCATCCCCGTCGATCTCCAGTACCAGGCCGTGCCGCTGCGCCCCGCCGTCCACCGAGACGGTGGCAAACTCGTCCCAGCCCACGCCGTCGGTGTCGCCCAGGACCAGCAGCGGGCCCCGGAGCTCGCGTACGTCGCTGTGTCCCACCCGGGCCGTGGGGCCGGTGTTGTTAGCCATGGGCTGCTCCCGCCGCTGGTTGCACTGTGGATGGCTGGTCAAGATCCGCTGTTAGCCGGCGCAGGAACTCCCGGGCGCGCTGCCGGACTCCCTCGGCGTCGGTGGGGCCCGTGTCCTCGCGCAGGCGGAGGATGGGGGAGAAATCGTAGCGCTCGACGTCGGCCGGCGGCACTCCGCGTCCCACCATGGCCTGGCAGGTATCCACCACATCCAGCACCGTCTGCAGCAGGGCGGCACCCTTGTCCGCGGAGCTGTACCCGTCATTGGGACTGAGCGCATTCTGCAGCAGCACCCCGTCGCGCAGCAGGCGCCCGCCCAGCAGGACCATCTGCTCATGGCCGGGCAGCGAGGAGGCGCCGATGATTTCCGCGAGCGCGGTCAACCGGTCCGCCTCGGCCAGCAACAGCGAGGCCCGGGCCCGCCGCGCGGTCCACTGCGGGTCTCCGTGGGCGGAGTACCAGCGGCCCAGCGACTCGGCGTCCCGGGAGAAGGAACCGCGCCAGGAGACGGCGGGGTAGTGCCGTGAGTAGGCCAGGTCCCGGTCCAGCAGCCAGAGGGTACGGACAAAACGCTGGGTACCGGTGGTCACCGGTTCGCTCATGTCCCCGCCGGGAGGGGAGACGGCGCCAATCACGGTAACCGACGCCGTCGCCCCGCCCAGGGTCCGAACCCGGGCGGCCCGCTCGTAGAATGCCGCCAGTTCGCTGGCCAGGGAGGCGGGATAGCCCTCCTCGGCGGGCAGGTCCCCGTTGCGGTTGGCGAATTCGCGCAGGGCTTCCGCCCAGCGGGAGGTGGAATCGGCAATCACCACGGCGTCGTAGCCCATGTCGCGGAAGAACTCGGCAACGGTAACCCCGGAGGCAATGGACGCCTCCCGGGCCATCATCGGCATGTTGGACGTATTGGCAATGATGACCGTACGGTCAATGAGCTTGCCGCCGGTACGCGGATCATCCAGACCCGAGAGCCCGTCCAGCACGTCCGCCATCTCATTGCCGCGCTCGCCGCAGCCCACGTAGACAATCACGTCCGCGTCCGACCATTTGGCAATCTGCTGCAGCGTCAGCGTTTTGCCGGTACCGAATCCGCCGGGGACGGCTGCCGCCGCACCGCGCGGAACCGGGAAGAGCAGATCCAGCACACGCTGTCCGGTCTGCAGTGGGACGAGATCGGTAATGCGCTCGCCGAAGGGGCGGGGCCGGTGCACCGGCCAGCGCTGGGCCAGGGTAACCTCCACTCCGCCCACCCGGGCCACCGGGTCCAACGGTCGGACTTTTCCCTGCGCCAGCCAGGTGATTTCCCCGGAGACCGACGGCGGCGCCATCACCCGGAATTCAACTGTGCCTGCCGTGGGGACAATACCCAGGACCTGCCCTGCCCGGACCGTGTCCCCGACCGCCACGGAGGGGGTGAAGTCCCATTCGGTTTCCAGCACCGTCGGATCTTCAGTGGAACTCTGCCGCTGCTGGGTGAGCCAGAGCGGGGCGGACGAGAGCGGGCGGAGCAGCCCGTCAAAAACGGTGCCGAGCAGTCCGGGCCCCAGCAGGCCCGCAAGCTGGTGCCCGGTCCGTTCCACCGGGTCACCGTTTTTCAGCCCGCCGGTGTACTCATACGCCTGGACAGTGGCAGTATCCCCGTTGATGGACACCGCCTGGGCGGCAATACCTTCGGGACCCACATTGACCACTTCAAGCATGGTCAGGCCGGGCAGGCCGCGGATTTCAACCAGCGGTCCGCTGACCCGTGTGACCACACCCGTTTCGCCCCGTGCCTGCCCGGCTGCCGCTCCTCCCGCCGCCGACGCCCCGGTCCCCGCCCCCGCCGCCGCCCCCGCCGACGTCGCCCCGGTCCCGGCAATGTCCCTGGCCGTACCGGCGCTGCCGGTACCCGGTGTCCTCACACGTCTTCCCATAGTCTGCGCACCTCCCGCGCGTTTTCTTCCAGGGCCTGTTCGGCCAGGGAGGGCAATGACAGGTCAATCCGGCGTGATCCGGCCGTGCCGGTGACGCCGCCCCTGGGGCTTTCCGTCACCGAAGCCATCGGCCCCAGCAACCGGTCCGCCTGTGCCGTCAGCCGCCGCAGGATCTGCGGATAGCGCGGGTCCCGGCGAATTTCGCGGGCCTGCTGCATCACTTCGGCAGTGAGTAGGGAGTGCAGGTGCTCCTGCTCGGCCAGGACGCTCCGCCGTGCTGCCCGGCGGGCCCGGGCCGAGG
Source organism: Arthrobacter zhangbolii (assembly GCF_022869865.1). Classification (NCBI taxonomy): domain Bacteria; kingdom Bacillati; phylum Actinomycetota; class Actinomycetes; order Micrococcales; family Micrococcaceae; genus Arthrobacter; species Arthrobacter zhangbolii. The sequence continues at coordinate 1,583,730 of NZ_CP094984.1, forward strand.
ACGCCACGGCATCCGCCCGCGCCGCCTCGGCGCCCTCGCGCGAGGCAGTGGCCCGGATGTCCGCGGCTTCGGCGCGGGCGGCGGCGAGGATCTCCTCCGCCTGCCTCCGTGCTTCTGCCTCTGTGCGGGCGGCGTTTTGTGCGGCCTCACGGTCCAGCGCCCGGCGAACCGGTTCCAGTGCGGTTTCGGCGCCGCGCGGCAGCCGGGTCATACCGGCAGCACCACTGTCAGCGGGGCCAGCGGGTCGGCGAGTTCGACGGCGAGGTCCGCCGCGGCGTCGGGCGTCAGCAGCACTACGCACACCGATTCGGGCAGCGCTGCCCATACGGCGCGAACATCAGCTGCCCCGGCAGCCGGATACAGCGCCGCCCCGGCAAGCCTGAACCCCTGCAGCAGCGTGGTGCTGCCCAGGGCAGCGACGGTTCCTTCGCGAGCGCTCATGCCTGGCCGATGAGGATGATGGAGATGATCAGCCCGTAGATGGCTATGCCTTCGGCCAGGCCCACCACCACCATGGCGCGGCCGAAGATTTCCGGGCGCTCACTCATGGCGGCCAGCGCTGCGGATCCGGTGTAGGCCACGGCAATGGCCGCGCCGATGGAGGACCCGGCCACGGCAATCGCCGCACCGAGCAGGGCAGCACTGCTGCTGTCGCTGCCGTCGGTGGCCATGGCCACGGAAGCGGCGGCAGCCCCGCCGTCGCCCGCCGTGGCGGGAACCGCGTTGAAGGCCGCAACCAGCAGGGCAAGGGCCCCGCCCATCAGGACGGCGTTGAGGCCCAGCAGCGCCCGGACGCCGGTGCGGCGCCGCCGGCGCATCAGCATCACGGCACCCACGGTCAGTAGGACGGTCAGGATCAGGACCAGCGGAATGCTGGCAAACCAGGGATTCACGGCAGGTGCCTTTCAGCAGGGGCGGTAGGGGTAACAGCGGCGTTGGCAGCCGGTCCCGTGGCGGGGGTCCACGGCCGGAACCGGCGCCCCTCCTCGAGGAAAATGCGGGAAAAGAGTTCGTAGTACTCCAGCCGCAGCGCCTGGATGCCGGCCACCAGACCCTCCAGGGCGAAGGTGAGAATGTTGCCCACCAGAAACATCAGGATGGCCGGGATGATCCGCCAGTTCGGCTCCCAGATGGCCGTTGTAGCCTGCCAGACCACCATCATGAGTGCGGCGTGGGTGAGTCCGAAGGCGGCCAGACGGGTGAAGGACACCAGGTTGGAACCCAGCTGCACCACCGTGTCCATCAGCTCCACCGAGGCCTGCAGTCCGCCGGTGGGACCGCCGCCGGCTTCGACGAACAGGCCGATGAAAATGAACACCAGCGCCACCAGTGCGGCTGCACCGGCAAATACCAGCACAATCGTGTTCCCGGTCAGCAGCCCCCAGGCGGCCAGTCCAACGGCAACAAAGAGCAGGGACCCGGCCAGCCCGGAGCGGGCGTAGAGCGCGTATCCCCAGCCGCCCTCCCGCACCCGGTTGATGGTGCCCAGCACGTAGGAACCCGCCAGCAGCACCGCGCCGAAGGCCAGCGCCGCGATGATCAGTGTGATGGGTTCCTCCAGCGGCTCCAGCCAGAGCACCGGGAGCACGCCGGTAGGGCCGAAGAACTCCCCGTACAGGAAACCGAAGACCACCGCAGCCAACCCGGCTCCGGCGATGAACAGCCACGTCCGCCGGTAGCGGTCCAGCCAGGGGACCTTCAGGAAACGGATCAGCAGCCCGGCGATCAGCAGCAGCGCCCCCTGGCCGGCGTCGCCGAACATCATCCCGAACATCACCACGTACGCGACGCCGGCTATCCGCGCCGGATCGAGGTTGGAGTACGGGACGGTGGTGTAGGTATCCACCAGCAGGCGGGAAAGCCGGGGCACCTGCCGTGACCGGTCCTCACCGGTGAGCCGGGTGGGCGGCTGGACACCGCGCGGCCGCCGCAGCGGGACCGCTGAGGCGCCGTGCGGTTCCAGGGCCTTCCGCAGGGCGGGAAGCTCGGCGGTGGGTGCCCAGCCGGCGAGGGCGGCTACCGGGCCGTGGACGACGGCGGCTTCGGCCGCACGCTGAACCTCCTCGGGTCCGTCGCCGGGCTCGTAGGGCAGATCCAGTTCGACGGCGGCGCTGGCCGCAACTTCAGCGAGCATGGGTTCGCGGGCATCCAGCGGGCAGACCAGGGCGATGCGCTCCATCCGGACCGGGCTCAGGCTCTCACGCCACGGCATCGAGCACCTCGCTTCCGCCACCGCCGGAGCCCGCCGCAGCCAAGGCGGCCCGCACCCGCCAGGCATCAGCGGCAAGCACTGCCGCCGCGCCCAGCACCACTCCGGGTCCGGGGAGACCGGCGCGCAGCAGGGAGAAGCCGTCCGTTTCCACGCGGCCTGCCAGGGCAGCTTCGGCCCGCCATAATTCCCGGGGATCCTGAACTCCCGCCAATGCCTGCCCGGCCGCCGGGCTGAGGGCCAGGAGAAGTTCCGGCAGGGAGGACGCTTCCGCCCACCCGGTGCCGATCAGCGGACGCAGCAGGGATACCTGGCGCTCGGTTGGCCGGCCACCGTCCACCAGCAGCAGCCGGGCCGCCAGCAGGACGGCAGCGGCAACTGCCCACGGCCGCGCCGCCGGGGCAGCGGAGGCCACCCGGCGCAGCCACACTGCCGCCAGGGTGTCCGGCAGGGTCACGCTCAGGCTGTCGGCCGGTCCCGGACTGCCCCAGGGTGAGGCGGCGAGCATGGGTTGGAGGGTATCCAGGGATTCGGCGGTCCTAAGCCGTGGCCAGGCCGTGGCGAGGCCGCCAAGGTCAAAAGGGGTAGAGGCGCTGGTGCCGGAATGCCCGGAATGCCCGGAAGGTCCGGGCGTCCGGTCCGGTGCCTCGTCCGGCGGGGTGCCTGCGGAGAGCGCGGCGGCAAGGGCCACGATGTTATCCGCTTCGAACCGCGCTGCGACGGCGCGGACAAGCGGGGTGCCGCTGGCCGGCAGCCAGCCCGCCAGCACACGCAGCTGCCACAGCACGGTACGCCGGGTAGCCAGCTGGGCCTCCTGCAGGGTCCGGGCGGCAGCCAGCTCCCCGGCGTAGACGGACCCGGCGAGGGCCTCCACTGCAGCGGGCAGGTTCGGCAGGGTGGACAGGCTGCGGCAGGCACCGGCGCCGAGCCGGCGCTGTGCCATGGACCGTCCCCGGACCGTCGCCGCCACCCAGTCCGCCTGCATCAGCCGCTGTCCGTTCCGCGTCCCAGCAGGACCTGAACCAGGTCCGCCACGATGGCGGAAGCGAGTTCGGGCACCCTGGATTCACCCCTGCGCCGCAACTCGGCGGCTTCCTGCCTCGCCTCGGAAAGCAGAGCCTCGTCCTGCCGGGACACCTCGGCCGAGACCTGGGCAGCGGCCTCGGCACGGGCCGCGGCACTGTCCATCCGTGCCTGTTCCAGAAGGGCGGCGGCCTGGCGGCGGGCCGCAGCGACGCTCTCGCGTGCCTGTTCGGCCGCGTTCCCGGCGGTAGCCTGCGCTGCCTCAATCTGCGGGTCGAGGGCTTCGAAGACGGGAATCAGTTCAGCGGCCGGACCCTCGTCATCCTGGGCCGGAACACCGGCAGGGCCGGCGGGCCCCGGTGCCCCGACGGGCCGGAAGCGGTCCAGCAGGCTGTTGCGTGCCATGCGGTACCTCCCTGTTGTAAAGGAGTGACTTGTACAGGAATGGACGTGTGCAGGATCCGATTTATGCAGCAGCGGACGGGTACAGGACTCAGTCCCCGGTGGCCCGGGCCTCGGAATCCTCGCCGTGCTGCACTATGTCCCCGTCGGTGAACAGAATGCCCCGCGCAATTTCCCGCCAGAGCGGGGTGCGGCGCAGCAGGAATTCCAGTTCCATGCTGAAGTGCTTGAATTCCTCGCCGAGGGAATCGTGCATGATGGCGCGCGACTCGGCGTCGGGTTCCACGGCCATCCGCTGTACGTACCAGCCAATGGCTTCGGCTTCCTCGCTGAGGCTGGCGCACATGCGTGCGAAGGTTCGGGTTTCGGCGGGAAGTTCGGACGGTGGCTCGTGGTACTGCTCGGTGCCCATACGTGTCTCCTGACGGACCGGTGGTTCCGCAGCCGCTGAGGGCCGGAACGGTTTTCCCCGTTCCTCGAGGTTACGTTTGGGCCGGGAGCGGCACAATGGTCCCCGGACCCAACGGCGCCGGGAGGGCTGAGCTCTTTGGGGGAGCGGTACTAGCGGCGGGGCAGGGTCAGGATCTCGGCGCCGTCGTCGGTGATGGCAATGGTGTGCTCGCTGTGCGCGGTCCGGCTGCCGGTGGCGCTGCGCAGGGTCCAGCCGTCAGGATCCATGGCCAGTTCCGCGGTGTCGGCCATAATCCACGGTTCAAGGGCGAGGAGCAGCCCGGGGCGCAGCTTGTATCCTCGACCGGCGCGGCCGGTGTTGGGGATGTGCGGGTCCTGGTGCATGGTGGAGCCGATACCGTGTCCGCCGAAGTCGGTGTTGACCGGGTAGCCGGCAGCGCTCAGGCTGGCGCCGATGGCATGGGAAATGTCGCCGATCCTGGCACCCGGACCGGCGGCTGCGATGCCGGCTTGGAGCGCCTGTTCGGTAGCGCGGATCATGGCGGTACTCGCCGGATCCGGTGTTCCGACCACAAAGCTGATGGCCGAATCCGCGGCGATGCCGTTTTTGATGACGGCCAGATCCAGGCTCACCAGGTCGCCGTCGTCCAGCGCATAGTCGTGCGGGAGGCCGTGCAGGACGGCGTCGTTGACGGAGGTGCAGATGTAGTGGCCGAAGGGCCCGCGCCCGAAGGACGGTGCGTAGTCCACATAGCAGGACTGCGCTCCGGCGTCCCGGATCATTTCCGCCACCCAGCGGTCAATCTCGAGCAGGTTCGTGCCCACCGTGCTGCGCTGCTTCATGGTCTGCAGGATCTCGGCCACCAGTGCTCCGGTAACCCTGGCTCGCGCGATTTCGTCCGGGGTCAGAATCTCGATCATGGTGCCTTCCTACCGCAGTTGTTCAACGGGCCAGCCTCCCGTACGCCGAGGCAAAGTGGATCAGGGGGTCCGATTCGTCGTCGGCGGAAGCCCGGCGTCCCATCGACACTACCTCTCCGACGATCAGTTCATGCGTAGCCGCCGTGGTTACCGAGGTGGTACGGACCTCAAACCAGGCGATGGCGCCGTCAATAACGGCAGCACCTGTTTCCGGGCCCCTGCCGTAGTCCACCTGGTTCAGTAGTCCCTCCAGGGGCGAGCCGGGGCTTGCCAGCCAGTTCGCGGTGCCGCGCAGCCGCGCCGGCAGCAGGCTCAGCGCCCAGCTGCCGGCGTCGAGCACCGCCTCCGCGATGCGTGCCTCGGCGTACAGGCTGACCAGGAGGGTGGGCGGATCATAGGAGACGGAGAGGAAACCGCTGACCGTGGCCGCGTAGTCACGCCCGCGCAGCCGGGTGGAGACCACGCCGACGCCGGAGGCAATGTCCGCGCTCAGCTCGCGGTAGCGGTCAACCACCTCGTCCGGGACGTCCGGTCCTTCGACGGCGTCTCCCGGGAATACCCCGTGCTCCAAGGGGATCCGTTATTCCGCAGCGGCGCCGGCGGTTTCGCCGGGAACCAGCTTCACGGAAATGGAGTTGATGCAGAACCGCTGGTCGGTAGGGGTGTCGAAACCCTCGCCCTCGAACAGGTGTCCCATATGCGAATCACAGTTGGCGCAGCGGACCTCAATGCGGTCCATGCCCATGCTGCGGTCGTGCAGGTAACGCACCTTTCCCTCGGCCAGCGGCGCAAAGAAGGACGGCCAGCCGCAATGCGAGTCGAACTTCTCGTTGCTGGTGAACAGCTCGCTGCCGCAGGCGCGGCACTGGTAGACGCCGGCGGTCTTGGTGTCCCAGTATTCACCGGTGTACGGGCGTTCGGTGCCGGCCTGGCGCAGCACGGCGAACTCCTGCGGTGTCAGTTCTTCACGCCACTGCTCATCGGACTTCTGGACAGGGATGGTTCCGGCATTCTCTTCGGTAGTCATATCCGCCTCAACGCTTAAGAGCCGCCAATAAATCCCGAGCCGCTGTACAGGTGCAGCACCGGCACACCGAGCCGGTCCTGCGCCTCATTGGCCCAGTCGGTGCGGAACGTATCCTCGATGGCGTGCGGAGTGGTGATGACCACCACCTGGCTGGCACCGGTGCGCTTGGCGGTTTCGACGACGGCGGCCACCGGGTCCTCGCCGGTCACGCTGCCGGTGGCTTCCAGCCCGGCTGCCTGCAGTGCTTCCAGGGATTCGGCGAGCTCGGTGACGGCTTCCTTCACGCCTTCGGCCTTGGTCTGCCGTCCGCCCGTCAGGTCCTTGAAGGCCGCGGAAAAGTCCAGCAGGCTCAGGTTGTCCAGCACGTCCACCAGCAGGTTCCGGCCGGTGTCTGCCGGCACCAGGATGTCAAAGCGGGTGGGCTCCTCACCCATCAGTGCCCGCAGGTTCTCCACGTCGCCGCTGCCCAGCGATTCTTCCGTCAGCACCACAATTGTCGAAGTCATGTGTCCCAGCCTAATATGTCTGCCGTCACGGTGCCGATCGGCGCGGCGCGGACGGCCGGTGCCCGGGGCACGCGCCTGCGTCGGTAAGAATGGTCTTATGGCTATTTCCGTTCCCACCGACGTTTCCACCGGTTCCACTGCAGTCCGTTCCGCCGCTCCCTGGGTCCGCTGGACCGCGTTCGGGGCCGGCATAGGCGCGGCGGCGTCCACCGCGGTAGTGGCTGCGGCATCGGGACTGGGCATTTACTTTGCCCGGCAGGTGGTGACCCCGGTACGCACCCGGGATGAAAACCTGGAAATCCTGGCAGTGACTGAGAGCGAGTTCGGGCGCCAGGTGATCCTCCCGGCAAACGCGGACACCACGGTGGACGGGACCTACAGCCTGTACTTCGACGACGGCGCAGGCCACGCCCGGATCGGAGCGATCCGCTCCTATGTGCCGCGTGAAGGCACGGTGCAGCGGGACGTGGAAGAGGTGTACAGCGGAGACCTGGGCAAGGCGCTGCGTGGCTGGTGGAGCGGCTCCATCTATCCCACTCCCGCCGCCGTCGGCATGCCCCAGGAAGACGTGGAGATTCCGGTGGAGAACGGAACCGCCCCTGCCTGGCTGGTGCGTACCCCCGGCGCGGAAACCTGGGCCATCATGGTTCACGGCCGCGGTGCACGGCGCACCGAATGCCTGCGCGCGGTGCGCACGGCGCGCGAGGCCGGACTGACCAGCCTCCTCATTTCCTACCGGAACGACGGCGAGGCTCCCTACGCGTCCGACGGCCGCTACGGGCTGGGACTGACGGAGTGGCAGGACGTCGAGGCAGCCATTCGTTTTGCGCTCGAGAACGGTGCCAAGGACGTAGTGCTGTTCGGCTGGTCCATGGGCGGAGCCATCAGCCTGCAGACAGCGGACCGCTCTCCGCTGCGCCGCTACATCCGTGCCATGGTGCTGGACGGTCCGGTGATCGACTGGGTGAACGTGCTTTCCCACCACGCCAAGGTGAACCGGATTCCCGCGCAGGCGGGCCGGCTGGGTCAGTGGTTGATTTCCAACGCGGCCGGGCGTGCACTGACCGGGCTGGCCGCACCACTGGACCTGAAGAGCATGGACTGGGTGACCCGTGCCGAGGAGATCCGTATTCCCACGCTGATTCTGCACAGCAAGGATGATGACTTTGTGCCCTACGGTCCGTCAGCGGAGCTGGCGGATAAAAACCCGGACGTCATCACCTTCGAGCCGTTTACCGAGGCAGGGCACACGAAGGAATACAACGTGGATCCCGAACGCTGGGAGCGTGTGGTGCTGAACTGGCTCGGTAACGCTCTGGGACGCACACGGCACCCCTCGGAGCACCGTACCGGGGAATAGCTCAGCCAAGGGCCGCCCGGTACCGGACTTCGGTCAGCGGAAACCCGTCGAGCGTTTCGGTTTTCGCTGCCCCGTCCAGGGTCAACCCCATCCGTTCGTAGAACGCCCGTCCCCGTTGGTTGGTGTCCAGCACCCAGACGCTCACCTCGGTGTGGCCGCTGCGCTCCAGCTGGTCCAGAGCAGCCTCCCACAGGCGGCGTCCGAGCCCTGTGCCTACGTGCTGTTCCCGCAGGTAGAGCGCGGTGACCTCACCGACCTGCGCACCGGCGTCGTCGTCGCGGCTGGTGCCGGCGTGTGAAAACCCGACCACGTCCGCGCCCGCCACAGCCACGTGCGGTGCCGGAACAGTCCCTTCCCGCACCATGCGGGTCCAGCCGTCGGCCCGCCGGCCGGCGTCCATCGTGTCCAGCACGGTGTCCGGCATCTGCCCGCGGTATGCCCACTGCCAGGCGGCCACATGCACCCGCCCGAGAGCCGGCATGTCCTTTTCGGTGGCGCGGCGTATGTCAACGGTAGGCATGGGCGTAGTCAACACGGGAGCACGGATCCGCGCCAGAGCTATGCCTGCGAGTGGCGGGGCTGGCCGGGCTGGCCCGGCTGACTCTCCGGATGCACGGCCAGGAAGATCGAATACCTGGTGCTGTCCGCTTCCTCATCCGTTTCCTCTGCCTTGATCTCCTCCAGGATGCCCATCACCCGTTCCAGGAACCGGTCGTGTCCTTCCTTAGTCAGCTGCACCGCCAGGCGGGAGATCAGGACCTCGTCCGAGGCCGGGACCTGCCCCATTTCATCGACAAAGGCACCGATCACGGCTTGGCGGACATCCAGGTCATGCCCGTCCTGTTCCAGCCGCCATGATTTTTCGGTGGCCAGATAGGGGACCTCGTAGGCTCCGCTGGGGCCGGACCGGGCTTCCTGCGCCTCAAGGAAACCGGTGGAGACGAGTTTGCGGACGTGGTAGAGCACCGTGGCGGGGTTGGCCCCCAGCCGGGTGGCGATCTCCTTGTTGGTGAGCTGCTCCTTGAAACAAAGCCGAAGGATCCGGAGGCGGATTGCGGAGGCGAGGGCCTTGGCTTCCTCCTCCGTGGGCGCCCGCCGCGGGGCCGGGCGGCTCTCTTGCGTCATGAGTGGCAGAATACCAGAGGCCCATTGACAAAACTCAATCGATTGTTCAAAGTCAATCGCATGACGACGGACACGGCATGACATCGGGTGGGGCTGCGGCAAATACGAATACGGGTAGCCCGGAAAAGCCAAGCCGCGGGGTGCTGCGGGAGCACGATTTCCGCAACCTCTTTTACTCCACGGCACTGAGCAGATTCGGGCAGGAGGTCTCCGGCCTTGCCCTTCCGCTGGTGGCCGTGCTCTCGCTGAACGCCGGCGAACTGGAAGTGGGACTGCTGGCTGCCATGAGCAGCGTGGCGTTCCTGCTGGTCGGCCTGCCGGCCGGTGTCTGGGTGGACCGGCTGAGGTACCGGCATGTCCTGGTTCTCTCCGACGTCATCCGGGCAGTGGTCCTGCTGACGATTCCACTGGCCTGGTGGCTGGGAGCGCTGTCCATCTGGCAGCTCTACGCGGTGGCGCTGGTCACCGGCATCTTCAGCGTGTTCTTCGACGTGGCGTACCAGAGCTGCCTTCCGCACCTCATCGGCCGCAGCCGGCTGGTGGACGGCAATGCCAGCCTGGAAACCGTGCGGTCCGTAGCCCAGCTGGGCGGCCCCGCCGTGGCCGGCCAGCTCATTGCCTGGCTCACCGCGCCCATCGCCCTGGTTCTGGATGCCCTGGCCATGGGCCTGTCAGCACTTTTCGTCTTCCGGATCCGGAAATCGCAGGCCCAACCTGAGCGGGAACCCGGGTCGAAGCTTTTCGCGGACGTCGCCGAGGGCCTGCGATTTGTCCTGGCCAACCCCCTGCTGCGCGCCATCGTCGGGTCCAGCGGCCTCTTTAACCTGGCATTCTCCGCCTACATGGCGATGCTGATCTTTTTTCTTCCCCGCGACCTTGGGCTCGGATCGGGGCAGATGGGGGTCGTCTTTTCCGTGCTGGGAATCGGCGGGCTGCTGGGGGCCCTGGCCGCGAAGCGGATAACCGCGTGGTTGGGTGAGGGTCCGGCCATCTGGATCACAGTGGCGGCAACGGCGCCTTTCGCCCTGCTCTGGCCCGCGGCTACGAACGGCTGGTTGGTCTGGCTTGGGGCGGCAGGCCTGGGGGTCGCCAGTTTCGGTGTCGTGATCTACAACATCGCGCAGGTCAGCTTCCGGCAGCGGGTGACCCCCGACAGGCTGCTCGGGCGGATGAATGCCACCATGCGGTTCCTGGTCTGGGGCACCCAGCCTGTCGGCGCGGTCCTCGGCGGAGTGCTGGGGCAGGCCTACGGAGCACGGGCTGCGCTCTGGATTGCCGGCGCCCTGGCCTGCCTGGCCTTCCTTCCGGTGCTCCTGTCACCGCTGCGCGGGATGCGGCACCTCCCGGACGGTGAGCCCGCCGGGCCGGTATCGGCCAAGGAACCGGTTTCCCCCGATGAACCGGTATCTTCGGTGAAGCAAAGCCGTACCAATGGGGGAACCAATGCTGACGAGTAACCGATGCTGAACCATGACCAGGCCGGAATGCCGGCAGACTTCTTCCGCGCCTGGAACCAGGGGCTGCACCCGGACCTGTATGAGATCGAGAACCCTGCCCTGGACCGTGAAGGGCTGGTGTGGGCTGCCCTTGCCCGGCTGGCTCCGTGGGCCGGCCGCGTCATTCTGGACCTGGGCTGCGGCACCGGGTTCTGGCTGCCGCGCTATGCGGAGCTGGCGGCCTCGGTGATCGGCGTTGAACCGGATCCCGAACTGCTGGCCGCAGCACGGGCCCGCCCCGGCGGCGCCTCCGTGCTGCAGGGCTCCGCGGAGCACATTCCGCTGCCGGATCATTCGGTGGACCTGGTGCACGCCAGATTCGCGTACTTCTTTCCGTCGCCGCAGAACGACTGCTCCGCCGGACTGGCCGAGGTCCAGCGGGTTCTGCGCCCCGGCGGATCCCTGGTGGTGATCGATAATGACCAGCACGACGGCGAGTTCGCGGAGCTGCTCGAGGCTGCCAACGCGTCGGCAGGCCAGGGCGATGGCGGTGGAAGGCCCGCGGTGCATCAACGAACACGTGATGAGCAGCTGGACCTTCGACAGCGCACAGGACCTGGCCGACGTCGTGCGGATGGAATTCCCCAACGGTGCCGCGGAGGCCTGGCTGGCCGCCGGCCCGGAACGCGTCCGGCTCAGCTACGGCTACGCGCTGCACCATCTGAGGAAGCCCTGAACGTGCCTGGCGGGTGGTACCGGACGTTCGTGAAGCCGGGCTCTAGGCCGGCACCGCTGCAATCGGTGCCGTGACAGCGTGCGTCAGCCGGATCAGGTCAAAGGGCGACAAGCCGATCTGCAGTCCCCGCCGCCCACCGGACACGTAGACGGTGTCCAGCAGTTCCACCCGGTTGTCGATGCCGGCCGGTGAGGAATGTTTCTGGCCGAGCGGCGAAATCCCGCCCACCACGTAGCCGGTGCGTTTTTCCGCCTCGTGCCGGTCCGCCATCACGGCCTTGCGGGCACCCATCAGGGCGGCGAACTTCTTCAGATCCAGGTTCAGGGCCACGGGCACCATGGCTACGGCCAGATGCCCGCCCAGATCCACCATCAGCGTTTTATAGACCGCTTCCGGCGGAAGCTCCAGCTTTTCTGCCGCCTCCAGCCCGTAGGAGGGAGCGCCGGCGTCGTGCTCGTAGTGCCGCACGGTATAGCGGACCTTGTGCTGATCCAGCAGCCGCGTGGCCGGCGTCGCGCCCCTGCCCGCATGCTTGTCCCGGTTCCCTGCCATCGCTGGAGCCTTCCGCCTTGGTGCGTCTACGCCTGGCGAAGCTTCTCGTGCTCGGCCAGGCGGCGTTTGATACGTCCCAGCATGGCGGACATCCCGCGCATGCGCAGCGGGGTGATGGCACGGGTGAGGCCCAAACGGTCAGGAACATCGGCGGGGACGGCGAGGATCTGCTCCGCCGGCAGACCGTTCAGTCCCTCGTAGAGCACGCCGGCGAAACCGCGGGTGGTGGGGGCCTCTTTGGGTGCCTTGAAGAACAGGGTCACGAGGTGCTCGGGGGAGTCATCCACATCCAGGCTGAGGAACACCGGTGACTGGCACTCCACCACCTGCTCGAGCAGTTCGGGCCGGTCCGCTATTTCGGCCGGGAGGTCAGGCAGGTCGCGGGAAAATTCCAGCAGCAGTTCAAGCCGCTCGGCTTCCTCCAGTGCCTGGAAGTCGTCGACAATCTCGGCCAGGGAGTCCGGGACGGCGGTTTCGGGGGTGGCAGTCATCAGGGAATTCTTTCGTTATGCAGTGGTGGATCAGCGGGGTGCGTTGCCGGGCTCTTCGCCGCGCGCAATGGGAACGCGCACCGCGTTGCCCCACTCAGTCCAGGATCCGTCATAGTTGCGGACGGAATCGAAGCCCAGCAGGTGCTTGAGCACAAACCATGTGTGGCTGGAACGTTCGCCGATGCGGCAGTAGGCAACGACGTCGTCGCCCTCCTGCAGTCCGGCGCCGTCCTTGTAGAGGGCCTCGAGTTCCTCGCGGCTGCGGAAGGTGCCGTCTTCCGCGGCAGCCTTGCCCCAGGGCACCGACTTGGCGGTGGGGATATGCCCGCCCTTCATGGCGCCCTCGTCCATGTAGTCCGGCATGTGGGTGCGTTCACCAGTGTATTCGGCGGGGGAGCGGACATCGATCAGCGGTCCCTTGCCCAGGTGGCCGACGACGTCGGGCAGGAACGCACGGATCTTCTCGTCGTTGCGCTCCACTACCGGGTAATCGGTGGCCTCCACGGTGACCTTGTCCGTGGTCATGGGGCGGCCCTCGGCAACCCACTTGTCCCGGCCGCCGTCGAGCAGGCGGACGTCCTCGTGGCCGAAGAGGGTGAAAACCCACAGGGCGTAGGCAGCCCACCAGTTGGACTTATCGCCGTACAGCACCACGGTGGAGTCGCGGGTAATGCCCTTGCGGGACATCAGCTGCGCGAAGGCTTCGCCGTCCACGAAATCGCGGGTATCGGCATCGTTCAGGTCCGTGTGCCAGTCAATCTTGCGGGCGCCGGGGATGTGGCCCGTTTCGTACAGCAGGATGTCCTCGTTGGATTCCAGGACCACCAGATTGTTCTCCGGGTTCCCGGTTTCGAGCTGATCGGCCAGCCATTGAGTGGAGACCAGACGTTCCGGGTGGGCATAGGCGGCGAACTTGGGGTTGCTGTCAGCGGCGATCGACATACGCGAAACTTCTTTCCTCGGCTTTTTGCTTGCGGGCTTCTACTAAGCCTAACGACGCCGGGAGGTGAAAACTTCCTGCGGGGTAATCCGCGGTGGCGGGCTCAGTCCGAAGTCCACGTTCCGTCCACTTGGGTTGCATACGAGGCCTTGGCCTCATCGGTGTCTGCGGCAGCGTTGTCGTATTCGAGCACAATCCAGTCGGACTGGTACCCGTTGCGCCCCAGCGAGCGGGCAAAAGCTGCCGCGTCCTCCTTCTTAGCGAAGCCGTACACCGTGAGTTCGTCCGCCTGGACGGCTTCCTCGCAGCCAACGTCGTCACCGCCGTCACCGCACCGTTCGGAGGTGACATCCCGGGGATTTGTGGCGGGCAGGTCCGGAGTGGCTGCGAAGCCCTCGATTACCTGCCGGGGTGTCAGGCCCGACCTCGGGTCACATCCGGCCAGCGCGGGGGCCGCAACGGCGGCCAGGCAGAGCAGTCCTGCGGTAATCATGGCTCGCCGGATGGGCGGAGCGCCCCGGCCTGGTCTGTCCGTACCTGCCATGGGTCAACTCCGTCCATAAGGTCCGCGCGGGGAGATACATGCTTCCACAGGACACAATCACAGAGAACGCAGCGCATGACCGTCTCGGGGCAGCGAGATTTATCGTGTCGCCGGGGATTCAGGGTCGGGGAAGCCGGAGTCGGGGGAGCGGGGGTCGGGGAAGCAGGGATCCGGAGATTGGGGCTCGGGGAAGCGGGGGAGGCGCAGGGCCAGCACCACGACGGCGGCACCGACGCCGGCGAACATCGCCTCCAGCGGCTGGAACTCGACAAAAGCGACTTCCCACGCCTCGAGACCGATCAATGCCGTGCCGGCCGCAACGGCAACCGGGCGTGCGGCACGGTGCCTGCCCAGGGTCAGCACGCCGGCTGCCAGGAATCCGCCGCCGCAGCCCGCGGCCAGGAGAAGACCGGGCACCCGCCAGTTCGTGAACGGGGTGCGCTGCAGCACGTGCGGATCCGCGTGCAGGAAAGCACCGTCGGGACGAAGGGCCAGCAGGATCCCGCCGCCAAGGGCTGAGGCGGCAGTGCCGAATTCCAGCCCGAGCAGGGTCCGTTCCGTGCGGGTGCGCCGCGCCCTTGCTACATGCCGTGCCATGTCCCCGAGTATTCGCGGTGCCGGTACGTCCGTCCAGAGCCGCGATGTGTTTAGCGGCGTGTTTCGCGGCGGGAACCGTGCAGTGCCGGTTGGCGGGCGGGTTGGCGTATCGTTTGCAGGGCGGCAAAATGCCGCAGCAAGCAGCAAAGCAACAGGCAGTAAAGAAACAGCATCAGAGCCCGGCAGGTCCCTGCCGGCCGCAGGCATGGAACGGACGGACAGCGCGCAGTGGCACAACTGGAGCACCTGACAGAACGGACTCCCCAGGTATCCGTGGACGAACTGCTGCAGGGATTCTTTCCCTCGCCCCGCTTCGGCAGCGTGTCCTTTGATTCCTACCGTCCAGACCCGCAGCAGCCCTCCCAGGCGCAGGCTGTGGAAGCGATGCGCGGATTCGCAGCCAGCGTGGATACGCCGGAACCGAGCGGACTGCGGAAGCTTTTCGGCGGGAAAAAGCCCCAGGGCAAGGCGGGGTTCTATCTGGACGGCGGCTTCGGCGTCGGTAAGACCCACCTGCTTGCCTCGCTCTGGCATGCCGTGGAGGGCCCCAAGGCTTTCGGCACGTTCGTGGAGTACACCAACCTGGTTGGAGCCATGTCCTTCCGCAAGACGGTGGACGCCCTGAGCACCTACAAACTGGTCTGCATTGATGAATTCGAGCTCGACGATCCGGGGGACACCGTGCTGATGTCCCGGTTGATGCGCGAACTGGCCGACGCCGGCGTCAAGCTCGCTGCCACGTCCAACACCCTGCCGGGATCCCTGGGCGAGGGCCGCTTTGCCGCCGTCGACTTCCAGCGCGAAATCCAGGTTCTGGCGGACCAGTTCGACGTCGTGCGGATCGACGGCGAGGACTACCGTCACCGCGGGCTGCCCGAATCCCCGGCACCGCTGGAGGACGACGAGCTGGAATCCCGGATGGAAGCGGAGTTCAGCGGCAAGACGGTTGCTGCCGATGACTTCTCCGAGCTGATTGCCCATCTGTCCAGCGTCCACCCCAGCCGTTACCGGCAGCTCATTGACGGTGTGGATGCCGTGGTCTGGCACAACGTGCAGACGATTACCGAGCAGTCGGTCGCGCTGCGGTTCGTAGTCCTGGCTGACCGGCTCTATGACAAGGACGTGCCGATCCTGGCCAGCGGCGTGCCGTTCGACCAGCTGTTCACCAAGGAAATGATGGGCGGCGGTTACATGAAGAAGTATTTCCGCGCCGTCTCGCGCCTGACTGCCCTGGCCCGTGAAGGCCAGACCGGCGAGGAATCCTAGTTTCCTGACTACCAGCCCGGCACATAAACACGAGCGCTTAAACGACGAAAGCGCCGGTGCCGCCTCTCGGCGGGACCGGCGCTTCTTGTCGTGCCCGGCAGGCTTACTGGGCCGGAGGGGTCTGCCCGGGACCGTCACCGGTTCCGGGTTCCTTGCCGCGGTTGGTCTTATCCACCGCTTCGGAAACCTTGTTCTGGAGGCCATCAATCTTGCTGGAGTACTTGTGGCCCGTCTTCTGGTCCACGAAGTTGCCGGCCTGATCGATTCCGCCCTTGATCTTGTCGGCGTTCTCGCCCACAAATCCGGCGGCCTTGTCCTTCAGCTCTCCGGCCCTGCCCTTGAGCTCGTCAAATACAGACACGGATCACCTCCTTTCACAGGGGAAACCCGCTCGTTTCCCGTTCGCGTCCATCCTAGATCCGGCAAGGGGGCGGAGGAAAGGACTTTTCTCTTATGGCATATCCCGGCTTTCGTTGGGATACTCAGTCCTCTGCCCCGTCGTCGAGGACACCGTAATCGGCGTGCCCGCCATATCCGCCGCCATGTCCGCCGCGGTGATGGTGGCCGCGGCAGTTGTTGTCCAGATCGATCCGGATGATGCTGCTGGTTTCCGGTGCTGGTTCCGGTTCCGGTTCCGCCGGAGGTTCCGGGGCCGGCGGCTGCTGTGGGCCCGCTTGCCGTGCACCCGGCTCAACTGGTGCTCCACCGGCCAGGGCATCCACCGCTACGTACAAACCGTCCCCGCGCAGTTCAACCGCAGCAGGCTGGTTGGCCTCCAGGAACAGCTCGGGGGTATCTGACCCGGATGGCACCACGGAAACCCGGTTGCCGAAGAGTTCCGCTACGAAGATGTCCCCTTTCCTGTTCAGCGCCAGTCCCGTGGCCCCGACGAATCCCGAGGCCACCAGCTCCGGCACGCCCGTCACCGGATTGATTCGGTAGACCGATCCGGGGACTCCGGCGTCAAAGAATCCCGGCAGCGAAGTCACATACAGGGCGCCGTCAGGTCCGCGTTCGACGTCGGTCGGGACACCTTCGGCCCGGTAGGTGAGTCCGACAATGCAGTCGGGGTACCCGGCGCCGGCCGGGAAGGTAAACGGGATCGCCGGCAACACGCCCAGACTGACTCGATGGCTGCCCCGACAGCCACCGCAGCGGGCTACTGTCGCCAGAAACGCGCCGCCGCCCCATCGAAGCCAGCCGGGTGAACGTTCCACAAAGGTGACACTGCCTGCCGGTGCCTTCGACGCCACGCCCTTCCCCCTCTTCGTTTCCGAGCGGTGCTCGTTAGCCCGCGGCAGCAGGACACACGGGATCCGGCTGGCCACGGTGGAAACACTCCCGTTGTAGCGTGCCAGCACCAGGGCGTTCATCCCGGCGTCGGCGACCACTATCCCGTTCCGGCCCGGCACGGAGGCCACCGGGTTGGAATCGGGCAGTCCGGTGTACGGAGCCGGAGCGATGCCTTCCGGCAATTGCGCCGCGCATTCAGCCGGGAGCGCTTCCTCAAAGCCGTAGGTGTTGATGCCGTCCGGGTTGGCAGCGTATTCATAGCCGGCAATGTCGGCGACGGTTTCCACGTTGCCGTTCCGGTCAACTGACTTGAGCAGCCCAATGTTGGTCGCTGTACATAACCGCTGCTGCCTTGTTGCTGGCGGCTGTCTGGTGGTGCTTCCTCGTACGGATTACCGTCGAGGTGGACGGGCAGGAGATTATCCTCAGGGGACCGCTGTGGAAGCGCTCCGTCCAGCAGGGAAGCGTGCACAACGTCGCTGTGGCCAAAGACACCGGGTTGAACACCGGGCTGGTCAACTGGCCGGTGACCCGGCACGAACGCGGTTCGCTGACGAGGCTGAACATGGGTGGTGGAGGCGCCGTGACATTTTCGGACGCGCACGGTCACCGCTACCAGGTGGTGCTGGCCGACCTTCCCTCCGCTGAACAGATGGCACAGGCCATCGAAAGCTAGCCGGCGGTGCGGTCGGCCATCAAAGCGATCAGCCCCGCGCCATTGGTCCGGGCCAAAACAAAAGGCAGCTTAAACAAAAGAAGGAACAGGCGAGAACCTGTTCCTTCCTTTTCCGGCCGAATGGACCGGGGGAGAGCGGACGACGGGATTCGAACCCGCGACATCCACCTTGGCAAGGTGGTGCTCTAGCCAGCTGAGCTACGTCCGCAAATGTAAACAGCCGAAACTGTTCGTGCGCGATACTGGGATCGAACCAGTGACCTCTTCCGTGTCAGGGAAGCGCGCTACCGCTGCGCCAATCGCGCCCTATACTGCCCGGCCCGTTCAGGATTACTCCTGGAAAACCATAAGCAGCAGGGAGAGCGGACGACGGGATTCGAACCCGCGACATCCACCTTGGCAAGGTGGTGCTCTAGCCAGCTGAGCTACGTCCGCAAGAAAGCACCGAAAAACAGTACTGTCGTGCGCGATACTGGGATCGAACCAGTGACCTCTTCCGTGTCAGGGAAGCGCGCTACCGCTGCGCCAATCGCGCCCATAAATGGGTCTTGGTGTTGCTTTACATATCACCGTGGAGGTGGGGACGGGATTCGAACCCGCGTATACGGCTTTGCAGGCCGCTGCCTCGCCTCTCGGCCACCCCACCGTAACCGCAGCATAAGCTTTGGCTGGCCGATCCATGAAACATCCAGGGAACAGCTTGTACAGTGACTTGCGAGCGGACGACGGGATTCGAACCCGCGACATCCACCTTGGCAAGGTGGTGCTCTAGCCAGCTGAGCTACGTCCGCATGTTGAAGAACTTAGGGGTTATTTGCCTCGGAATGCTTGCGCTTTCCGCGGCGAACCCCCGCTTTCCAACGAAGAAAAACTCTATAGGACGTTTGCGGGTTCGTCCAATCGGCCCGGGTTGCGACGCCGTTGACCTGCCGGTTTGGACTCCCGCCGGATCTGGGCTAGCATCTTTACTCGTTGGAGTGCTTCCGGGCACACCGGCTGGCAACAGCAAAAGCTGGGCGATTGGCGCAGTGGTAGCGCGCTTCGTTCACACCGAAGAGGTCACTGGTTCGAACCCAGTATCGCCCACCAGCTAAAAGGCCGTTACTTTCCCCTTCGGGAAGGTGGCGGCCTTTTTTGTGCCCGGAGCGCTTGCACTTCCGGCGTCCTGCTGCCTGCACCGGCCCGGGCAGGTCAGCACGCGGACTGTCACCGCCGGGTGGCAGACTGGAGACATGACTGAACCAGCATTGGCACACGCTACCGAATATGGACGGATGTACTCGCGGTCGCTTTCCGAACCGCCCACGGTGCCCTCCATAACTACGGTGATTGCCCAGGGCTCCACGTCCCTGGACGGCTGGCACAGCTACATGGCAGCCACCGCCGTCGTGAAGGATCCCAAGCTGAGCGCCGCCCTGGGAAACCCGTCCGCGCTGCGCAGCGTCGTAAAGGACGCATCGTCGGCGTCCGAACGCTACCGCGACGCCGCCGCGGAACGGGGAACGCGCGTCCACTTCTATGCGGAGCAGGTGGCACTGCGCGCACTGGACCGGCCGCATGAACTCGAACGTGCCCGCGAGGACCTGGCTGCCCGCGGTGAACACCAGTTCGCGGACCGGTTCGATGAATGGTGGAAGCTCTACGAAGTCCAGCCCATTGCCCCGGAGATCACCGTCTGGAATGCCGAGGTCGGTTACGCCGGCACCCTGGACCTGGTGGCCCGGATTGGCGGCCGGCTGTGCCTGATCGACTACAAAACCAAAAAAACGGACCGCGACGGACAGGTGAAGCCGCTCGATGACAAAGTGGTCATGCAGCTGGTTGCCGGGATGAAGGCCCAGGAATCCCTGGTCGACGCAGGTGCCGGGACCTGGGAACCGTGGGCCTACGGGCAGGAGCCGCTGCTGCTCGGCGTCGCCGTCGGGCAGACCGAGGTACGGCCCATGCGCGCCAACCCTGCTGTCCTGCCGCAGCACTGGTACAAGTTCTGCGCCCTGCGCCGGGTCTGGCAGACCAGCATGGACGCAGTGTCTGCGGGCCGGGCACTGCTGCCCGTGCCGCCGCCTCCGGTGGGTGCCCATGCCGCTCCGGGATCTGAGACCCCCATCCAGCCGCCAGCCGTCCCGGTGAGCGGCGGAGCCAACTAGACTGGATTCGATCCCAAGCAGCAACAGTAAGGAACGAACACCCGATGGCCATCCTCACTATCCGCACCCTCGGCGACCCGGTTCTGCGGACCCGGGCCGAAGACGTCACCGAGTTCGGGCCCGAACTGGCCAAGCTGGTAGCGGACATGGAGGAGACCATGGAGGACGTCGACGGCGCCGGGCTGGCGGCCCCGCAGGTCGGCGTCAGCCTCCGGGTTTTCACCTATCGGATTGACGGTCAGTCCGGCCACGTGGTGAACCCGGTGCTGGAACTAAGCGAGGACCGCCAGGAGGACCACCTCGAGGGCTGCCTGTCCATCCCCGGACTCGGCTACACGACACCGCGCTTCCGCTGGGCCCGCGTCACGGGGGTAGACCTGCACGGCAACCCGATCAGCATTGAGGGCGAAGGCATGCTCGCGCGCTGTTTCCAGCATGAAACCGACCACCTGAACGGTTCGCTCTATATTGACCGGCTCGAAGGCGAGGACCGCAAGGCCGCGCTGCGTGCCATCCGCCAACGCGAGTATGACGCGGTTGCCGCCCGCACCGTCAGCGAGCGGGCGCAGAGCGTGGGCTCCAGCTTCGGCTCGTTCGGCGGCGGTTCCTTCGGCGCCCGCAACAAGGCAGGGGCCTAGTCCGCGTGGCGCTTCGAGTTCTTTTTGCCGGTACCCCCTCGGTTGCCGTTCCGTCCCTGGACGCCCTCGTTCGCGCCGGGTTCGACGTCGTCGGCGTCCTGACCCGTCCCGATGCTCCGCTGGGCCGGAAGAAGGTCTTAACCCCGTCACCGGTGGCGGCCCGCGCCGAGGAACTGGGATTTCCCGTGATCCGAGCAGCCAAAGTCGACGATGAAGCCATTACCGCCATCGCCGCCCTGGCGCCCGACGTCGCCGCGATCGTGGCGTACGGCGCACTGGTTCCGGCCCGTGCCCTCACCGTCCCGAAGCACGGCTGGATCAACCTGCACTTCTCCCTGCTGCCCGCCTGGCGAGGTGCAGCTCCGGTGCAGCATGCGGTCATTGCCGGCGACGATGTCACCGGTGCCTCCACATTCCTGCTGGAGGCGGGGCTGGATACCGGTCCCGTCTACGGCACGCTGACCGAAACCGTACAGCCCGATGACACCAGCGGGGACCTGCTGGAACGGCTCTCGCATTCCGGTGCCGTGCTGCTGACCCAGACGCTCAGCGCCGTGGAATCCGGTGCCGCGGTGGCCGTACCCCAGCAGGGCGAGGTGTCTCTGGCCCCCAAGCTCACCATCGAGGATGCCCGGGTGGACTGGACCCAGCCCGCCCTGGCCATCCGCCGCCGTATCAACGGGGTCACCCCCGAGCCCGGTGCCTGGACCTCATGGGACGGCGCCCGGTTCAAGATCGGCGCCGCAGCCCTGCGCCCGGACATCACCGACCTGCGCCCCGGCCAGGTCCGCTTCAGCGGAGGCGGCAGCGCAGCCGCACTGGTGGGCACCGGCTCCCATGCCCTGGAACTGCTGCGCGTGCAGCCTGCCGGCAAGAAAATGATGCCGGGGGCCGACTGGGCCCGCGGCCTCGCCAACCGTGAGGACGTGGTCTTCGAATGACCTCCCAGCCCGAAAAGAAACGCAACGAAAAGGGCCACGAACGCCGCCGCGCCGCCGTGAAAACCCGCACCGCCGTTGCTCCCGGCCAGCGCACCCGCGCGGCCGATCCCGCCCGCCTGGTGGCGTTCGAGGTGCTCCGCGCCGTCTCCGGCGAGGACGCGTACGCCAACCTGGTGCTGCCCAAGAGCATCCGCAAACACCGGCTGGATAAGCGCGACGCCGGCTTCGCCACGGAACTGGCCTACGGTGCGCTGCGCGGCCAGGGCACCTATGACGCCATCCTGGCCAAGTGCGTGGACCGTCCCCTGGAGCGTCTGGACCCGGCGGTGCTGGATGCGCTGCGGATCGGTGCGCACCAGCTGCTGGCCATGCGCGTGCCCGCCCACGCGGCCCTGGACCAGACCGTGGGCCTGGCCCGCGCCGTCATCGGGGCCGGACCCTCGGCGCTGATCAATGCAGTGCTGCGCAAGGTTTCGGCCCGCAGCCTGGAGGACTGGGTGGAGATCCTCACCGCCGGGGAAACCGATGCGGTTAAGCGTGCCGCCATTGAGCACAGCCATCCCGAATGGATTGTCCGCGCACTGCGGCAGTCCCTGGTGGCCCACGGCCGCAGTGTCGAGGAAATCACCGACCTGCTCCGCGCCGACAACGACGCACCCGTGGTGAACCTGGTGGCGCTGCCCGGTCTGGGTGATCTGGACGAAGCCAGGAAAGCCGGTGCAACCGACGGTGAACTGGTGAAGGATTCCGCACTGTTCGCGGCCGGCGACGTCGGCCGGCTGGACTCCGTGCGCGCCGGCACCACCCGGGTGCAGGACGCCGGTTCGCAGCTGGTGGCCCGTGCCCTGGCTGAAGTGGAGCTGGACGGGTCCTCCATCGATGAGGACGGCGTGGAAAAGTGGCTGGACATGTGCGCCGGTCCCGGCGGGAAGGCCACGCTGCTGGCCGCACTGGCCCATGAGCAGGGCGCCGTGCTGCTGGCCAACGAGCCGGCTCCGCACCGGGCCCAGCTGGTCCGCCAAGCCCTGGACGCGGTCCCCGGGGAAACCTGGAACGTTCGCACCGGCGACGGACGCACCATTGCCGAGGACTATCCGGAGACCTTTGACCGGATCCTCGTGGACGCCCCCTGTACCGGCCTTGGCGCCCTGCGCCGCCGCCCCGAATCGCGCTGGCGCCGCCAGCCCGGCGACGTCGGCGATCTGGGCATCCTGCAGCGCGAACTGCTGACCACCGCCGTTGACGCCGTAAAGCCCGGCGGCGTGGTGGCGTACGTGACGTGCTCGCCGCACCCTGCCGAGACCACCGCCGTCGTCGCCGACGTGCTGCGCAAGCGCAACGACCTGGAGCTGCTGGATGCCGGTGCGGCACTGGATGCGGCCAGCCTGCCCGGTGCGCTGGAGGCCGGACACGAGTCCACCGCCCAGCTGTGGCCGCACATCCACTCCACCGACGCCATGTTCCTGGCGCTCATCCGCCGCAAGATCTGATCCGCCCAACCCACGGAGACCCAAGTGAGCAAGTGCTGCATCAACCCGAGCATCCTCTCGGCAGATTTCGTCAACCTTGAAGCCGAACTGGAGCGGATCAGCGCTGCCGACGCGGTGCACGTAGACGTTATGGACAACCACTTTGTGCCCAACCTGACCATCGGGCTGCCCGTAGTGGAGCGGATCCAGCAGGTCTCCAAGCTGCCGCTGGATGCGCACCTGATGATTTCCGACGCCGACCGGTGGGCTCCGCTCTACGCCGAGGCGGGCCTGGCTTCGGTCACCTTCCATGTGGAGGCCGCGACGGCGCCGATCAAGCTGGCGCGTGACCTGCGGGACCGCGGTGCCAAGGCCGGTATGGCGCTGCGCCCGGCCACTCCGGTGGAGCCGTACCTGGACATGCTCTCCGAGCTGGACATGCTGCTGATCATGACGGTGGAGCCGGGCTTCGGCGGACAGAAGTTCCTGGACGTGACGCTGCCCAAGATCCGCCGGGCCGCCGAAGCGGTCCGCGGGTCCGGGCTGCCGCTGGCGATCCAGGTGGACGGCGGAATTTCTGCCGAGACCATTGAACGGGCCGCGGAAGCCGGCGCGAACGTCTTTGTGGCCGGGTCCGCGGTTTACGGATCGGGTGATCCTAATGACGCTATACGTAAACTCCGCGCGTCCGCGGAAGCGGCTGTGCAAGAATAGTTCCTAACAAACGTGCTCCGGGGTCGGTGTAATTCCGAACCGGCGGTTATAGTCCGCGACCCGCACTGCTGATCCGAGAACCTCGGGGAAGCGGTTCGGTTGAATCGGTGAAATTCCGATACCGACAGTTAAAGTCTGGATGGGAGAAGCACGTGCAGTTTGTTGTTCCGCCGGCTTTGCCAACCCTGCCGCGGGTCCCTTAACCGGGAATCCGCCGGGGTTTCACCGGGTCCGTTAAGGACCCCTGGCTGCCGGCGACGCACCCACTGCCGTACGCCTGTCGTACCCCGCCCCGGAGCAGCAGCTTAGGGATAAAGGACGACATGGATTTTCTGCGGTGGCTCTTTGACGCACAGCTACCGGTGGGCTCAAGCTCGCTGCTGGTGCGCGAACTTCTCGGCAACATCTTCGGACTGCTCAGCGCCCTCGGCGGTATGCGCCGCAAGGTCTGGGCCTGGCCTGTGGGCATCCTGGGCAACTTGCTTTTGCTGACCGTTTTCCTCGGGTCCATCTTCGGCTCGGCCGACACTGCCACCCTGCTGGGCCAGGCCGGACGCCAGATCATGTTCATTGCAGTGTCCATCTACGGCTGGCGGCGCTGGCAGCAGAGCAAAACCAACGGCGACGCCGCCGTGACACCGCAGTGGGCGACCGGCCGGCAGCGGATCGGCCTGGTCACGGTGATGCTGCTGGGCACCGTGGCACTGACCCCGGTCTTCGCCCGGCTGGGGTCCTACGAACCCGTGTGGGCCGACGCCTGGACCTTCGTTGGCTCGCTGCTTGCCACGTACGGCATGGCCAAGGGCTGGGTGGAATTCTGGCTGATCTGGGTGGCCGTGGACATTGTCGGCGTCCCGCTGCTCTTCAGCGCCGGCTACTACGCCACCGCCTTTATGTACCTCTTCTACGGCTGCTTCACCCTCGCCGGGTTCTTTGTCTGGTGGAAGGCGAAGAAGAATGAAAAACCGCAGGTGGAAGTCCTAATGCCGGACATCCGGACCCGCTGACCATGCCTGCTGATCCCTTCACCCCGGGTGAAGTCTCCGCGATGGACAGGGCACTTGACCTGGCCGCCAGAGGAGTGCGGGGCGCGAACCCGCTGGTCGGCGCGGTGATTCTCGACGCCGACGGCGCGACCCTCGCCACCGGGTACCACCGCGGCGCCGGCACACCGCATGCCGAAGCCGATGCCCTGGCCAACGCCCGCGCAGCCGGCGCGGACGTCACCGGCGCCACCATGGTGGTGACCCTGGAACCGTGCAACCACACCGGCCGTACCGGACCCTGCTCCCAGGCGATCATCAACGCCGGGCTGGGCCGGGTGGTGTTTGCCGTAGGAGATCCCAACGATGCCGCTGCCGGGGGAGCCGCGGCCCTGCGGGCCGCAGGAATCGACGTAGCCTCGGGGCTGGGTGCCGGGCCGGCAGCGGAGCTGAACGCCCGCTGGACCGCGGCCACCGCGGAACGCCGCCCCTTCATCACGCTGAAGCTGGCCTCCAGCCTGGACGGCCGGATTGCCGCGGAGGACGGCAGCAGCCAATGGATCACCGGCCCCGAGGCGCGCCGGG
This sequence comes from Arthrobacter zhangbolii, assembly GCF_022869865.1. Classification (NCBI taxonomy): domain Bacteria; kingdom Bacillati; phylum Actinomycetota; class Actinomycetes; order Micrococcales; family Micrococcaceae; genus Arthrobacter; species Arthrobacter zhangbolii. Next base: position 1,608,722 of record NZ_CP094984.1, read on the forward strand.
ACGGGCAGCGGCTCCGCGCCCGGGTGGACGCCATCCTGGCAGGCACCGGCACGGTCATCGCAGACAACCCGCGTCTGACCGCCCGGGACGCAGACGGCGGTGAGTCCCGGCGACAGCCGCTGCGCGTCGTCGTCGGACGCCGCCAGATTCCTGAGGATGCTGCGGTACGCGGCAGCGACGGACGGTTCCTGCAGCTGGCCGGGCATGATCCGGCCGGTGTCGCCGCCGACCTGTACGGCCGCGGCGTGCGGCACGTGCTGGTGGAAGGCGGCGCCACCGTGGCCGGCGCTTTCCTGCAGGCCGGGCTGGTGGACGAACTGGTGGTGTACACCGCTCCGCTGCTACTCGGTGCGGGCACCGGCTCCGTGACCGGCCTCGGTGTCCACACACTGGCTGACGCTTCACGCTGGCGGTGGGATCACGCCGCAGGCGGTGCCACCGCAATGGTCGGGGATGACCTGCGGCTGCGGCTGGAACCGGAACCTGCTTTGATACGAAACAACGCAAAGGACGCATGAATGTTTACCGGCATAGTTGCTGAACAGGGCAGCGTGGTTTCCCTGGCACCGAACACTGACGGCGACGGTGCCGTCCTGGTGATTACCGCCCCCGAAACCGGCAGGGGCCTGGAGCCGGGCGGCTCGATTGCCGTCAACGGAGTCTGCCTCACCGCCACCGACATCCGCGACGGAGCGGTCAGCGTGGACGTTATGGGTGAAACCCTCACCCGCACCACCACCGGCGACCTGGCGCCCGGTGCCACGGTCAACCTGGAACGCTGTGTCCCTGCCGGCGGGCGCCTGGACGGTCATGTGGTCCAGGGCCATGTGGATGGTGTCGGCCGGTTGCTCGAACGCGAAAACCTGGGCAGCTGGGACCGGCTGCGGTTCAGTGTCCCTGCCGACCTGGCGAAGTACATTGCCGAGAAAGGGTCCATCGCCGTGGACGGCGTGTCCCTGACCGTCACCGCTGTCAGTCCCGCCGGCGCGGAGGAGCAGTGGTTCGAGGTGGGCCTGATTCCCACCACACTGGCCGAAACGGGTTTGGGGAAACTGCGGGCCGGGGGACGGGTGAACCTGGAAGTGGATGTGTTGGCCAAGTACGCCGAACGCCTGCTGTCCTTCGCAAATCCCCGCAAACCGGCGCACTCTGCCGCTGAAACCGGGCACGGCATGCAGGAGACGTCATGAGCGCACCCGCCACGCACATTGTGCTGAACCCCGTGACTGAGGCCGTGGAAGCCATCGCTGCCGGCCGCGCCGTCGTGGTGGTGGACGATGCCGACCGCGAGAACGAAGGAGACATCATCTTCGCCGCGCAGCACGCCACTCCCGAACTGATGGGCTGGACCGTTAGGTACAGTTCCGGCGTCGTGTGCGTGCCGCTGCCCGGCAGCTATGCGGACCGGCTGGACCTGCCGCCCATGACGGTGGTGAACCAGGATGCAAAGGGCACCGCCTACACAGTCTCCTGCGATGCCGCCGAGGGCACCACTACCGGCATCAGCGCCTCCGACCGTGCCCGCACCGCCCGGGTGCTCTCGGACCCCGCCGCAACGCCCGCCCAGCTGCACCGGCCCGGACACATTTTTCCGCTGCGTGCCGCCGACGGCGGTGTGCGCGAACGCCGCGGGCATACCGAAGCTGCCGTGGAACTCGCGGAGCTGGCGGGATGCACTCCGGTGGGCGTGATTGCCGAACTGGTGCACGACGACGGCGACATGATGCGCCTGCCGGCGCTGCGGGACTTCGCGGATGCCCACCGAATCCCGCTGATCTCAATTGAGGACCTGGTGCAGTACGTCCAGCTGAGGAGGGCCGGAGCATGAGTGAAGCCGTAGCCAGTCCGCCCGTCCTGCCCGGCCCCGAGGTCCATCTGCCCACCGCGTTCGGGGACTTCACCGCCACCGCGTGGACGGACACGCGTACCGGCGTCGAGCACATGACCCTCTCCGCACCCGGGACCGAAACTGAACGCGCCGGCACTCTGGGCGAGGGTGCACCGCTGGTCCGGCTGCATTCGGAATGCCTCACCGGAGACGTCTTTGGCTCCTACCGTTGCGACTGTGGTGAACAGCTGGAACAGGCCATGGAACTGATTGCACTGTACGGCGGAACCATCGTGTACCTGCGCGGCCAGGAAGGCCGCGGAATCGGCCTGGCCAACAAGCTGCGGGCCTACGCCTTGCAGGAAGCCGGTGCGGACACGGTAGAGGCGAACGAGCAGCTCGGCCTGCCGGTGGATGCCCGCGACTACCAGGCCGCCGCTGACATCCTGCACCAGCTGGGCCTGCACCGGATCCGGCTGCTGACCAACAACCCGGCCAAACAGGACTGGATGCGTCGCTTTGATATTGAGGTGGAGGCCATGGTGCCTTCCGAAGTGCCCATCCGTGCCGAGAACGAGCGGTACCTGCAGACCAAGCGGGACCGGATGGACCATCACCTGACCCTGCTGCGCACCAAGCCGGTGCAGCAAAGCTGAACCACTTTCCCTAACTAAGGAGCATCATCACATGAGCGGACACGGCGCACCTGCCACTGACCTCAGCGGTATCCGGCTGGCCGGAGTACCGGTGAAGCTGGCCATTGTGGCTGCCAGCTGGCATACCGAAATCATGGACGGGCTTATTGCCGGCGCCCTGCGTGCTGCCGAGGAGGCCGGGTTGCGGCCGAAGCTGATCCGGGTTCCCGGCAGCTTCGAGCTTCCGGTTGCCGCTGCCCGGCTGGCACCGCACTATGATGCTGTGGTGGCTCTCGGCGTCGTCATCCGGGGCGGGACCCCGCACTTTGATTACGTCTGCTCGGCGGCGACCACCGGCCTGACCGATGTCAGCGTGTCTACCGGAACGCCTGTAGGTTTTGGAGTGCTGACTTGCGACACGGAGCAGCAGGGTTTGGACCGTGCCGGGCTGCCGGGCTCGTCCGAGGACAAGGGCTATGAGGCAACGGCGGCTGCGGTGCTGACCGTGGCCGAGCTGCGCGGCGCCGGGGTGTAAACCATGAGCGGGATTACCGTCCGGCCGTTGGCTGGCAGCGATGTGGCTGACGCGCTGGAGATTCTTGTGGACGTTTTTGTAGCCGATCCCAGCTGGCAGCGTGTGTTCCGTGGCCGACGGATCCGTCCGGCGCTGACGCGCTACTACCGGCGCTGTCTCCAGGACCTGGTTCCGGCTGGCAACGCCGACGGCGCCTGGGATGCCAGGCGGTTGGTGGGAGTGGCGTTGTGGTATCCGCCGGGGCAGCGTCCCGGCGGGCTGATCGGCCGGATCACCCGGTTGTTTTCCCGTCGTCAGCGGGAGCATCTTCGTGGATGGCTTCTGGAAGGTATTGCGGTGGCTCCGGACGGGCGGGGACAGGGAACCGGAGGAAAACTGCTCACGCACCGGTTGGCCGGTTGCACTGATGTGGTCCATCTTGAGGCGACTACCGAGGCCAGTGCCCGGCTGTATGCCCGGTTCGGTTTTGTTGCCGAGCCGGGGCAAGGCGAAGGGGATCGCGAAGGGGATCGGGTGCGGGACCGCGTGCGGGATCGCGTGGGTGACCGGGTGCGGGACCGCGGACGGGATCGCGTGGGTGACCGGGTGCGGGACCGCGGACGGGATCGCGTGGGTGACCGCGGCGCAGAGCATGGGGGAGCGCCCGGGGCAGAACACACGGGGGACCTCTGGATGACGCGGCTTCCTGCGGCACCGTAACGGCGGGCGAGGCTGCGACCTCTGGATGACGCGGCTTCCTCCGGCACCGTAACGGCGCACCTGCGAGACTGGTCCTTCACGCATCACGTCTTCTCCAGGCATCACAAGGTTGGAGCGCTCCGGAGCTATGCGGACCCGTTGCTGTCGGGCTGCGGAGCCGAGCCGCTCCGTGGAAGCCGTGGGTCGGGATGCCGTGCATCAGGAAAGGGGAAATACCATCGGCGCAATGGATGACATGCTCGGGCCTAAAGAGGTTACGGAGCTGTACAACGTACTGAGTGCTGCAGCTGCGGGTAATGTGCCGGGGGCCGACCTTGGCTCTGTCCTTGCAACGCGTGACCGGTTGGATCCCTTATCGCTTCGCGGCCGGACTGACCTGGTTGCCGGAGCCCTGGTCCGGGCCCTGGGTTCATATTCGGCGGCTGCTTCAGTATTTCGTGCGGCTCTGGCCGACCCGGCGTTTAAGGGGTGGGCGCTCTGGCCGGTTACTGAGGCTGCTGTGTCTTTAGCGCTGGAATCCGGCGGTGAGGCTGAGTTTGATGACGCTCTGGCCCTGCTGGCGGAGCTGACACCTCGGCTGACCAGCGAATTCGCTATTCGGCGCCTGCTCCAGGCCAGGCCGGACCGCGCGCTGGCGATCATCCAGGAGTGGACCTGGCATCCGGATCAGCACGTTCGAAGGTTGGCGAGTGAGGGGACCAGGCCATATCTGCCCTGGGCCGTTCGGGTGCCGCAGCTAATGGGCCGGCCGGAAGCTACGCTGCCGATTCTTGATGCCTTGCACAATGACCCCGAGGACTACGTTCGCCGCTCGGTGGCCAACCATGCCAACGATCTGGCGCGGCATGCTCCCGACATGGTGCTTGCGATGGCAGGGCAGTGGCAGCAGACCGGTACTTCGGAAAGCACATGGGTGGTACGACATGCTCTGCGGACGCTGGTGAAAAAGGGCAATCCCGGGGCACTGGCGCTGATGGGTTTCGCTCCGGCGCAGGTCAGCGTCACGGACCTGCATGCCGAGGGCGGGATGCTCACGCTTCCTGCGAAGCTGGCGTTCGGATTCCTTCTCACCAATATGGGAGATGCTCCGGTGAAGTTGGCGGTGGATTATGCCGTGCACTTTGTGAAGGCTCGGGGGTCCACTGCGGAGAAAGTCTTTAAGCTGGCCACCGTGGAACTGGCACCGGGGGAGTCGCGGAAACTCTCCGGCAGGCACGCCTTCCGGCAGATGACCACGAGGCGGCACTATGCGGGGTTGCATGCTTTGGAGTTGCAGATCAACGGTGTCCGGCACGGGCGCCTGGAGTTTGAGGTCCGTGTCTAAAGCCCGAGGCGAATGAGAGGGCGGGGTCTCTTGCAGGGAACAGCGTTATTGGAACGAGCCGCAGCACGGACCGAGGAGTTGCCGGGTGCCGGACTGGTGCATCCCTTCGGGCCGGACTGGGAAGTGTTTAAGGTTCGGGGAAAGGTCTTTATGCTGCTTACGGAAACCACCGGAACCCCGATGGTGATCCTGAAAGCGGCGCCCGATGATGGGCGGACACTCCAAGAGGCCTATGAGCACGTCACGCCCGGCTACCACATGAATAAGAAGCACTGGATCACGCTGACTCCGGGAAGGGACATCGATGCAGGTTTGGTGGATGATCTGGTGACGGAGTCCTACCTGTTGGTTGTCGAAAAGCTGCCCAGAGACATCCGGCCTGTAGACCCGGGGCGGTTCGGCAAATAGCAGCCGGCGGGTCGGCGCGTGGGGCTACTGATTCGTCAATTGCTGGAAGAGCGGTATGGTGTCCAGCCCGAATGAGGACTGCGAATGAGGTGTTGAACGGGCTGGTGTCCTTCGGGACGAACCTCGTCAGAACGGGGGTACCTCTTCCGGTCCTGGGACGGAGCGTGCGTTTGGATCCGCGTCCGCCAGTTCCAGGAAGGGCTCGGTCCGGTAGACCCGGCCGGTGGGCGAGGTCCATTCCAACACCCCCGGCGAAGGTTGGCAGGCCTTCCAATAACCCAGCGTTTTGAACCGGTGATGCCGTCGGCACAGGTGAGCCAGGTTCGAATGCTCGGTGTTCCCGCCCTTGGCCCAGTCTTTGGTGTGGTCAATCTCGGTCACCCCGGTACTGACCCTGCAGCCGGGGAACCGGCAGGTCCCGTCCCGTGCCCGTAACCAGCGGGCGAGCCCGGCGGGGACTTTCCGGCGCCTGCCCACACCCAGGATCTCTCCGGTGTGCGGATCCCGGACAAGTCCGGTCCAGCGGGTAGCGTTGCGGGCCAGCCGGCGGGCGGCTTCGGCACTGATGGGTCCGTAGCCGTGGAGTTCGGCGGGTTCCTCGTTAGCGCCGAAGAGGGTTTCAGCGCTGATCAGCACCATGATCTCGGCGCGCGGGATGCTGCCAATATCGTCCGGATCGGTGAGCCCGGCACCGGTTTTATCCGCGTGCCCAACACCTTCGACCGCGTGGCCCCCACCACCGGCTGCGTCCGCGGGACCCCCGTGATCGGTAGTGTCGGGGTACCTGCCACCGTCGATCGTGCGCGTGCGACCTCCGCTGTCAGCCGTCCCCTTGCGACCCCGGTGGCCTGTGTTGCCCGCGGCACCGCTGCGGGCTGATCCCATGCCGCCCATGAGCAGTTGGGCGAGGATGTCGGCACGCAACTGGTCCCTGGTCCGGGGATCCCCGGCCAGCTGTTCTCCCTGGGCGGAGGTGCTCAGGGCGGTGTAGATCTGCTGGGCTTCCGGTGCCGGCAAAAGGGCCGAGAGCCAGGACATGCCGTCCTCAACCGGATCCAGGGTGACCTTCCGTTTCTCGAAGGCGCTTTGGTGCCGAGCAGGAATGGTTTGCGGATATTTATTCTCCCGCAGTCTGCGGGCTTTGGCGGAGAACTGTGCCCGGGTCTGTCCTGTGGCAGCGGCCAGCAGGTCCGCTTCAAGTTCCGGCAGGTCAGCGGCGGGAACGTTCTCGCACTGGTCCAGAAGGACCTGCGCATGCCCGTAACTGAGCTTTCCCTCTTCCAGCGCGGTGAGGGTCGCGGCGTGCGGACCGCAGAGGCTGCCGGCCTCGTCCATCAGCCGCTGTGCCGTCATTTGCGGGACTCTCAGGATGGCCGCACACTCTGCGGAGGCGAGGCTGAACGCCATACCCGGTTCCAGCCGGCCGGTGGCGTCATGGTAGCTGTCCCGGAAGATCTCCTGCATGCGGTTCATCAGCCGGGCCTGCTGGGCCTGCGCCCAGGAGATCAGATGTCCCATCCGGCCCAAGGCTTCGCCCGTGGTTACTTCGTCGAAGGACTCAAGATTCGCCAGGGCCAGGGTTCCGGTAAATCCGTCCGGATAACCGTTGCCTGAGCATTCCGCATTGCCGGGGGCGCCCGCGGGACTGGTGGAAGCAGAGGCACTGGCTGTACGCGTGGAACTTGCCGCGGGCATGGCATCTGAAGCTAAGGGACTGGCTGCACGCATGGGACTCGCGGCGGGCACGGCGTCCGCGGACCGTGCGACAGCTTCGCCTGCAGGGTCGGCACGATATACCGCAAGGCTCGGAGACACGACAGACGGTTTCGAAGGCGCATCCGGACCGCCGGCTGCCCCTTCCCGTGGAAGGTCTTCGCCGGCCGGTATTCCGGTTCCGCACCCGGTATTCCCGTCCTGATCCATGCTTTCAGCATTTCATCCGGCACTGACATTTCAGAGCCAAAAACAGGCGCAAAACGGCACCCCGTAAAACTCGAAATACCCGTCTTTTGGGGCCAAACTACCTATCCGCGCTAGCCCCTGAAACATGTTCCAGCAGCATGTCCCTGCAGCGCGGAAAAGAGGGTCGTTCCCGCCCACTGGATTGAGAGGCCCGCGCCCGAAAGCGCTGACCGGCAGACTGTCACCGTCTTTGCACCGGCCAACCTGATTCTGATGAGGGCTACTTCTCCTCTGTCGAGGCCTCCGAGGCCGGCACATCCGAAGCAGGGGCCTCCGAAACCAACGATTTCCGAGCCGATGCTCCCGAAGTCGAGGCCTCCGAGCCCGACAATTCCCGTCCCGGGCCCTCCCGATCCGCGTTCCCACCTGCGCCCCCGCCGTCGCTCCCGCCGTTGCCCCCGCCGTCGCTCCCGCCGTCGTTCACGCCCGCGCTCCCGCCGTTGCCCCCGCCGTTGCCCCCGCCGTTGCCCCCGCCGTCGCTCCCACCCGCGCCCCCGCCGTCGCTCCCGCCGTCGTTTACACCCGCGCCCCCGCCGTCGTTCACGCCCGCACCCCCACTGTGGGAACCGTCGTTGGTTTCCAGCCGGACGGGAATTACCCGCCAGGCGATGATGCCGGCAACTGCCAGGATGAGTGCGGCAATCAGGGATGTCACCTGCATGGCATCCGTGAAAGCATTCTGGGCGTCCGCAATCAGCTGTGTGGCGCCGTCGTCGAGCACCTGCAGCCCGGAGGCCAGAGAATCTGTCACCGCAGCGCGTGTGCCGGCGTCGAGCTCCGACATGGCTGGAAGATTCGTACGGTACAGGGCGCTCAGGGCGGATCCGAGGACAGCGATTCCCAGGGCGACACCAAGCTCGTACGCAGTTTCCGAGATGGAGGACGCCGCTCCCGCACGTTCCCTCGGAGCCGAAGCGACTACCGCATCCGTTGACAGCGTCATCGCCAGACCAATACCCAGTCCGGTCACGACCAGTGCAACAGCAATCCCGAGGTAGCCGCCAAGTTCCTCCGCACCGGCAAGCAAAACAAGGCCCGCAGCTCCCAGAAGCAGACCGCCGCCCACTGAGCGCCCGACGCCGAACCGGGCCACAGCGAACCCAATGACAAACACCACCGCCATCATGGCAATAGTGACGGGGAGCTCGGCCAGACCGGCCTTCAGCGGACCATAACCACGCACCAGCTGCAGGTACTGGGAAAAGAAAAAGAGCAGGCCACTGAGGGCAAAGATGGACAGCCCGTTGGCGACGACGGCACCGCGGAACGCAGGCAGGCGGAACAGTTCAATGTCCAGCATCGGGTTGCTGGAGAGCCGCTGCCGGCGGATGAATACCCACCCGGTCAGGAGGCCCAGAACCAATGCCGCGAAGCCGATGGCGTCGACCCCGCTGCTGAACGTGTGTTTGACCGCGTAGACAACGGCAACAATCGATGCGATGGAGAGCAGCGCGGAAAGCAGATCCAACTTACCCGGACGCGGGTTACGCGACTCCGGCAGCAAAACGGCGCCGCTGATCAGCAAAAGGAGCATAACCGGGATGTTGATGAGGAACACAGATCCCCACCAGAAGTTCTCCAGCAGGATGCCGCCCACCAGCGGTCCCAGGGCGGCACCGCCGCCGGCTCCAACGGACCACACGGCAATGGCGCGGGTGCGCTGAGCCGGGATGGTGAAGACGTGCCGGATGATGGACAGGGTGGACGGCATAATGGTGGCACCGCTGACGCCCAACAGGGCCCGGGCTGCGATCAGCACTTCGGGGGATGGGGCAAATGCGGCAATCGCTGACGCGATGCCGAAACCCGCCGAGCCGATAAGGAGCAGTTTCTTGCGGCCGATACGGTCGGCAACGTTACCCATGGTGACCAGCAGGCCTGCCAGCGCGAAGGAATAGATGTCGCCGATCCAGAGCAGCTGGGTCGATGTGGGTTCGAGCGATGCGCTCAGCGACGGCACGGCCAGGGCCAGGACGGTGCCATCTACCGCCAGCAGCATGACCGCAAGCGTAAGGACACCGAGGGACGCCCATTCACGGGGTCCGGCCGGTGAGGGGGCAGGGGACTGAAGGGTCATGCCTTCACCGTAATAGACCATCTGGTCGGTTCTGAGTTCGCCGTGGTCTGTGACACGCGGGGGCCCGTCTGTACAACTTACCCGACAGTCCGGTCCGCCAGCTACAAGCCAGGTACCCCGTGGCGGCTACCCGGCGGAGTCGGCGTCCAAGCCGGCATACGTGGACCAGAATGAGGCAGGATCTCGAGGCCGGTTAGTCAACAGGCCTTCAAGATACAACAGGTGGGTATGCCATCCGGGAAGGTAGCCGCCGGCTTCGGCGCCCAGACCGTCGTGTGCCAATTCCAGGTGCGTCCCGTCGCCGTCGGCCGCGAGGGAGATCCGAAGGTGGGACAACGGCTCGTCCGGAAATTCCCACGTCATGGACAGTATGCTGCCCGGCTCGCAGGTGAGGACTTTGCTGGTGCTCGAGTAGTCCTCGGCGTGTCTGATGATCACCACATCGCCGGCTGCGAAGCGGCCGGAGGATAACGTGCCCAACCAATGAGGCAATGCCTCGGAATCGGTGAGGCCCCACCAGACCCGGGCGGGCGGAGCCGGCATGGACCATTCCAGCACAACGCGGTCAGGCCCAGGTTCGATACAACGGCTGATCAGCGGCATGCCCGGAGCCTACCGCAGCAGTGTCATTCCCGGCACCGCGCGCCGCACCGGCCCTGCCACTGGCATGCCCCACGTACGTACGCAGAATGCCGCCTGTACGGCTTACCCGACAGTCCGGTCCGCGTTCGGATTGCGAATGCCCAGCACCGCTATCAGGGCAGCAGCAAAAAACAGCCCCGCCGCCGTCAGTGCCGTTTGCCGGAAACCGGGATAGCCCAGCGCACCGCCGGACACCGTCCCCACCAGTGCCACCGCAATCAGCCCGGCCACCCGGGAGACGGCGTTGTTCACTGCCGAACCGATCCCCGCCTCCTCTTCGCGCAGGGCGCCGAGGACGGCAGTGGTCAGCGGAGCGACCATAACACTGAGCCCGAACCCGAAAAGCAGCAACCCGGGAAGCAGTTCGGTGACCAGGTCCACCGGCGGCTGAACGGTCAGCAGCAGCAGGAAGCCGGTCCCGCAGATCGCCGGACCGGCGGCCATAAAAGCCCGAGGCCCGTACCGGCCGGACATCCTGCCGAAATACGTGGAGAACAGCAGCATGGCCACAGGCAGCGGCAGCGAAATGAAACCGGCCTCAATGGCGCTGTACCCGGCGGCCTTCTGTACAAACACGGTCACGGCAAAGGACCCCAGCGAAATTCCCGCGTAGGCCGCCGCGGTGACCAGATTGCCGTAGCGGAAGTTCCGCGCCCGGAACAGGGACAACGGCATCATGGGAGCCGGAGTGCGTGCCTCGCGCAGGAAGAAGAACACCAGCGCCGCAACGCCACCGACCAGGGGCACGACGACGCCGGGGTGGCCCCAGCCGCGGCGCTCCTGTTCAATGAGCGCGTAAACGGAACCGGCAAGCCCCGCGACGGCCAGCGCCGCCCCCGGAATGTCCAGGGACATGCGGCGCAGCGTGCCGCGGTCCCGGAGGCCCGCGCTGAGCAGGAGGGTCACCGCCACGGGCAGCACATTCACCGCGAAGATCCACCGCCAGCTGGCCCAGTCCACCAGCACGCCGCCCAGCAGCGGGCCGATGATCGCCGCCGTCCCGGTCCAGGCCGTCCACTGCCCGACGGCGCGTCCGCGTGCCTCGTCCCGGTACGCCGTCGTAATAAGCGCCAGGGAGCCGGGCACAAGCAGTGCGCCCGCCATTCCCTGGAGGGCCCGGGCAATGATCAGAACCTCCGGACTCCAGGCCAGGGCGCAGGCCAGGGATGCGGCGCCGAAACCCAGGAGACCGAGGCGCAGGACCCGCAGGCGGCCGAACATGTCCGAAAGGGAGCCCGCGAGCAGGATCAGGGCGCCGAGAGTGAGCAGATATGCGTTGACGGTCCATTGCTGGGTCGCCAGCCCGCCGCCGAGTTCCGTGCCGATTGCAGGCAGCGCCACGGTAACGATGGACCCGTCCAGGAAGGCGATAAAGGAGGCGAGGATGGCGACGGCGAGAAGGCGGGCGTTTCCGGCGGGAACCGGCGCGGGTGCGGTGTCCGGCATATCGGGTGGTCCCTTTCTTCAGGTGCTGCCGTTCGCCAGCGGGCCGCCGGTCAGCAGGCAGCCCAGCTCAGCAGGCAGCTCCGGTCAGCAGAGAACCCGGCTCAGCAGAGAACCCGGCTCAGCAGGGCTCCCGGGCGGCTCCAAGGTCCAGCGGCTTGAGCATGGAAGACAACCCGAGCCGCGCGGACTCGGAGCAGAAGTCCAGCGTGCCCTCGTATTCGACATGCAGCACTGCCTTGCCCGCCTCGGTGAAGGGTGCATAGCTGTCGCATTCGCTGTACCGGACGCATTCCTCATTAATCGCGAAATCAAAGTGCTCCACAAGGTCCGGAATCTGATCCAGGTCATTCTTCAGTGCAACGGACAGGCCGCGGTCCCGGGCGAGTGCGGCCACGGCACGGTTGTAGGCCAGCTGGTCCTCTGCGGTCAGAGGGAAACCGGATTCATTGACGTAGCCGTCCACGTTGTCCGGTTCCACCGCATCGAACCCCTTGGCCACACATGTGTCCATCCGGTCCGCCATGATGGGCAGCAGGATGTCCATCCGGCGGATGTCCAGCCAGCGTTCATCCGGCCAGCCGTCGAGGACGGTGCCAAGGACGGAATCCGGGAACTGGCCGGCGTCGCCGCGGTATTCCTCCCAGGATCCTGCGGAAAGGTAGCAGATGACGCCGCTTCCGGCCCGGTGCAGGGTGTCGACGTCGGCCGCCGTGGTGGTTTCGTAGTCGACGTCAAAGCTGTCGGCGGCCACGTCCAGGTCCAGGGGGCCGGAGAGCTGCCACTGCCAGCTGCCGCCGGGTGACGGCGCCCAGTTACCGCCCGACGACGGCGCGCCGCCGGGCGAGGGCGGGGAAGGGGCACCGGCGCCAGTGCCCGCCGTGTGGGCGGCCGGGGACCCGCCGCCGTCGGCCGTTGCACACCCGGCCAGAAGCAGCAGCAGTGCGGCAGCTGCCGGAAGGCGCGCCTTCACCGGTCCGCCGGGTGGCCGGCCGCCAGCTGGTCCGATACCGCAGTGGGCGGGCCGAGCCACGGATTGGGCAGGTGCCGGTCAGTAGCGAAAAGATGGCCGGCACCGTGGCGGGCGGCTGCCAGCCGGAGAGCAGGCAGTTGTCCCGGGGCGCCGGTGTGGACGAGGTGCCACAACCGTGCCGGGGGTACCCGGCGCGCCCAGGCGGGGTGCCGGAAGCCGGCGTAGGCCTCGGCGGTTCCCTCGAAGACTGAGGTGACATCAAAAAGTTCCAGATGAGCAGGCGAGGGAAACACTCCCGGGTTGGCAGCGAGCAGGGACACCCCGGCGTCCCGGGCCACACCTGCGTATTGCCGGCAGCGGCGCACGGTCCCGGTGGTGGAGGGGACTTCATCGAACATTATGCCGTCCACGTGGTAGAGACGCTGCCATGCCCGGATTTCGCGGATGACCTCCGCGGTGCGCCGGTGTCCGTAAGCCAGGGTGACGTATCCGAGCAGGCGGATGCGGCGCAGCCGGGCCACGGCCTGCGGATAGTAGGGATCCTCATCCCCGCCGGGGCCGTTGTGGACGTTGAGCACGGCAAAGGACACCTCCTGCGCGGCGAGCCATGCCCAGTCCTGCGGTGCTGCTGCGGGGTGGATATACCAGGGGATCGCCAGCCTGGGCGGGGTGATGGGCGGTGCCGTCAGGGGGGCCTTCACAGCCGGGACTTCCTCACTGCCCGGACCTCCTCACGGCCGGGACACCCTCATGCGTACGTCCGCGGATCGGCGACGCGTGTGAGCAGGACGGTGAGGCCGATGGCCAGGAATCCCAGGGCCACCAGAAGCCCGGCAAGGTTGCCCACCACAATCCAAACCGCTGCCGAGAGTGATGCCGCCGCGGCAAAGCCCACTGCACCGCGCGGCAGGCCGAAAGCGTTGAGGGTAGTGGAGGTGGTGGCCAGGGAGCTGAAGGTGGCGGCAACAATGATTGTGGTGGCCACCCGGTTTTCCTCCACCAGGAAAAGGACAACCAGAGCGGATACCACGGCGGAAATCACCACGATCGCAGCGGATATGGCCATGGTCAGCAGCCAGGCGTTCCGGGCGGCATGCCGCAGCAGGGGAGTGCGCTGGGAGGACCACTGGAGGCGTTGGCGCATCAGGACAAGCGCCGGGTCTGTTGCCGCAGCGGCGACCACGGTGGCTGCGACCAGCGCCGTGCCCTCCCAGGCCGGCAGCCGGGTCAGGGCCATCGATAGCGCGGCGGCCAGGAAGCCGGCCTGGGCTGCCGGCGGGATGGCGGCTTTCCAGTCACCGCTGTTCAGCACCCGCCGTTCCTTAATGGTGCGCTGCTGGGCGATGAAGAGCGCGGTCACGGACACGATCACTGCTACGGCCACGGTCGCCACGATAAGGGGAGCCCCACGGTAACCGAGCAGGATCTGCAGGGTGACGACGCCCGTCCCGACGGCCAGGACGGCCAGTAGGAAACGGGACCGGCCAAGAATCACGAGCATGGACACAATGCAGGAGTACCAGCACCAGGCCATGAGCAGTGCGGCCGCGGAGCCGTCGTGGCCGGGCAGCAGGAGGGAAACCACCAGATAACAGGCCAGGACCGAGGTCACCAGCAGCGTGGCGGCGGTTCCGCGGGCAATGCCGCGTTTGAGCTGTCCCGCGCCCGCGTAGGCCCAGACAATTCCGGACACTGACTGGCCGATCACCCAGGCGCCGATACCGGCTATCAGGATTTCGCGCGTGTTGGCCGCCAGCATGGTGGCGGTGAGGCCGCCAAGGACAGCACCGAGGATCAGGATGATGGCCCGCCGCGCGGCTTCCATCAGGGCGCCCTTGCCGAGCCAGCCCCGGGGACCGTGGGGAACCCGGGTAGCGCCGCGGACCTGCACCATCGTCTGCGCATAGGCGAAAACGTCGGCAGCACCGTGGCGCTGACGGACCAGGCGGTCGCTGAGCCCGGATGCCTCCAGTCGTGCCGTAATTTCAAACGTATCCACGGCGTCATAGGAAATGCCGTTTTCGTCAAAATTCGGCAGGGGGTTGCCGGAGGCGGGCAGGGTAACGCTGTCGGCGCTCATACCGAGAGTCCCAACGCGGCTTTGTCCACGCTGAACGGCGCGGTGGCGGGCAGCGGGCCGGGATGCTCAAAGAGGACCCGATCCCTGGCAGCGGCATAGGCCTCGCGGTAACGGGCGAGGCAGCGTTCCAGCGTGAACTCGGCGAGGGCACGACGTCGTGCGGCCGCTCCCATGGCGGCCCGCAGTTTGGGGTCCGTCAGCAGCGTGATGCAGGCGTCTGCGAATGCCGCAGCATCCCTGGCGTCCACGAGCATGCCCGCCGTGTGCTCGTCATCGAGGCATTCGGCCACACCGCCGACGTCTGTATTAACCGTGGCACGTCCGCACATCATGGCCTCGATCAGGGTGAACGGCAGCCCCTCGGAAACACTGGACAGTGCCACCACGTGGCCGGCGGCGATGGCGGGGCGGCTGCCCTTGGTCGGGCCTTCCCAATGCACGGCGTCGGTAATCCCGAGCGTTTCCGTCTGGCGTATCAGACCGGCACGGTAGCCCACGTTCTCGGCCGGGGTGGGGCCGAAGATGCGCAGCTGCGCGTTGGGTATCCGCTGGCGCACCAAGGCAAAGGCGGAGATGAGGGTCCCCAGGTCCTTTAGCGGATCTATCCGTCCCACAAAGCTGATGGTGGGGAGTTCGGGCTCCGTGGTGACGGGCTCGAACTTCGCCGGGTCCACGCCGTTGGTGATGGTGTGGATACGTTCCGGGCGGGCCCCGAGGCGCCGCTCCCAGCGTGCGTTGAACCGGTTCACCGGCAGCACCATGTGCGCGCTGGTGACCGCCACCTGGCACAGGCGGCGCAGGAACGCCGTCACTGCCCGCCGTACCGGCCAGGAGAAATCGGCGCCGTAGAGCGCCAGGTACCGCTCACGCAGATATACCCCGTGTTCAGTGAGCAGTATGGGAGTGCCGTGCCGCCAGGACTGGGACAGGGCGATCAGTGACGACGGTCCGTTGCTGGAGGCGTGGATGACGTCCATTCCGGACAGCCGGCGGTCTACGAGGGCCAGCGCGCGGTCCACAATACTGGCGGTCATCACCGCGTCCGCGACGGACATGGGCTCTTCGCCGGTGCTGACCAGATGCCGCGTCCAGGCGGTGAGAATGGGCTCCACCGATCCGCGGGTGGCCAGGGCACGGGCCAGTCCTACCCTGTTGCTGATGTCCACCAGATGCCGGAGGGCGTTTTCGGTCCTCCCCACCGGGTCCGCCGTATCGGACCCCAGCGCGGCGTCCCAGAGGCGGGTGAGTTCATATTGGACGGCTTCGAGCGCGTACCGGCGCCGGTTGCCGTGCCGCAGCGGTGACACGGCAGGCCCCCATACCGGGACCAGGCTGACTGACCGTACATTTGGCGGCAGTTTCCAAATGGGCCGACCGGCGTCGCCCCCGGTCAGCGCCACCAGGTGAAACTCGTGCTCCGGCATGCCGGTTACCAGCTGGTCACACCAGGTGCTGACGCCGCCGGTTGCTACGGGATACGTGCCCTCAGTGATCAGCGCTATCTTCAACGGGTCATCCGTTCGGTGCGCCGAGGGTGCCGGGGCGCCCGCGGGTCACCGGACTGGACGGGATGGATCACATGCGGCATGTTGAGGCCTTCTCCTGGACGGATACCGTCACCTGGCGGCGGTATCGGCTTCCAGTAGACAGCTTCCGGCGGCGCCAGACATAAGTACCGGCTACGTGCGCACTACGTGTGCGGCGCTGATGTGCCAGCGGTGGGCGGCCGCCCGGCTCGGCGTCGCCGTCCTCCTCAACCCCGGGCGTCGGTACACCGGCCCGCCGGCGAGAGTTCCGCGTGCTGCTGCCGGAACTACTCGACGTCGTAGACGGCGGCCGGATCGCGCTCGAGAATGCGATCGCGCATCTGGAGCTTCAGGACCTCCAGATGGGCCAGCTCGGCGGCCGTCTTATCCGGTTTGCCCGTCAGCTCGATGAACTCGTCCGCGACGATGCCGTCATTCCGGAGCACGCAGGTCACCGTGGCATCCCCGGTGCTGAGCTCAAAGACGTAGCGGGCCAGTGTGTTGCCGCGCTCGGTGCGCGACAGTTCGGGAAGCACGTTGTAGCGGTTTTCGGTGACTGCCCGTGTGACCAGCTCGAAGGTATCCCGGGCTCCGGGGCCGCCGAACGGGGTACTCACGGTGATATCGCGGCGCTCAACCCGGCCGCCGGCACTACTTGCCGCCAGCACCGGCAGCGCCCGGCCGAGCGCGGCGAAGGCATGCGCCACACCGCCGGGGAAACCCGGTCCGTGGTACTTCATGCAGTCAGAGAACGTGAAGGTCAGCTCGACGCCGTCCTCCCATACGGTGAGGGTCCGGTCCGGATGGGGGACGGGCGTCTGTTCGGGACGTTCGGGTGTTGCTGCATGCTTGCTCATGAGGGTTCTTCCGGGGTTTCGTCTCTCGGACCGGCGGGTAACCGGCGGTCGCTTCAGGGTGGTCGCTTCAGGGCGCGGGCGCTCGGCGCGTTTCGCTAGGCGGCGGTGTCCTTGATGACCGTGTAGGAGGCAACCGTGTTGGGTGCCTGCATGCCGGGTGCCTGGTCATCGGAGTGCGAAGCCTTGAAGGAATCCGACTTCAGCCACGCAAAGAAATCTTCCTTGGAGTCGAACTCCATTGTGGAGAGGTACGTGTTGCTCTTTCCCTCCGGACGCATGAGGGTGCTGCGGCCCAGGCCGGGGACGCCTTCCAGATTGGCCATGCTGTCGATGAAGGCCTTCTCAAAGGCTTCGGCCGTTTCCGGCCCGACTTCCAGGGTGTTGACCACTACGTACATTTTTGATCCTTCACGGTGTTCTGCGGACAAGGGATTTGTCCCGGGGACATTATATCGACGTGGTGTCGGGAAAACGCATGCGGCGTTCGCCCCATGGTGTTCATTGACGGCGATACTCTGTCCCCGCGGCATTCAACCGGGCCGCCTGCAGCGTCACTGATCCGCTGCGCATGGTTGCCTCGCCCAGCAGATAGGCGGCCGGGAGGTGATCACCTGCGGTGTTAACCCCTGACCTGGCTCTCGTCCACGGGAAGGGTTATTCCGTGATGGTCATCGGCGAAGACAGGAACGGGCGAAGCTCGATCCATTCGCGCAGCGGTTTTCCTCCGGCGGCCGGTGCCGCGGAGAGTTCCCCGGCGAGTTCGACGGCGCGGTCATAGTCGTCCACGTCGATCACCATCCAGCCGGCGATCAGGTCCTTGGTTTCCGCGAACGGCCCGTCGGTGACCGGAGGCCTGCCCTCGCCGTCGTAACGCACGAAGGTGCCCTCGGGAGCGAGAGCCTGCCCGTCGATGTACTCGCCGCTGGCCCGAAGCCCGTCGGCGAAGTCCTGCATGAACTGGATGTGGGCGCTGACCTCGTCCGGAGTCCACTGGTCCATCGGGGTGTCATCCAACGGCCGCGGACCCCCGCGGTAGTGCTTAAGCAGCAAATACTTGGCCATTATGGTCTCCTTGTTTCTCCTGCGTCTTTTTCTCCAGCGACACGGCCATTGTGGCGGTGCCATACAGGGGGACGGAATGGGGGAGGGAAACTCGTTCTAAGAACGGCGCGTCGTCCGATCCCGGTGGTTTTGCGCACGGAGACGGCATCGCGGGTCGAGACGGTGTCCAAACGTCACGCCCCACACCCCCGATTCCGTCACACACCGCGCCACAGCGTACCCTTGAGCATGTGAAAACCTTCGAAGACCTCTTTGCCGAGCTGAGTCAGAAAGTTCAGGACCGCCCCGCCGGGTCACGCACCGTGACCGAATTCGAGTCGGGCGTGCATGGCATCGGTAAGAAGGTTGTTGAGGAGGCCGCCGAAGTGTGGATGGCCGCCGAATACGAATCTGATGCCGAATGCGCCGAAGAAATCTCCCAGCTGCTGTACCACCTCCAGGTCCTGATGCTCGCCAAAGGCCTGACCCTGCAGGACGTTTACAAGCATCTCTAGCCGCGCGCTGACCTTGCGTCAGTGTGTGGCCCGCCGGTCGAACCTTCTCAGTAAAACGAACTTCCAGCGAAAGATGCTTCCCATGCTCCGTGTAGCCGTACCCAATAAGGGTGCCCTGTCCGAATCCGCCTCCGCCATGCTCAACGAGGCGGGCTACCGCCAGCGCCGCGACTCCCGCGAACTGGTCATGGTGGACCCCGATAACGAGGTTGAGTTCTTCTTCCTCCGCCCCCGCGATATTGCCGTGTACGTCGGTGCCGGCACGCTCGACGTCGGCCTCACCGGCCGCGACCTGTTCCTGGATGCCCAGGTGGACGCCGAGGAACTGATGAGCCTCGGCTTTGGTGCCTCCACGTTCCGCTTCGCCGGCCCGGTGGGGGACTTCACCTCCATCGAGCAGCTCGAAGGCAAGCGCGTGGCCACCAGCTACGACGGCCTGCTGCGCGCCTACCTGGCCGAACGCGGCATCAGCGCCTCCGTGGTCCGGCTCGACGGCGCCGTGGAATCCTCCGTACGCCTCGGCGTCGCGGACGCGATCGCCGACGTCGTCGAAACCGGCACCACCCTGCGCGCCGCCGGCATGGAAATCTTCGGCGAGCCGATCCTGAAGTCCGAAGCCGTGCTGATTGGACGCAGGAACGCGGAACACCCGGCCGGCCTGGACGTGCTGATCCGCCGCCTGCGCGGCGTCCTGGTGGCACGCCAGTACGTGATGATGGATTACGACGTGCGCCGCGACCTGCTGGAGGAAGCCGCCGCACGCACCCCGGGCCTGGAATCGCCCACCGTTTCCCCGCTGCGCGACACGGACTGGGTGGCCGTCCGCTCCATGGTCAAGCGCACGGACACCAACCGGATCATGGACGAGCTGTACGACATCGGCGCCCGCGCCATCCTCGTCAGCACCATCCACGCCTGCCGGATCTAGGGGAGACGCACCATGAGTGTTGCCATCCGCGTCATCCCCTGCCTGGACGTCGACGCCGGCCGCGTGGTCAAGGGCATCAACTTCGAAGGCCTGCGCGACGCCGGTGACCCGGTGGAACTCGCGCACCGGTATGACAAGGCCGGGGCTGACGAGCTGACCTTCCTCGACGTCACCGCGTCCTCGGGCAACCGGGACACCACCTTCGACGTCGTCGCGCGCACCGCCGAAGAGGTCTTTATTCCACTGACCGTCGGCGGCGGAGTCCGCTCCATTGCGGACGTGGATAAGCTGCTGCGCTATGGCGCGGACAAGGCCTCCATCAACACCGCCGCCGTCGCCCGGCCGGACGTGATTGATGAGATCACCCGGCACTTCGGCTCGCAGGTGCTGGTGCTGTCCGTGGACGCACGGCGCACGCACGACGGCGCCACGCCGTCGGGCTTCGAGGTCACCACCCACGGCGGGCGCACGGGAACCGGAATCGACGCCGTCGCCTGGGCGAAGGAGGCCGCCGACCGCGGTGTGGGGGAGATCCTGCTGAACTCCATCGACGCCGACGGCACCCGCGAGGGCTTCGACATCGAAATGATTCGAGCGGTCCGCGCCGCCGTGGACGTGCCGCTGATCGCCTCCGGCGGGGCGGGCAAGCCGGAGCATTTCCCGGCTGCCGTGATCGCCGGGGCCGACGCCGTCCTGGCCGCCTCGGTGTTCCACTTCGGCCCGGATGACGCGATCCACCAGGTGAAGCAGGCCATCCGCGACGCCGGCTACCCGGTCCGCTAGCGGCTTTCCCCTCACGGCCGCACCGGCCGTGAGGGCGGGCTCGGCCGCGCCGGACTTGCGCGGCGAACACCGACGTATGTGGCATGCTTCGCTCCATGACTATGCCAACACGCGTCCGGCGCGCTGAAGTAAGCGACCTGCCCTTCATCCTGCGCCAGGAGCGCGAATACATGGAAACCATCGAGCCGCATGCGCTCCTGGGGTGGCTGACAGTTCTCGACCAGAACCTGGAACTGTGGATCGATTGCCTTCCCCATACGTTCGTCTGCCCTGATGCAGATGGTCGTCCTCTTGGGTATGTGATGGGGAGCCTCGACGGCGACAAAGCCACTCTGGTCTCAATCAGTGTCCTCGCCGGTCGTCGCCGCCGAGGCCTCGGCAGGCTCCTCCTGGAGGCGTTTGAGCAGGACGCCGGCTCAAGCGGAGCCCGCGTGCTGGAAATCGCCGTGTACCCAGGCAACCAGGCCCATCTGCTGTACCGGGCTGCGGGTTATGAAGCCACGGGCCAGGACGGCGAGTTTGTGCTGTTCAGCAAGACCCTCGGCGCTGCCACAGGGGGAAACCGGGCAGTGCTGCGGTAACCCGGCAGGGTCCTAGGCCCCGCGGGTCTGGACGAGATTGGCGAAGGGGAGCCGGCCGTACTGCCGGACAAACTCCGCCTGATACTCCGCGAGGGCAGGGGTGAGCTCTTCGGGCGGCAGCTCCTTCCACGCCACGAGAAGGCTCTCCGCGTCCGCCAGCTGCCAGATCAGCCGGCCGTCCCAGTGGCCCGGCGGCTTGCCCCGGCCGAAGTCCACAAATTCGGAGATCTGGCGCCGCAGCCCCCGGTTGCCCTTGCTGCCCGCCCCGGCCTTGCCAAGAAACAGGACGTCCGCGTCATCCACCCACTCGGCGGCGAGGTCTGCCTGGGACAGGGAAGGATCCTTCTTCTTGAAGATCCCGGCCGTGCTTTTGGCCAGGAACCGCGGTTCCATCCCCGGGGAGCGCAACACGGCGAAGATCCCCTGCCGCTGTGGAATCCGGTTGGTATCCAGGTCCCTAAGCGGCCGGAAGCCGGTGAATCCGTGCTCTTTGAGTGATTTTCGATTCAACGGGATCGGATTCCTTGCAGTGTGAAGTATGGGCGCCGCCGGCCGGGCGCCTTCAATGCTATCCGGACCGGGCCACGGACATAGGGGGACATCGGGCTGCCGCCGATAACGGTACGGTGGTTTTCGTCGCTTAGGCGGGACCATCCGTTTCCGCCACTGCCCGAAGGGAAAAGCTTGCGTTCTGCCACCGGACCCGGCCTGCTGTTTGTCCTGGTGTGCGCCATGGGTGCCGGACCGATGATGAACTACGGTATCTCCGCCACCAGCACCCTCATCATGGCGGACCTGGGCATCAGCGAAGCGCAGTTCGGCCTGCTCGCCGCCACCTGCTTCGCCGGAGCCGCCCTGTCCTCGATGTCCCTGGGCCGGCTCAGCGACCGGATCAGTTCCCGCACCCAGCTGCTGATCATCTTCGGCGGAACCGCCCTCGCCCTGGGACTGATGGCGGTGTCCGGGAATTACCTGTGGCTGCTGGCCGCCGTCCTGCTCTCCGGCCCGGCCCAGGCCATCTCCAACCCCACCACCAACCGGATCATCAGCCATGACGTGGAACCCGGCAAACGCCCGGGCTGGATGGGCATCAAGCAGTCCGGCGTGCAGGCCAGCCAGCTCTTCTCCAGCCTGTTCTTCCCGGCTGCCGCACTCATCGCGGGATGGCGAGGAGCCGCCGTCGGGGCAGCGCTGGTCCTCGGCCTGCTGCTGGCCTACGCGTGGCACCGGCTGCCCGCCGAACCACGGCGTAGAACAACGACGGCGGCGGCGCCCACCAACCGGAGGTTCCCCGCCCCGGTCTGGCTGCTGGCAGCCTTCGCCCTGTTTTCCGGGGCGGGGATGCAGGCCACGAATGTTTATCTGCCACTGTTCGCCCAGCGGGAGATCGGATTCACCCTGCTGATGGGCGGCGCCACCGCAGCCGCGGCCGGCGTGGTCGGCGTGGCCTCGCGCGTGCTCTGGGGCCGGCGGATGGCCGCCGGCGTCCGTGCCTCCACCCTGCTGCTGCTTCTGGCCGCAGGCGCCGTCTGCGGCGCAGTGCTGTTGCTGGTGGCTGGCCAAAGCGGCGCGCAGGGATGGCTATGGGCCGGCGTCGTGTTCCATGGGGCCTCAGCGCTGGGCGTGAACGTGGTGGTGATGGCCGGGGTGCTGCGGGAGGTACCCAAAGAACGGGTGGGTGCCGCCTCCGGTGCCGTGTCGCTGGGCATGTACACCGGGTTCGCGCTGGGGCCGCTCGCGATGGGTGTGCTGCTGGAAGCCTCCGGGGGTTTCCTGGCGGGCTGGCTGTGCATCGGGGCCGCATATCTGGTCTGCGCCGGCATCGGCCTGGCCTACCGGGTACGGGATGGCCGGGCCCGGTCCGCCGTCGCCCGCGGGAGTGGCGGGAAGGTGCCCGGGAAATAAACGACGCCGGATCCGCCTTGTGCTCTAAGTGCCCTACGGCACTGATTCCCCCACAGTTTGGAGAAGTATGACCACCGCACGCGCTTACGCCGCCACTTCCGCCACGGATCCGCTGGTTCCCACCACCATTGAACGCCGCGAAGTCGGCCCGCATGACGTGCTCATCGACATTGCCTATGCCGGCATCTGCCACTCCGACATCCACACCGTCCGCGGCGAATGGGGTCCCATTGCCTACCCGCAGGTGGTGGGCCACGAAATCGTCGGGACCGTTGCCGAAATCGGCTCCGAGGTCACCAAGCACCAGGTCGGCGACCGCGTGGGCGTAGGCTGCATGGTCAACTCCTGCCGCGAGTGTGAGAACTGCAAGGCCGGCATGGAGAACTACTGCCTCAACGGCAACATCGGGACCTACGCCAGCAAGGACGTGGACGGCACCATCACCCAGGGGGGCTACGCCACCTCGGTAGTGGTCAATGACGACTTTGTGCTCCGCGTCCCGGAGAGCATCTCCTACGAGGCTGCCGCCCCGCTGCTCTGCGCCGGCATCACCACCTACTCGCCGCTTTCCCACTGGAACGCGGGACCGGGCAAGCGCGTCGCCGTCGTCGGCATGGGCGGACTGGGCCACATGGGAGTGAAGATCGCCGTCGCCATGGGAGCGGAGGTAACCGTCCTGTCCCAGACCCTCAGCAAGCAGGAGGACGGGCTCCGCTTCGGTGCGAAGGACTACTACGCCACCAGTGACGAGAGCACCTTCGAGAAGCTGGCCAACACGTTCGACCTGATCATCAACACGGTGAGTGCACCGATCGACCTGCAGCAGTACCTCTCCCTGCTGCGCCTGGACGGCACCATGGTCAGCGTCGGAGCCCCGCCCGAGGCGCTGCCGATCTCCGTGTTCGCCCTGATGGGCAACCGGCGATCCTACGCTGCCTCAGGCATCGGCAGCATTGGGGAGACCCAGGAAATGCTGGACTTCTGCGCCGAGCACGGTATCGCCCCCGAGGTGGAGCTGATCGAGGCCAAGGACATCAATACCGCGTACGAGCGCGTGCTGAAATCCGACGTGCGCTACCGCTTCGTCATTGACACGGCCACCATCTAAACCTGCCTAGTCAGCAGAGGCGCCTCACCGGCTGGTGGGGCGCCTCTGCTGTGCTTACGGGTCATTACTTGCGTCTCAGGCCCGGGAATCTGATCTCTTGTTTTTAGGGCCTAAAACAGGTGTCGGGTCTGGAATTTACAAGTAGTTTTGGGTAAGTCATTGGCTTAATTGGCCTGTGTTGGTAAGTTCTCCCACGACCGGTCGCCGGCATTAAGCGCTCGGCGGGTAAATGTCATTAGAGGGGGAATTCCATGTCACGCGTGTTGTCCACCGAGCAGGCGAAGTCTGCTATCAACCAGGTGCAGTCCATCATTAACGGCGGTTTCACCGACCAGATCTCGGCATTGGATGCGCAGGGCAAGATCCTGTCTGATCCGAATACCTGGGACGGCCCGCTGGCTGCCCAGTTCCGCGGATCCACGTGGCCGGAAACCAAGGCCGCCCTGGACAAAGCCCGCCAGGAGCTCGAAGAGCTCCGCACCCAGCTCCAGAAGATCTCCCAGGACATCTTCTCCGCAGGCGGCGGCGCCTAGTTTCCGTCACCTGCAGGTGACGGGAACGGTGGGTAGCCGCCGGCTCACGCGAGCCGCCGGTTACCCACCGTTTTATCGTTCTTACGTTTCCCGACGGCCCTGAACGCTGCCGGCAAGGACCAGGAGTCCCTGCCTCTGGTTTTCGGCGGCGATTCCATGCCTGGCCTGTGCTTATTCCGGGTCAGGCCCTGCCGGGGTTGATGAATTCTACTTTTGCTTTTTCTTCCGGTTCATTCAGTGGGGGGCCCTGATTATGTCTGACACCAAGTTTGTTGAAGTGCCGTTGTTGCCGGAAGATTCCCGGGGACGGTTTGTCTATTCCGTGGCAGAGGAACTTAAATCAGCGTTCGAACAGGCGGCGTCACGGCTCGACGGCCAGGCAGGGGCGCGTGCCTCCTATGTCGCAACCGGCAAAGAGGACTTCGACGGAAACTTCGCCACCAAGTTCCAGGACAATGCCTTGGTGGCAGCCAATGACGCCCGGAACCTTGCTGCCGCGCTGCGGGATGTGGCGCGCTACGCCGGGCAGATGATCGAGGCCGGGCATGAGGAAGATGACCGGCGCCGGGAAAACAACGAGTGGGTGTGGCGGCACAACAACCGCTCCTGGCTGGAGGAAATCGGCGACTGGTTCGGCGGTGAGGAACCGAGGCCCAACCAGGACCGCGGATCCGCCCCAACCTTCCCTGCGGCGACGGCAGCGACCGGCCAGCGGGACACGCCCCCGCCGGGCAGCGGAGGATACGGGGGCGGCACATCCTCGGCCCGGCCGTCGAACCTGCGCTCCTTCGCCGTCGGCTCCCGCGGCCTGGACACGGACTTGTCCGCCACGCCGGGAACCCTGAGCCAGCACCTTTCCTCCTTCGCTGCGCAATGCAACTGGGGCGGAATAGACGCTCAGGGCGTCCTCAATGCCTATAAGGACTATCTGGACGCCAACGAGAACGACGCCCGGTGGGCCACCGTCGTGGCGGATGCCTTCGCTGCGGCCGGCGGGGAAGGGAACGTCTCGACGGTGTCGGATGCGGCCCTGGAAGCTGCGCTGGCCGCTGCCGGCGTGGACGTCACCAGGGACAGCCTGCAGATCGATCCGCCCCAGGCCTACGGCGCGGTTCCGACCACCGGGTATGCCAATGACCCGGTGAACACGGCAACCGGTAACTTCGTCGAACCCGAAACGGACCTCGGGTTCCCCGGAGCCGCGTCCAACCTCGTGCTGTCCCGGATGTACAACTCGCTGGCGCCGCAGGAGGTTTCCGGGGTATTTGGTCCGGGCTGGTCCTCGGTGCTGGACCAGGAGCTGGTGCTCTCGGACGAGGGCTGCCGGTGGATAGTGGCTGACGGCCGGGCCGTGGATTTCCCCCGCGAGGGGGAGGCCTGGTCACGGGCAGTGGGGGAGAACTACTGGCTGACCCGCGAGCCGGACGCAGGCTTTGCCGAACTTACCTCTCGTCCCGGCGGCACTACGGAACTGCTGGTGGTCCGGAACAACGAGGGCGCATGGTGGGCCTACAGCTTGGCCGGTCTCTGGCTCGGTGCCGGGTCCGGCCCGGGCCGGACGGTGTCCGTTCACCGGGAAGACACCGATGAGGACGGCCGCCCGGGACTGGTGACCCGCCTGTCCCATGTGCGGGGCCGGTTCCTGGAGATTGACTACGTGGGCGGCCGTGCCGCCGTCGTCCGGGCCTCGGACGGGCGCCGGGCCGAGTACGGGTACGACGACGCCGGCCGCCTGGTCTCAGTGACGACGGAGACCGGCACCCGTTCCTACCGGTGGAACGACGCCGGGCTGATCGACGCCGTTTACTCCGCCGCCGGTGTGCTGGAAGCAGAGAACACCTATGACGAGCAGGGCCGCGTGGTTCTGCAGGTCACCCAGCACGGCCGCCGGACCCGTTTCGCGTACCTGCCCGGCAGAGTCACTGCTGTTTCGGACGAGGACGGGACCCGCTCGAACTCCTGGATTGCCGATGCGAAGGGCCGGCTGGTCGGGGTGCTGGACTCCCATGACCAGCGCCAGTCCATGGCGTACGACCGGCACGGCAATCTGGTCTCCTTCACCGAACGCGACGGGTCCGTCACCGTCCACGCCTATGACGACCGCGGACGGAAGATCCGCACCGTCACGCCCGAGGGTGCGGACCTGACCTACGGCTGGGACGAGCAGGACCGCATCACCACCCTGGTCACCGAATCCGGGTCCGTCGTCACCTATGAGTACGCGGACGATCTATCCCGTGACCCCTCGGTGATTGTCGATCCGCTCGGCGGACGCACCGAGCTGATCTGGGACCAAGGGCTCCTGACCCGCGTGACGGACCCCGCCGGGGTAACGGTCGAGTTCGACTATGACGACTTCGGTGACCTGGTCGCCACCCGCAACGCCCTCGGCGACACCGCACGGATTGTGCGCGATGCCGCCGGCCGCCCGGTCGCCTCGATCACCCCGTCCGGCGCGGAAACCCGCTTCAGCTATAACACTGCGGGCCTGCTCGTCCGGCGCGAAGACCCGGATGGCGCCGTCTGGTCCTTCGAGTACGACGCCGCCGGACGGCTCACCGCCTCCGTCGCCCGCGATGGCGGCCGGACCGCACTGGAATACGCCGCCAACGGGGAACTGGTCCGCACCATCGACCCCCTGGGCCGGGCCATCGAGCGCGTCTTTGATGAACTGGGCAACGTCACCGCGGCCATCCTGCCGGACGGCGCCCGCTGGGGCTTCGCCCACGACACGCTCTCCCGGCTCACCGGCGTCACCGACCCGGCCGGGCACGACTGGATCCGTGAGTACGACAAGGTCGGCAACCTCACCGCCGTCGTCGACCCGACCGGCGTCCGCTCCGAGGCCGCCACCGACCGTGGGGCCGGCACGGCCACCGTGGCCGATGCGTTCTCCTCCTCGACCTACAGCTTCGACGAATACGGCCGTCCCGTGCGGGCCGAAGCCGCGGATGGTTCCGCGGAACTGACCACCTATGACGCGGCCGGCAACCCGGTGGAACTGCTCGACGGCGATTGCGGACTGACCCGCCTGGAACGGGACGTGTCCGGGAAGATCATCTCTGTCACCTCTCCGTCCGGGGCGGTGACCCGGTATGAGTACGACGTCTGCGGCCGGCCGTGGAAGACCATCGACCCGCTCGGCGCCGAGACTGAGCTGGTGTATGACGTCGATCAACGCGTCACGGCCCGGGTTCTTCCCACGGGGGAGACGGAGACGTTCGAGTACGACTCCTGCGGCCGGCTCATCCTGCGGGTGACCCCAGGGCGCGGTAATGCCCGGTACGGGTATGACAAGGCGGGACGGCTGAGTTTCTCGCAGGATTCCTGGTACGGGACCCGTCGTTTCCGCTACAACGTGGCCGGGGAACTGACCGAGACCGTCAACGGTGTGGGCGGACGGACCCGGTTTGAGTACGACGTCCGCGGCCGGCTGATCCGCATCACCGACCCGCTGGGCGGGGTCACCACCCGCACCTATACCGCAACGGACAAAGTCGAGTCGGTCAGCGATCCGTTGGGTCGGGTCACCACCGCCACATATGACCCGGCGGGCCGGCAGTTGTCCCAGACCGATCCGGACGGGAACACCACCCGCTGGACGTATGATGCGGCCGGACGGGAGCAGAGCACCTCCCGGAACGGGAAGCTGCTGGCGTCGGTGGACCGCGACCGGATGAACCGGCGGGTGGTGGTCACCGACTTCACCGGGGACGACGGGCTGACGGTCGAGCATGAACTCGGCTTCAACCGCCGGGGCCAGCTGACCTCCCGCACCCGCGGAGCCGAGGGCATGTCATGGTCCTATGACGCGGACGGGAACCGTACGTCCTTCACTGACACTGCCGGTACCACCACCACCTATGCCCGGGACGCAGCCGGGCGGGTGAAATCCGTGCACAACCCCCGGCTCGGGGAAGCGCAGTTCACGCATGACGCCTCCGGCCGGCTGACCGCGGTCACCGCCGGGGACCTGGTGCAGGAATGGGCGTACCGCAACGGGTACCTGGCCGAGCACACCCGCAGGATGGGCTCCGCTTCGGACGCTTCCGCGGACATCACCCTGATGGGCCGTGACGAGGACGGCCGGATCACCTGCCTGACCCGTGCCGGTGCCGTCACCCGGTACGGGTACGACGGGGCGGGACAGCTCGTGGCTGCCGCCACGACGCCCTTGGGTGAGTCCGGTGCTGCCGCTACGGTGCGGTCTCAGGTTTCGGAGTGGGAGTACGACGCTGGCGGGCGTCTGGTCCGCGAACACACCCCGGCCGGGTCGCGGCTGTATGCCTATGACGTGGCCGGTGAACTGACCTCCGTCACCGAGCCGGACGGGTCCCGGACGGAATATGTCTACGACGGGCTCGGCCGGAGGTCCCGGCTGATTCGCCCGGACGGGTCCTGGACCGAATACGCCTGGGGGCAGACCGGGTACCTGCAGGAAACTGTGGACCGTACCCCGGACGGGGCCGAGACCGCCCGGCACCGCTTGTGGGTGGATGCCCTCGGTGAGCTGGCGTCGGTGGATGGCTGCCCGGTGTGGTGGGACAGTGCCAGTGCAGTGCCCAGGCTGGCCGGTGTCGGCGGGGAGCAGGTGGTAAACCTGCCCGGCGGGGTGACCGGGGTAGGGGAGGCCTGGATCGCACCGGGATGGCGTGCTGCCCGGGCCACTAATGAAACTGATCCTTGGGCGGTGCTGGGGACATCGGTCATTCCGGAACCGGGTGCGGTATCCGGAACGGGTGCTATGCCCGGGGCGGGTGTGGTGGCCGGTGGTTTGCCGGCCGGTATCAGTCTGACCGGTGACGGTGGCCTGGATATTGCCGGCCTGGAATGGCTCGGTGTCCGGGCGTACGATCCGGGAGCCAGGGGCTTCCTCTCCACCGACCCGTTGGCCCCGGTGCTCGGTGCCGGTTGGGACGGCAACCCGTACTCCTACGCGGGAAACAACCCGCTGAACGCCAGCGATCCCACGGGTCTGCGTCCGCTGACCGATGAAGACCTGAAAGCCTACGACGCCTCCAGCCGCGGTGCGCTGGCAGCTGCCGGGGACTGGGTTAAGGACAACTGGGAATACATTGTCGGCGGTGCCGCGATCATCGGCGGGGCGGCACTGATGTTCGTGCCCGGCGGACAGGTCTTCGGTGCGGGGCTGATCAGCTTCGGTGCCGACGTCGTGATCCAGAAAGCCACCACTGGTGAGGTGAACTGGGTCCAAGCCGGGATTTCCGGAGGCCTAGGCATGACCGGCGCCGGCGTGGGAATGATCGCGGGCAGGATGGTCAACAATCCCGTGATCCGTGCGGCCGTAGAAGCAGGTGTCGACGGCGCGATCACTGGGGGCGGCGAATACCTGGCTCAGACAAAAGACCCGAGCCTTGCCGGGCTCGCCCGTGCTGCGGGAATTGGTGCCGGATCGGGATTGATACCTGGTCCTGGTACTGGCGCTGGCCGGGGCGAACTAATGCCGCCCGCCAAACCAAGGCTAGGCGAGATTCCGCCGGTACCGGATGGTGTGGTCTATAAACGAGTCGACACATTAGGGGGCATAGATGACTACGTTGGGCAGGCAGAGAGCGAACAGCGGTTCCTCAAGCGACAGCGGGAACACTACAGGAAGTATCCTGATGCAGTGTTTATATTCCCCGTCTTGGACCGTGCAGAGCCAGGAGTCGAGCTAGATCGACTCGAGGAGTACTGGATTCGAAAGCTGGGCGGACCTACGAATAAGGGGAATCCGGACGGTTTGCTGTCGAACAAGCGACATCAAATGCGGGACAGTAGATACCAAGAGGCCGGAGGAGATCCATCACGGTACAGCGAATGAAGTTTCCAAAGCTGAAAGACGGAGATGTCTTTAAAGTTCCCCTAGGCGATGGACGAGCGGCGGTTGGGCAAGTTATATCGACCTATTTTTCGGCACATTATGTGGTGATTTTTGACTTTGTCGCACAGGAAGATGACATCGAGCTGAACGTTACGAGTGCCCTCCAATCTCGTCCAGCATTTGGCGGTCTGACTTTCGATGCCCTCTTCCGCCCAGGACGCTGGCAGGTGCTTGGGAATAGTGTAGTGGACGGCAGGAAATTCCTCCCCGCATACAAAACCGGGGCAAGTGAGATTGGAAATTGCGTCATCGAGGATTTCAAGGGAACGCGGAGACGGCCCGCTACCGAGGTGGAAGAGGCGATAGTTCCCTTTCGGACGACCATCTCCCCAATTATTCTTGAACGCGCTATGAAGGCTCACGTAGGCATGGAACCCTGGCTTGACGCCTTCGACGAAGTTCGTTTGGGGCAAACGGTTAAGAGTGCGGACATTTTTGACGATTGAAGAGCTCAACTCATTTTAGTGTTGGTGAAATCACTGGTTGCGCTTGATGGTGTGTGCGGGCTCCCAGGGAGCGGGTTTAGGTTTAGGAGGCAGTAATGGCTATAACAGCAACGGAAGCCCGCCGGGATCTGGCTCGTCTCATCGAACGGGTAAACGATGACCGCATCGAAATCGAGATCGTGTCTAAGCGGGGGTCGGCCGTATTGATGTCGAAAGACGAGTATGACTCGTGGATGGAAACAAACTATCTGCTTAGCTCACCGCAAAACGCGCAGCGGCTCCTGGCGTCACTCACGTCTGCACGGAAAGACGACACGGCCGAGTATGAGCATTGTGAACAGTGAGCCGGCAACACAGTGACCACTCGACCTGTTCCGCTATCAGCTCGGCGCGGAAGAAGACGCATAACAGATTGTTCCGCATCCTCGTCTCAGTTAGGCGGACGGACACCGTTTGGCTCGGAACAAAGCAAACGTCACGCCAAGTGCATGATCAAGCGAGGTCTTACGCGGCCTATCCGACATGGATGTCCCAGACAGGCATCGACTCAATCAGCTCAACAGGACCAATGAGGTCCGATGCGCCGTCAGCTTGATTATGGATCTGAAACCGGGCCGATCGGGTTAAGCCGGTATGCCACACGAGTGTGGCCCATGGCACGGTATGGCTGGGCAGACACCTGGGACCTAGGCATGTCGTAGGCAGCCAAATTGTCTTGAGGCGCGATGTAAACGCGCGTCCACTCGCCGCGTTCGGCTGTGATTGCAGACAGTTGACGGGCAAATAGTCCGTCCTGGTACAGGTGAACACCTTCGTCGGCCCGTGCATGAACCCAGTCGCTGTATCGGTCATACACGAACCTGAAGGTCACGAAAGGCGTGAAGTCCTGGGCATTGGTTAGCCAAAAGCGTCGAACGTTCTCGTCAATGGGTACCCGACAGGCAGGTCGACGCGATCCCGCAACGGTGCTTCCAGGTCGCACAGAACGACTTTTCTTTTTGTGCGTGCCTTCGATCATGTCCTGGTCGGAGCGACAGCACGGGACAAGACTGAGGACCCCGGTGAATTTGTCGATCTCGTACCTGAACGCCGTGACCGAGCATCCCCAATCTCGCAGCTCCAGGATGCTGCCAGCGGTCTGAGGATGGATGGATTCTCCGATGATCATGAGAGCCGGAGATTCATTCACGGTTTCTGGAAGCGGGTGGCCGAAGCGCTGTTGGAAAGCCACCGCCAGGTCGATACGGTCACCGTGACCAACGACGTGGATGAGCTCCTCTCTTTTCAGCTGCTTGAGAGAGTGCCGATAGTGGAGAATCTGGCCAATGACGGAGGGTTTGGCTTCGTCCCGCTTCAGCTCAACGATGTGTAGGAGGCCAGTCGAGTCGATCGCGAGTAAATCAACCTCGCCTCCGGATATCTTCACCTGTCTTCCGATGACCAATAGGTCCTGCCCGGTAAGCCATAGCCGGGTTTCCAGATAGTCCTCTAAGTCCTTCTCATAACGGAATCCCAGCAGTTTCATGAGTTGGGTCACCACCAGTCGCCCTATTCTTTGTGGAGTGCGTGGGAAGGTGCTGTGTGGTGGATGGGGCTTACACTTACCCGGACGCAACGGAAAACTGCGCGCGATTCAGGTAACGCTGTTGACTTGCAGACCCGCGAGCTCACACACAAGGGAGGAGGTCTGGCGGCCGAGCTCCTGATCCAGGACGACTTTCAGGCGAGCAGCGAGGACCTCTCGGTAGAGAGAACCTGAACCTTCCCTAATACGCTCTGGACGCTCCGGCGGAGAATTGTCACCGGACGCAGAAAGTGTGCTGTCAGCAAGGAGACGGCGTATCGCCGAGTCCCACATCTGGGTGCCGGTCGTTTTCCAGACTGTGTCAAGAAGGGCCTTCTCCTCGTTGCTGGCGGCACCGCTCTGAGCAAGCACGGTCAGCATCGCAGCACCATATCCAAACTTGAGGTCGCTAGGGGAAGAAATCGCCTCAAAGGCCCACATGGCCCGCGTCCACCATTCCCTATTGGAATAGAAGTTTCTCGGACCACAGAACGAGGGCACCATACCGTTCATGTTCACATGGCGTTCCATGCATCACCTCGAATCAGCAGCACATCATTCATTACGGAAGTCCCGGAGTGCAATCCTGACGCGGTAATCAGCATCCGACGTCGGATGCCTAAATAATAAACTAACGATGCGACTTTTGCGAGTTCTTCGAAAGTAGGCGAAATGGGCATATCTTTCGCCGTGATAATCCATTGATAAATGAGGATATATTGCATATTTAGCTATATCGTCTGGATGGGCCGGCCGTCGTTTGCTGAGGCCGTGACCTTTCGAAGGGAAGCTCAGGGCGACGAGCATCCGGTCAAGGCTGGACAAACGAGCATCGTCCGCGCACTCCTCGCAGCAGCGCTACCTCATCCACCCCCCGTCTTCGGACCCAGTTTTTCAAGCCGGAGGGAACGCCGTTGCACAATGCTTGCACCCCCCAATAGTTTCGTCGTCGCGATTCCGCGGTGTCAGCCATCCCGGTCGCGCGCCCTGGACAACCACACCGTCGATCCCCGGGAGCTGAGGCCGGTGTGTTCGTTGCTAACGGGTGGAGCTCAGCGGGGACCTAGGCCGAGGCCACATCCCGGATCCCAACGATGGTTCTTCAGCCCGCGTTTTCTTGCTTTCTGGCGGACATCAAAATAACTGAATGGACCGGAACCAGCCCGGTTCTGGTCCGGTTCGGGGCCAGAACCGGGATATCGATAGAGGCCGCCCTGCACTGTGTCCATTTGTGGGCCGGACGTGGGCCATTGTTGGACCACGAAAGCGCTGTTGATCGCACTGGGTCAAATTAGGGTCCGATTCGTCCGGATCGTGCCGAGATCTGGCCCAAAAAGGGCCAGATCCCTTTTGATGATCCCACGACGGGAGACCGCTTTCCAGCCACGCGTGGGCCAAATAAGGGCTTGCCTGCCAGCAACTGGGGTGAAGCGGTTGAAAATAGAATTGGAAAACAGGGGGCAGCCTTCCGCAACGCGTATCCGCAGGGGTCACCGTTCATCGGATGGTCCGGGGACTAACATTTCGAAGGAACTAATGCAATGAAAGAGATAGAATCGCTCCCCGCTTTGTATGAGCACATGATTGAGTGCGGGATTATCGATCTGGATCCATGGGCGGTGTTACGGGGAGAAATGCAGCTGCGGCGGGCTCAACATATTGAGAAGGTACTCCCAGGCTGGGGGATCATTCCTTTTGCGCGGAGGACTGATAACGATGATGTGGCGTGCTGGACCGGCAGCAAGGTTGTAGTGATCGATGACTGGGATGTCTGGCCGGACGAGAATGGCGCGCCTTGGCGCAAGGTGGAACGGGAATACGCCTCCATGGAGGAATGGTTCCTTGCTGCCGCCCGGGACTTCATCGAGTTCGACTGGAGTTGACCTGGGCCCCCAGAAGGGTCTGATAGGGGGATTGGCCCTTGTACCCGGATTGCTCCCAGGGGAGAAAATGAACAGTTCCGCCCGGCACACCGAAAGGCACCACGCAATTGACGAGTACTCCGCGCCGGTCAGCGATCAGCAGGGTGTTATCCCACGCGCTTCGCCATGCCCCGGGTGAATATGGACTGGTGCTGGATCCGGAAGGGTGGGCGCCGGTTCCTCAGGTGCTCGCTGCCCTGCATCGGTTAGGTCCGGAGTGGGAAGCCGTTGACGAGGAGATGCTTCACGGGGTGCTTGAGGCTGCTGGAAAAAAGCGCCATCAGATAAGCGATGGACGAATCCGGGCCGTGCACGGACATTCCGTGCCTGTGCGCCCGGCGGAGGAACCCATTGAGCCGCCCGCGGTGCTTTTCCACGGGACCGCGCGAGATACTGTCCCGGTCATTCGGGTTGCCGGGATCCTGCCGATGGGGCGCCGGTATGTCCACCTGGCGGAGACCGCGGAGCAGGCGAGGGAAGTCGGGCAGCGTAAGGACAGCTCCCCGGTGATTCTTGCCATTGATACCGGTCTGGCCGTCTCGCGCGGTGTTTCCTTCTATCGGTCGGAGTCCGGAGTCTGGCTGTCCGGTCCCATCCCTGCGGCCGCGGTAAACATACTGGACGTTAGCGACTGACAACTAGGTATACGGGCGGCAGAAGGTATGGGAGTAAGGGGGGTACGAGTAAACCATGCAAAACAAGACTGGTCTGCTAACTGGAGATATGTCCCGCTTCGCCTTCATTCTGCGGGTGATGGGCCTATCGGATTTGGCACAGGGGTATGACGAAGTCGCCGGGAAGCTTCGAAAAGATCAGTCACCCGAGACTGTGTTGGAGGCTAAGGCTTGGGGTCGCGAGAAGTTTCGGAAACGGCAGCGGCAGTCTTAGCGATCGTTACGTTTACAGCGATGGAGTAATCGATGAGTCATTGAATGCCGAATACGAAGCTCTCCTTTACAAACTGACTAACTTTGCGAATGGCGCCTAGGCCGTCCGGTGCGCCCTGCAGTCCTGCGTCGGGCTAGGTCCCTGCGGCGGACAAGCAGCGTCCCGGGCCACCGACGACGTCGTATGTCACCGCTCCAACGAGCGGCTCGATTCTCGCAAGCGCATTCAGAAGACAATCAGCAGAGAGATTGACGGAGGTGTGTCTAGGGCGGTGCCTTAGAACACACCCCGGCCGGGTCGCGGCTGTATGCCTATGACGTGGCCGGTGAACTGACCTCCGTCACCGAGCCGGACGGGTCCCGGACGGAATATGTCTACGACGGGCTCGGCCGGAGGTCCCGGCTGATTCGCCCGGACGGGTCCTGGACCGAATACGCCTGGGGGCAGACCGGGTACCTGCAGGAAACTGTGGACCGTACCCCGGACGGGGCCGAGACTGCCCGGCACCGCTTGTGGGTGGATGCCCTCGGTGAGCTGGCGTCGGTGGATGGCTGCCCGGTGTGGTGGGACAGTGCCAGTGTAGTGCCCAGGCTGGCTGGCGTTGGTGACGAGCAGGTGTTGAGCCTGCCCGGCGGGGTGACCGGGGTAGGGGAGGCCTGGATCGCACCGGGATGGCGTGCTGCCTGGGCCACGGACCAGGACGATCCGTGGGCGGTGCTGGGTGCCTCGGTCATTCCGGAACCGGGCGCCGTCTCCACCGGGTCCGCTCTGGGCGCCACCCCCGGAACAGCCGGTGGGTTGCCGGCCGGTATCGGTCTGACCGGTGACGGTGGCCTGGATGTTGCGGGCTTGGAATGGTTTGGTGCCCGCGCGTATGATCCGGGAGCCAGGGGCTTCCTCTCCACCGACCCGCTGTCCCCGGTGCTCGGTGCAGGCTGGGACGGCAACCCGTACTCCTATGCGGGCAACAACCCGCTGAACGTTTGCCGGTCCCGATTTATGACTTCACCAGAAAGCACCTGTCAGAACGGCATCACGTCGGCTTGCACGTATGGGCGAATGAGAAGTGGATTAATAATCAAATAATGCAGGGCAAGGATCTTGTGGACATTGGAGCGCCGATGGGTCCTCGGGTCGGGGGATAACGCCAATGGATCCGAGCCCCTACTACGACGAGGAACTAGAGCGCGTAGCAGGTTATCCTGGCTATAGTCAGGATCCGCAGGCATCTTGGGACCTGAAACTCTAGGAGATGCACATATTATGCCGCCGAATAATCCCTCATACTTCCGGCTCGTGTCTTCACCGCGACGTAGGCTGTTTGGGTTTGTAGCCGACCCTGAGTACCTTGTCTTGTCACCTGAAAACGAGCCCAAACGTGTTCGGTTGAGGGATCTTCCTGCGGCGCTGGGTGTCCCTCCCGGAGGATCGCGCCGCGACTGGCTGGAGTGCGAGATGATTGCGACTGCCTTATACGAGGAAGGAGGGACAACAAAGTGGGTGGAATATCCCACCGGGAGGGTTTATAACGATTCCCAATTGCAGCGGTAAATTGCTTCGCATGCCGGCGGGGCCAGCTGGTCTCCCGCACCCGCGGAGCCGAGGGCATGGCCTGGTGTTATTACGCGGACGGTTACCGTACGTCCTTCACTGACACCGCCGGCACCACCACGACCTATTCCCGAAACGCTGCGGGCCGGATTAGGACCGTGCACAACCCCCGGCTGAGGGAAGCGCAGTTCACGCCGCAGGTACACATTCCCAAGTCGCACACACAGGGCAGAATCATCAACGATTGGGAGCTGAAATTGACTGAACCACGACTAGATGTGGGTATTCGACTCTTGTTGAAGCTCTCGACCTATCTTGAAGAATATGGGAAGGGTACAGCAGCTAATAGGTTTCAACGATGGGCAGATGAACTCAAAACGAATCCTTCAAAGAAGGATCTGTACGAGGTGTGCCGCGGCATCATTGAGGCCTTAGGCGCTGGATCGGGCCGGGTTACGGACATATATTTTGCTCACCCTGATGGGAGACCGAACATTGAACGCACGAATGATTACATGGAGACAATTCAGGCTGTGCGGCGGTTCGCGAGACGGGCTGTACCGCCTCGGTCGTACTTTCTTCGGTAGCCACGCAGTAGTGGGAACGTGGGGGACGCCAGCTCTCCCAGACTGATCCGGACGGGAATGCCACCCATTGGACGGACGCCGCTGGACGCGAGAAAAAGCACCTGCCATAACGGGAACGGTGCGGCCCAGGTGTTGAACCTGCCCGACGGGGTGACCGGGGTAGGGGATGCCTGGATCGCACCGGGATGGCGTGCTGCCCGGGCCACGGATCAGGACGATCCGTGGGCGGTGCTGGGTGCCTCTGTGATCCCGGAACCGGGTGCCATGTCCGGAAGCGCCGGGCCCGGCCCGGGCCCGGCCCGGGCGCAATCCGCGGAATGGCCGGTGGTTTGCCAGCCGGTATCGGTCTGACCGGTGACGGTGGCCTGGATATTGCCGGCCTGGAATGGCTCGGCGCCCGCGCGTATGATCCGGCGGCCCGGGGCTTCCTCTCCACCGACCCGCTGTCTCCGGTCCTGGGTGCCGGTTGGGACGGCAACCCGTACTCCTATGGGGGCAACAACCCGCTGAACGCCAGCGACCCCACGGGTCTGCGTCCGCTGACCGATGAGGATTTGAAGGCGTATGACGCCTCCAGTCGCGGTGCGCTGGCTGCTGCGGGGGACTAGGTGAAGGGCAACTGGGAATACATTGTCGGCGGTGCCGCGATCGTCGGCGGGGCGGCAGTGATGTTCGTTCCCGGCGGCCAGGTCTTCGGCGCCGGTCTGATCAGCTTTGGTGCCGACGTCGTCATCCAGAAAGCCACTACGGGGGAAGTGAACTGGGTCCAGACCGGAATCTCCGGGGGCCTGGGCATCCTTGGTTTCGGCGCCGGCGCGGCGGTGGGCAGGGCCGTTCAACAACCCTGTGGTGCGTGCGGCGGTAGAAGCAGGTGTGGACTGGGCGATCACCGGGGGCGGCGAATACCTGGCCCAGACTAAAGACCCGAGCCTTGCCGGGCTCGCCCGTGCTGCCCCGAAACGCGGTGGCGCCGAGCTGGTAGCTAAGGGGCAGAGAGGTGTAGATGCATCGATTGACGCCCTCTTACAGTGCGGCGACAAACTGCTTGGTACGGAAGTTACGTTTGACGTGGGCGGTGTCCGGACACAATTGGACATTGTGGCTGAACGACCCGACGGTACTGTTTACCTTATTGAGGCAAAAACGGCCCGCACGCGGGCCCAACGAAAAACCAGAAGATTGCGTATCCCATTCTTCGTGAAATGCGTGGCATACCTGTAGGGGAACATGCCCACGAGGCCCAGTTTGAGCCCGGAGTGCCTATCGGCCCGATAGAAGTGCAAGTGGATAAGTACGTCCCGGCCATATAAGTGAAACGGAGCTTGGATGTCGTTGCAGGATGAGGTGCTTGCCGCTTGGGCAGGCTTGTTGAAAGAGCATGGTTTTCGCAAGGTCCGTGGTTTGAGCACGATACCTTTCGGAAAAGATTGGCTTGGCGTGGTAGGCGTGAATCTGGCGACGTACAACGGTGCGGGGCCGGTGGATGCACTGCCGGTGGTGGGAGTGCGGTGGAAGCCTCTGGGTACGATATTTGAAGAACTGAATCCGAAGGTTCCCAAGAGTACGACGTCCACTCTGTCCAGGCCGCTTTATACCCTCGTTCCAGGTCACGACGGGGCGCAATGGCGTGTACGGGCCGACAAAGATGCGCCGGTGCATCTGGAAGAGGCTGTTGACGCCGTGCTTCGTTGGGGTGTTCCGTTTATGGAATCTCTCTGCGATCCGTCGGTGGTTGTCGAAAGACTTCGTCCGCCTTCGCAGTTCGCGGTTAACCCTGCGGCCTCCTGGATGACCTATCCAATTGCTTTGGTATTGACTGACCGCCGATCAGAGGCCGTAAAGGTGGTGACTCAGCACTTACAGGAAGTTGCTGATAAACCGGACCTGGCTTCTAAATTCTATGTTGAATACGCCGACCGTTTCCTGGAGAAGTACGCCTGAGAGCGCAGCCGACGTACGTCAGGGCAACCAAGGTGACCCGAAGGCGCCTATCCCTGTTGTGTGGGAGGACATAATTCTTCCTAGGACGTTCGCTTTAGAGTCGGTCGGGTCCAAGAGCATGTGAACCTGGACGGTATGTTGCGAGGTGCCCGCTATCCAGCTGATTATCATACGGTGAAAGAAGGTGCGCAGGGGTGGTTGCTTATTATCGCTGTGCGACTGGGGGTACTAGGTGATTTAGTAACACCAAGATTGGAAATAGTTGGCCTCATTGAGCAGAAGATAGAGAGACAACCGATCTCTTGAGAAACGTCCGTGTATCAAGGATCAAGACACCGACGGAAAGGTAGTCTCCACGTTATGACTTACGATATTTTAGCGTTCGAATCCGACAGTGTGGTTGAAGCAGATTTCCCCGCATGGTGGGCTGAACAGTCGCGTTGGGCAGAGAATCATTCATACGATGACGTAGCCGTAACAAGTCCCTCGTTGAACAGGTTTTACAAGGAGCTAATTCAAACCTTTCCTCCCATGAACGGACCTGATTCTCCGACGGATGTGGAGCTCGACCAGGATCCCGGCTTGGAAGATCGTCTTGCTGACTACTCGATCGGAACCACAGTGGTCTACGGGGCGTTCGCGTGGAGTCAGGAGCCGGAAGCGCGGGAGCTTTTCACTTCTTTGGCTTCCAAGCATGGTGTTGCTGTTGCTTTGGTCAGCGACCGTGGAGAAATTCTTCGACCACCCGGACACTGAGGGGACGACGCCCCTGCGGAGACCCCGATGTTCGACGCGTTAGCGGCGCTGAATTGTAATGTTTTTGCATGCGTGGGCCCATGCAGCGACGCCTAAGATGACGCGATGAGAGAAATTCAATCGCTGCCTGCTCTTTATGCCCACATGATTGAGTGTGGCATTACCGATCTGGATCCGTGGGCGGTATTACAGGGAGAGATGCAGCTGCGGCGGGCTCAACATATTGAGCAGGTATTCCCGGGGTGGGGGATCATTCCCTTTGCCCGTCGGACCGATAACGACGACGTGGCGTGCTGGACCGGCAGCAAGGTTGTAGTGATCGATGACTGGGATCTTATTTGGGATGAGAACGGCCCCCGACGTTTGGTGGCACGTGAGTATGGCTCGATGGAGGAATGGTTCCTTGCTGCCGCCCGAGACTTCATCGAGTTCGACTGGAGTTGACCTGGGCCCCCAGAAGGGTCCGGTAAGGGGATTGGCCCTCGAACAGTTCCGCCCGGCACACCGAAAGACCACGCAATTGACGAGTACTCCGAGCCGGTCCGAGATCAGCAGGGTGTTGTCCCATGCGCTTCGTCATGCCCCGGGTGAGTATGGGCTGGTGCTGGATCCGGAGGGATGGGCGCCGGTTGCTCGAGTGCTTGCTGCCCTGCATCGGTTAGGTCCGGAGTGGGAGGCCGTTGACGAGGTGATGCTTCACGGGGTGCTTTAGGCTGCTGGGAAAAAGCGCCATCAGATAAGTGATGGACGGATTCGTGCGGTGCACGGCCATTCCGTGCCGGTTCGGCCGGCGGAGGAACCCATTGAGCCGCCCGCGGTGCTTTTCCACGGGACCGCGCGAGATACTGTCCCGGTCATTCGGGTTGCCGGGATCCTGCCGATGGGGCGCCGGAATGTTCACCTGGCGGAGACCGTGGAGCAGGCGAGGGAAGTCGGGCAGCGTAAGGACAGCTCCCTGGTGTTATGGCGGGCCAACAAACAAGGGGAATCCGGATGGTCTGCTTTCGAACAAGCGACACCAGATGAATGATAAGCGATATGCAGATGCCGGAGGAGATCTATGGTAAGGGCTCAAAAATGGGCTTCTTTGAAAGACGGTGACGTCTTCAAGATTCCTCTAGGCGATGGCAGGGCGGCGGTTGGCCAAGTTGTTTCTTCATACTTGTCCGCCTATTACGTGGTTATTTTCGATTTCGTGGCATCGGAGGAAGAAGTGCCTCCGCTGGTCACGGAGGCGCTCCAGTCTGAGCCAGTCTTTGCTGGATTGTCGAGGGATGCTCTGTTCCGACCAGGGCGATGGCAGGTACTCGAGAACAGGACCGTAGACAGTCGAAAATACCTCCCGGCATACAAAGTCGGGTGGCAGGCCCCAGGAGAGTACATGGTGGTGGACTTTTCTGGTGAGAGAATGCGCCCTGCCACTGAATTGGAAAAGGAGATACTGCCCAACAGGACTACATTATCTGCTGCGATCTTTGAAGATGCTCTCCGAGCCCACGTTGGTTTGGAACCTTGGAGAGACTCCTTTGATGACCTCCGAGCAGAAAAGAATGTTAAGAGTGCAGATCTCTTCCGAGACTGAAAAGGTTGGAGAGGCCCAGACGCAGCGCGCACAGCATATCGACAAGGTACTCCCCGGCTGGGAAATCATTCCTTTTGCCCGAAGGACCGATGATGACGACGTGGCGTGCTGGACCGGCAGCAAAGTCGTAGTGATTGATGACTGGGATCTTTGGCCGGACGAGAACGGGATGCCGATACGCCGTGTGGGGCGGGAGTACTCCACTATGGAGGAATGGTTCCTAGCAGCGGCTCGAGACTTCATCGAGTTCGACTGGAGTTGATCCACGGCGAGTTCAGATCCGTAGGTACGATCCCGCGATATAACCGATAGGAGTGCTGCGTGTCAGTAGAGGACGAATTGTTCGGCGCGTGGGACGTTCTCGTCAGGGAGCACGGGTTTCGTAAGTCGGGATTCATTCATACGCTGCCTTTGGGGAAAGACTGGCAGGGTTGGCTGGGATTGAACTCGGCGGGCTATCGCGGTGCGGGGCCGGTGGATGTGTTGCCTGTGGTGGGGGTGCGCTGGAAGCCGCTTGAAAAAGTTTTTCGGGAGCTGAATCCTCAACTCCCGAAGAGCGTGTCGCCGGCGCTGTCCCAGCCGTTGAGTTACGAGCTTGTGAAGGGCCGCATAACGGCGCCCAATGGCGTGTGCGGGACGCAGCAGGGGAACCTTTTCAGCTGGAAGGTGTCCTGGACGATGTGGTCCGTTGGGGAATCCCGTTTATGGAGTCCCTCTGTGATCCTGAGGGAGTGGTCGAGAGGTTGCGGCCGCCCGCGCAGTTCAGCGCCCACCCGGGTTTACCGCGGAAGACTTACCCCATAGCCCTGGCACTGACAGGCCGACGCGAGGAGGCTGTGGACTTCGTGAGGGAGCAGCAGCGGGAAGCGGCGAATAAGACGGATGCTGCCTCTCGGGATTACGTGGCATATGCAGACCGTTTTTTGGAGAAGTACGCCTGAGAGTGAAGGTCCGTACGACGGCGGCTCACCTGGTTACTGCAACGACCACGCCGTAGGGCGAGTCGGATGCTGCCGCAGAACTGCGGGCGTGGGATTCTGAGCGTCATGGAAGAGCGACTAACCTTTCCCACGCTGAAAGACGGGGATGTCTTCAAGGTTCCCTTGGGAGATGATCTGAGAGCAGGGGATATTGTCACCAGTGCAGACCTCTTCGGCGACTAACGTGAGCGATGGAAGAGGCGAAAGGATGAGAGGAGCCATGGGCAATCGTCAAAGAGCAGCGACCCCGAGGGACGGTGACATCTTTACGATCCCGCTGGGCGACGGAAGGGTCAGCGTGGGACAGGTTATCTCGTCCTTCCATAGCGCGTATTACATAGTTGTACGGGACTTCGCTGTGCGGGTGGACGAACTTCCCTTGCGGCTTCCGGAAGCCCTTGGTGCTGAGCCGGTCCTCGCGGGATTGACCTTTGATGCACTGATTGGTCACGGGCATTGGAAGGTAGTGGACAACGGGCCAGTGGATGGAAAGAAGTATCTGCCTGCCTACAAAACCGGCACTGCTGAGATGGGAAACTGCATGATTGAAGACTTCAAAGGCGAAGTCTGGCGTCCCGCCACAGCCGTAGAGGCCGAGATCATCCCGTTCAGGGAGAACACGGCACCCATCCGCTTCGAAAAGGCGATGAAGGCCCATATGGGGTTGGAACCCTGGGATGATTCCTATGAACGTATCCGCGTTGGAGACGTTGTCACCAGCGCAGATATTTTCGGCTGGTGAGCTCAAGGAGGATTCGCCTGGACAGAGATCGTGGACGTACTTCCTTTGGCGATAGGTCCTGTTGAGCCGGGAACCTGCTGCCCGCCGGTTCTATAATTCCGGTATGCCAATTTTGCGCCTCGAGGGCGCTCTCCATGACCAACCGCCCGGATCACATCAGCACGGAGCCGGCCTGTGAGCGGCGGGCTCGTCGCCCTGCTGGATGACGTCGCCGCCCTGGCACGCATCGCGGCCGCATCCGTGGATGACATCGCAGCGGGAGCAGCGAAAGCCGGAGCCAAGGCC
Organism: Arthrobacter zhangbolii; assembly: GCF_022869865.1. Classification (NCBI taxonomy): domain Bacteria; kingdom Bacillati; phylum Actinomycetota; class Actinomycetes; order Micrococcales; family Micrococcaceae; genus Arthrobacter; species Arthrobacter zhangbolii. The sequence continues at coordinate 1,652,233 of NZ_CP094984.1, forward strand.
GCCGGCGTCGTCATAGACGATGCAGCGGTGACGCCGCAGTACGTCTCCGGTGCCGACCCGTCCCGCGAACTCCCGATGATCAAAAAGATCTTCTGGGGTTCGCTGCGGAACAAGCTGCTCATCATCCTGCCGGCCCTGCTGCTGATCAGCGCCTTCATCCCGGGCGTGATTCCGTTCATCCTGATGCTCGGCGGCACGTACCTCTGCTACGAGGGCGCAGAGAAGGTCTGGCACCAGTTCTTCGGCCACCATGAGGACAAGGAGGCCCCGGCGGTAGAGCGGGGGCCCGACGCCGAGTCCAAGGTGGTCAAGGGAGCCATCACCACGGACTTCATCCTCTCCTGCGAGATCATGGTCATCTCCATGAACGAGGTGGGCGATGCGTCCATCTGGGTCCGTGCGGTCATCCTCGTGGTCGTCGCCATTGCGATCACCATCCTGGTGTACGGAGCTGTGGGGCTGATCGTCAAAATGGACGACATAGGCATGCACCTGGCGAAGAAGGAGTCAGCCGGCTCGCAGCGCCTCGGCGGCCTGCTGGTGAAGGGTATGCCTGCTGTACTGGCGGCGATCACCTTCGTGGGAACCATCGCGATGCTCTGGGTGGGCGGGCACATCATGCTGGTAGGGGCGTCCGACCTTGGTTGGCACGCACCCTATGACCTGGTCCATACCCTGGAGCATCCGTTCGCCGGAGTTGCAGTGGTGGGCGGTTTCCTGGCCTGGCTGGTGAACACTCTGTGCTCAGCCGTCGTTGGACTCGCCTGGGGCCTGGTAGTCATGGCGGTGTTGATCCCCGTGAAAAAGGTGCTGCCCTTTGGTAAGAAGGACGCGCACACCAGCGGTGACACGAGGGCGGCAGCCGCCGGACACGCACCGGACAAAGCGGACACTGATCCCGCAGGGTAGGCGCCGGAGCTAACGGCGCCGTGCGGGGGTCGGAACCTAGATTCCGATCTCCGCACTTTCCAGCAGTGCAACCGCATCCGGCTGGCCCTCGAACATCACCAGGGCATGGCGGGTGCGGCCGTGGGCATGCATCAGCAGCTCGCCGGGCTCGCCGACAATCGCCACCGACACGGGCGCCCGCTTGGCCACATGCCGGGGGCCGTCCGGGCGAACCAGGACGATTCCCAGGTCCACGCCGCGGTAGAGGATGGCAGCACGCTTGATCAGCTCGGCCCAGAGGGCATCCGAATAGTCGTTGTCCAGGGCCCGCGGCGCCCACCGGTCGGTGCCGGCACGGCGGATGTCCTCGGTGTGGACAAAGTACTCGCTGAGGTTGGCGCTGTTGTCCACGGACTTGATCTTCATGGGGGAGAGCAGCGGCGGTCCGGACCGGAACTGGCGGACAAGCCTGGCATAGCTCTCCGTGGTGGAGGCTTTCTGCGCGACTTCTTCGAGGGCACGGTCAGCCCGCCCGGCCAGCGGCTTCACGAACAGGCCCACGGCGGAACTGATTTTGTGCTCGCGCAGGTACAGGTGTGCGGCCAGCTGCCGGGTCTGCCATCCGTTGCAGAGCGTGGGCGCATCAGGACCCGCCGCGAGCAAGGTCTCGGCAAGGACTTCACGGGACGGTTCTACGTAATGCATCACTGCTGAAACTAGCATGGAACGCCGGAAATGGGCGGCGTGGCGGCACATTACCCCGGGTTGGGCAGTGAGATGGCAGCGGGCAGTAGAATCAGTACGATGTCCTCCACACCTTCTCCCCAGACTCCGCAGCTTGCCCCCGAGCTCCGCGCCGCCCTGAAGCGCGACGACGCCGGGCTGGTGGCCGCCATCGTTCAGCAGTACGACACCAACGAGGTCCTGATGCTCGGCTGGATGGATGAGGAAGCCCTGCACCGTACGCTGACCAGCGGACGCGTCACCTTCTGGTCCCGCTCCCGGCAGGAATACTGGCGCAAGGGCGACACCTCCGGACATGTGCAGTGGGTAAAGTCCGTGGCGCTGGACTGCGACGGCGACGCCCTGCTGGTCCGTGTGGATCAGGTCGGGGCTGCGTGCCACACCGGCACCCGGACCTGCTTTGACGGCCGCGAACTCGATGCCGCCGTCGGCACCCGCTGACCGGACCTCCCGCAACGCCGCACCATCATCACCAGCCGTACCCGAACCCGATAGGGAAGCAGAACACCATGCGCGATCTTGGAGCCATCCGCCCCGGCCTGGAGGAATTCCGGTCCCTGGCCGCCGACCGCCGGGTCATCCCGGTCCGCCTGACGGTCCTGGCGGACGCACACACCCCTATCGGGATCTACCGCAAGCTCACCAACGGCGAGCCGGGAACCTTCCTGATGGAATCCGCCGCGTCCGGCGGCGTCTGGTCCCGGTACTCCTTCATCGGCGCCCGCTCCCGGGCCACCCTGACCACCCTGGATGGAAAAGCGCACTGGCTCGGCCAGCCGCCGGCAGGTGTTCCCGTGGATGGCAGCCCGGTGGAAGCCCTGGCCCGGACCGTGGAGCTGCTGGCCACTGACCGCTTCGACGAGGTTCCCCCGTTCACCTCCGGCATGGTGGGTTTTGTCGGCTGGGAAACCGTGCGGCACTGGGAAAAGCTGCCCAACCCGCCCGCGGATGACCTGGACCTGCCGGAAATCGCCATGAACCTGGTCTCGGACATGGCCATCCATGACAACAGTGACGGCACGGTGACGCTGGTTGCCAATGCCATTAACTTCGACGGTTCGGACGAGCGGGTCGATGAGGCGTGGCATGACGCCGTCGGCCGCCTGCGCTCCATGCTCGACCGCCTCGCGGCACCCACACCACAGGCAGTGTCCGTGCTGCCCGCAGGCGGAGTCGACGCCGCCGACCTGACCGCCAACGTCAAGGAAAGCTGGCCGAAACCCGACTACACCCGGGCAGTACAGCGGGGCAAACAGGCCATCGTGGACGGTGAAGTGTTCCAAGTGGTCATTTCACGCCGCTTCGAGGCCGAGTGCCGTGCTGCGGCGTTGGACGTCTACCGGGTCCTGCGCACCACCAACCCCAGCCCCTACATGTACCTCTTCAACTTCGAAGACGCCCACGGCAACCCGTTCAACGTGGTGGGATCCTCGCCGGAGGCCCTGGTGACAGTCACCGGCCGCGATGTCATCACCCACCCGATTGCCGGCTCCCGCCCCCGCGGCCGGACCTCCGAATTGGACCGGGCACTGGCCGAGGAACTGCTGGAAGACGAAAAGGAACGCGCCGAGCACCTGATGCTGGTGGACCTGGCCCGCAACGACCTTTCCAAGGTCTGCCGCCCCGGCAGCATCGACGTCACCCAGTTCATGGAAGTGGAACGGTTCAGCCACATCATGCACCTGGTCTCCACCGTCGTCGGGCGCCTGGCCGACACCTCCACGGCCTACGACGTCCTCGCGGCCACCTTCCCAGCGGGCACCCTCTCCGGTGCGCCGAAGCCGCGGGCCCTGCGCCTGCTCGACGAAGTTGAGCCGCACCGCCGCGGCATCTACGGCGGCGTGGTCGGATACCTGGACTTCGCCGGAGACATGGATATGGCCATCGCCATCCGCTCGGCGCTGCTGCGGGATGGAAAGGCCTACGTGCAGGCCGGCGGCGGAATCGTCAACGACTCTGATCTGGAAGCCGAAGCACAGGAAACCGTCAACAAGGCGGCCGCACCCCTCCGGGCGGCGCTCATCGCCGGCTCGCTGAAGACTGTCGCCGCACCGGGTGAAACCGGACCGGGTAAACCGGCGGACCGCACATCCGCGCCCTCCGCACCCACCACCCGCCCGCAGGAATCCGTACCCCAGGAAGCAGACAAGTGAGCACCACGCCCGCCGCATCATCCCGCTCCACCCCGCCGGCACCCCGCTGGCGGCGCAAGGCAACCGTTGTGATGGGAACCGTCCTGCTGGCGGCCCTCGCCTTCGGCACCACAACCCGCACCTGGCTGAACGTCACACTCCCGGCCACCGACGTCGTGACCCCGGATGTGGCTGTCGCCGGCAGTGACGCGGCCACCGCAGTCACCGCCTTCGCCGTCGTGGCCGTGGCCGCCGCCCTGGCAGCCGCCATTGCCGGACGGATTGCCCGCTGGATCATCGGCGTGATCCTGGTGATCTCCGGCATCGGAGTGGCGGTGGCCAGCTACCGGATCATCAGCGACCCGCTCCAGGGCGCCGCCGGCGCCATTGGCAAGGCCATCGGCGTCAGCTCCGCCGAGGGCACCGCGGTGGAAGTGACCGCCATGCCGTATGTGGCACTGGTGATCGGCATCCTCATTGCCCTGGCCGGTGTCTGGCTCTCCCTCGCGGGACGGCACTGGAGCACCCCGCGCCGCTATGCTGCGCCGGCGGCAGGTGCCGCGGGGGACCGCGAGGGCGGAACCGGCGCGAACACCCCCGGAGACGCCGCAGCCGGCAGCAATGACCGGGACGCGGAACCCGTGGACGAGATTGACGGCTGGGACCAGCTCTCCCGCGGCGAAGACCCGACCGACAAATAGACCCGCACCAAAGCTACATATAAGAGGGTTTCCGTCCAGCTAATGGCAGAATGGAACCCAGATTCGTTAATGAGGAGATTCACCATGAGCACAAACACCACTGACCAGCGCCTCGAAGCCGGCCAGGAAAACGAGGGCGAAGCCCACGCCAGCATCCACGACGAGACCATTGGGCACGGCAACACCCCCGCCGCCTGGACCTGCGTCCTCATCATGATCGTTGGTGCCGCTGTTTCATCCGTCGCCTACATCATGGCCAGCTTCGTCGGCTTCTTCGCCGGCATCGCCGTGATGCTCATCGGCCTGGTTGTGGGCTTCATCATGCGCAAGGCAGGCTACGGCGTCAACGGATCAAAGCTGAAGAACAGCAGCCACTAGGTGAGCGTTCTCGACGACATCATTGCCGGCGTCCGGGAAGATCTCTCCCGGCGCCGGCAGGGCGTATCGCTGGAGCAGGTGCGCGACGCCGCTGCCCTGGCTCCGGCGCCGCTTGATGCCTTCGCGGCGCTCGGCGGAAACGCTGATCCGCGTACCGAGCTGCGGGTCATCGCCGAGGTCAAGCGCAGCAGCCCCTCAAAGGGCGCCCTGGCCGACATTGCGGACCCGGCTGCCCTCGCTGCCAGCTACGAGCGCGGGGGAGCGGCCGTTATCAGCGTCCTCACCGAGGAGCGCCGGTTCGGCGGCTCGCTGGCGGACCTGGACGCCGTCCGCGCCGCGGTAGGAATTCCGGTCCTGCGCAAGGACTTCACCGTTGACGAGTACCAGATCTGGGAGGCGCGGGCACACGGCGCGGACCTGATCCTGCTGATCGTGGCGGCGCTGGACGACGCGCAGCTGCGCAGTTTCCTCGACCTCACCCACGAGCTGGGCATGAACGCCCTCGTGGAGACGCACACCCCTGAGGAAGTCGAGCGCGCCGTGGCGCTGGGTGCCCGGATCATCGGCATCAACGTCCGCAACCTCAAGACGCTCGACGTCGACCGTTCGGTGTTCGCCTCGCTCGCCGGCAGCATTCCCGCCGGGCCCGTGGTGATTGCCGAGTCCGGTGTCCGTGACGCCGCCGACGTCGAACACTATGCCTCCCACGGGGCAAACGCGGTGCTGGTGGGTGAGGCGCTGGTAAAGCACGCCACCCCGGCACAGACCATCGGCGAATTCACCGCAGCGGGGGCAGGCGCCATTGCCGCGCGCGGCGCCGTGGAAGCCAACCCATAGCTCCAAACTCCCTGTCCGGGCAGCGATAGCCCGGGCTCAAGCAGGACAGGACAGAAACCCCATGATCGGGAAGTCGGAACAGGCACAGGCAGCGGGCGCTGCCGCAGAGACCGGATCAGGAAGCGTCACCGAGGCCTTCCTCAGCGGGGGAGCCTCCCTCCGCCATGCCTCCGGTCCGTATTTCGGCGAGTACGGCGGCCGATGGATGCCCGAATCCCTGATTGCGGCCCTCGACGAGCTGGAAGAGACCTTCGAGAAGGCCAAGGCCGACCCGGAGTTCACTGCCCAGGTTGCGGACCTGAACAAGAACTACTCCGGCCGTCCGTCCCTGCTCACGGAGGCCAAACGCTTTGCGGAGCATGCCGGCGGGGTGCGGATCTTCCTCAAGCGCGAGGACCTCAACCACACCGGTTCACACAAGATCAACAACGTCCTGGGCCAGGCCTTGCTCGCCAAGCGGATGGGCAAGACCCGGGTGATTGCCGAGACCGGTGCCGGCCAGCACGGTGTCGCCAGCGCCACCGCCGCAGCCCTGCTGGGGCTGGAGTGTGTGGTCTACATGGGGGCAGAGGACTGCCGCCGCCAGGCCCTGAACGTTGCCCGGATGGAACTGCTCGGCGCGAAGGTCATTCCGGTGACCAACGGCTCCGAAACCCTGAAGGACGCCATCAACGAGGCCCTGCGGGACTGGGTGGCCAACGTGGACAACACTCATTACCTGCTCGGCACCGCCGCGGGGGCGCACCCGTTCCCGGCCATGGTGCGGTACTTCCACGAAGTCATCGGCGAGGAAGCCCGCGCCCAGATGCTGGAGCAGACCGGCCGGCTGCCGGATGCAGTCTGCGCATGCATTGGCGGCGGCTCCAACGCCATCGGCATCTTCCACGGGTTCCTGGATGATCCGTCAGTGAAAATCTACGGCTTCGAGGCCGGCGGCGACGGGGTTGAAACCGGCCGCCACGCCGCCACCATCACCCTGGGCCGCCCGGGTGTGCTGCACGGCGCGCGGTCCTACCTGATGCAGGATGAGGACGGCCAGACCGTCGAATCGCATTCCATCTCCGCCGGCCTGGACTACCCCGGCGTAGGTCCGGAGCATTCCTACCTCTCCGACATCGGCCGGGTCAGCTATGAACCCATCACCGACGCCGAAGCCATGGACGCCTTCCAGCTGCTGTGCCGCACGGAGGGGATCATTCCCGCCATCGAATCCGCGCACGCCCTGGCCGGGGCCATCAAGGTGGGCCGCAGGCTCGCGGAAGAAGGCGACGCGTCCGAAAAGATCGTGCTGGTTAACCTCTCCGGCCGCGGCGACAAGGACGTGGCCACCGCCGCTGAATGGTTCAACCTGCTGGATGACCAGTCAGCCGAAGCCGAGATCGGCAAAGAAGGGGAACAGCTGTGAGCACCGAAGTCCGGCAGAGCAAGGCCGCGGCCGCCATTGACCGGGCGGCTGCCGAAGGCCGCGCCGCGCTGATCGGCTACCTGCCCGCCGGATACCCCACCGTGGCGGAAACCATCGCCGCGGGTATTGCCCTGGCGGAGAACGGTGCCGACCTGATTGAAATCGGCATTCCGTACTCGGACCCGGTCATGGACGGCCACGTCATCCAGGCCGCCACCACCCAGGCCCTGGCCGACGGTTTCCGCGTGGCCGAGGTATTCGACGTCGTTGCCGGTATTACGGCGGCCACCGACGCAGCCGTGCTGGTTATGACGTACTGGAACCCCGTGGTGCGGATGGGCGTGGATGAGTTTTCCCGCCGCCTGGCCGAGGCCGGGGGAGCCGGACTCATCACTCCGGACCTGGTGCCGGACGAGGCCACCGAATGGTTCGCGGCCTCGGATAAGTACGGCCTGGACCGGGTGTTCCTGGTGGCACCGTCCTCTACCGAGGCCCGTATGAAGAGCACCGTCGCAGCGAGCCGCGGCTTTGTCTATGCCGTTTCCATCATGGGTGTCACCGGCGCCCGGGACAGCGTCAGCGACGCCGCCCGGGACGTAGTCAGCGCCGCCCGTGCCGCCGGCGCGGAGCGGGTATGCGTAGGCCTGGGCGTTTCGCGGGCCGGGCATGTCCGCGAAATCGGCGCCTACGCCGACGGTGTCATTGTGGGCACTGCCCTGGTGGCCGCCCTGCGCGACGGCGGCGTCCCGGCCGTGGCCGAGCTAACCCGTGAACTGCACTCCGGAACCCCGAAGGCCCGTTAATGAACCTGATGCCGGTGCCTGCGGGCATCCCCAGCCCCTCCTCCGACTTCAGCAGCTTTTCGCTGGGGCCGCTGACCATCCATGTCTACGCCCTGTGCATCCTGGCCGGCATCGTCGCGGGTCTGTGGCTGACCTCCCGGCGCTGGAAGGCCCGTGGCCTGAACACGGACGATGTCTGGGACATTGCCATCTGGGCCATTCCCTTCGGCATCATCGGCGGGCGGCTCTACCACGTCATTTCCTCTCCGGACGCCTACTTCGGGGCGGACGGGGACCTTGCCCTCATTCCGCAGATCTGGCGGGGCGGGCTGGGGATCTGGGGTGCCGTGGCACTGGGCGCTGTGGGTGCCTGGATCGGGTGCCGGCGGGCGGGCATCAAGCTCTCCACCTTCGCCGACGCCGCTGCTCCGGGCCTGCTCCTGGCCCAGGCTGTGGGACGGTGGGGAAACTGGTTCAACCAGGAACTCTTCGGCGCGGAAACAGACCTGCCCTGGGGCTTGGAAATTGACGCGGACAACCCCAACTTCCCCGCCGACGCCGCACCCGGCACCCTGTTCCACCCGACCTTCCTTTATGAATCGCTGTGGAACCTGGCCGGCGTGGCACTGCTACTGCTTCTGGACCGCCGGTTCAGGCTCCGTGGCGGACGGCTGGTCTGGCTCTACGTGGCCTTCTACACCCTGGGGCGCCTCTGGATTGAGCTGCTGCGCATTGATGACGCCGAAATGATTACGCTTTTTGGCGTCACACAACGGCTTAATGTGTGGACCAGTGCAGCCCTGCTCATTGCCTCCCTGGCCATGTTTGTTTACCTGACAATCAAGGCACGCAAGGGCGGTGAGGGTTCCCTGTACCTTCCCGGCCGCGAACCAGCCGCTGAGCTCCCGGATAACAAGAACGAAACAGAAGCCGCGAAATCGGAATCGGCGTCATCCGGGCGCCCCGTGCGTGCTAATCTCGCAGAGACAAAAACCGAGGAGTCCCATCCTCACCGGTCCAAGGACAACGGACCTCCCGCCTAAGAACTCCGGGTTACCTCCCGGTGCTGCAGGCGGTAGCCACATTGAAGTGGCGCCAACGGCTGCAGCCCGGGAGACCCATCCGGAAAGCGCCGGTCACGGCAGGCAGGATTCCCAGTGGAACCGGATTTTCCGGTTTTCCGGGACGAAGTGAGCCGTAGAATCAATAAACGCCGCGGAGGATCCCCCTGAGGATTTCCCGCCGTGGGGCCAGCGTTGTCCCCTCCCGACGCTCTAATAAGGGGGAAGGACTCACTTCTTATGACTGATTCCCTGTCTGCTTTTTCCGACACCGTCGTGTCACCTTTCACCCGCTTTGCCGCGCTCCCGGAGGACTCCGGTCTGTACCGGGCCGAAAACGAGAAGGACGCCTGCGGCCTGGCGGTCATCGCCACCCTGCGAGGCGAGCCCACCCACGGGATTGTCGACGCCGCCCTCACCGCCCTGCGCAACCTCGAGCACCGCGGTGCCGTGGGCGCCGATGAAGGAACCGGCGACGGCGCGGGCCTGCTCACCCAGGTACCGGACGAATTCCTGCGGGCCGTGGTGGATTTTGAACTCCCCGCAGCCGGCGGCTACGCCGTGGGAACCGCGTTCCTGCCTACCGAAGACCGCGAACAGCACACCGCCCGGGCCGGGGTGGAAGCCATTGCCGCCTCCGAAGGCCTGCAGGTACTGGGCTGGCGTGAAGTCCCCGTGGTCGCCGATCTGGTCGGCGCCATGTCCCGGGCGTGCATGCCCTACTTCGTCCAGGTATTCCTGGCCCCCGAAGAAGGCCTCGGCACCGAAGACCTGGATGCCCGGGCCTTCCGCGTCCGGAAGCGGTCGCAGAACAAGTTCGGTGTCTACTTCCCCTCGCTGTCCTCCAAGACCATGGTCTACAAGGGCATGGTCACCACCGCGCAGCTGGAACCGTTCTTCCCGGACCTGTCCGACCCGCGGTTCAAGACCAAGCTGGGCATTGTCCACTCACGTTTTTCCACCAACACCTTCCCGTCCTGGCCGCTGGCCCAGCCGTTCCGCACCATTGCCCACAACGGTGAGATCAACACGGTCAAGGGCAACCGCAACTGGATGCGCGCCCGGCAGTCCCAGATGAAGAACCCGCTGCTGGGGCAGACGCCGGAGGAACTGTTCCCCATCTGTACCCCCGGGGCCTCCGATTCAGCGTCCTTTGACGAGGTGGCGGAGCTGCTGATGCTCTCCGGGCGGCCCATTACCCACGCGATCATGATGATGATCCCGGAGGCGTGGGAAAACCATGCCACCATGGACCCGGCCCGCCGGGCGTTTTACCAGTACCACTCCATGCTGATGGAGCCGTGGGACGGTCCCGCTGCCGTCTCCTTCACCGACGGCACCCAGGTGGGTGCGGTGCTGGACCGCAACGGCCTGCGCCCGGCCCGGTACTGGGTCACCGATGACGGCCTGGTGGTCCTGGCCTCCGAAGTCGGCGTGGTGGATATTGACCCGGCCACGGTGGTCCGCAAGGGCCGTGTCTCGCCCGGCAAGATGTTCCTGGTGGACACCGCCGAGGGCCGGCTGATTGAAGACGAGGAAATCAAGTCCGAAATAGCCGCCGCCAACCCTTGGGCGGATTGGGTGAAGGAGAACCAGGTCCGGTTGGAGGAACTGCCCGAACGCGAGCACGTCCTGCACACCAAGGCCTCCATCAACCGCCGCCAGCGGACCTTCGGTTACACGCAGGAGGAACTGCGCATCCTGCTGGGCCCGATGGCCCGCACCGGTGCCGAGCCGCTCGGCGCCATGGGGTCGGATACCCCCATTGCGGTGCTCTCCAAGCGGCCGCGGCTGCTCTTTGACTACTTTGTGCAGTCCTTCGCCCAGGTGACCAACCCGCCGCTGGACGCTATCCGCGAGGAACTGGTCACCTCCATGCAGGCCTCCATTGGGCCCAACGGCAACCTGCTCTCGCTGAAACAGGTGAAAACCAGCCAGGTGGCGCTGAAGTTCCCGGTCATCAACAATGACGAGCTGGCGAAGATCGCCAACCTCACCGATGAGGACGGCGAACGGATCGCGCTGAAGGTCCGCGGCCTGTACCGCCCCCAGGGCGGCGAAGCGGAACTGCGGGCCCGGATCAGCGAAATCTGTGAAAAGGTCTCCGGCGCCGTGAACCGCGGTGTGCAGTACATTGTCCTCTCGGACCGGGATTCCAACGCCCAGTGGGCGCCGATCCCGTCCCTGCTGCTGCTCTCCGCCGTGCACCACCACCTGCTCAAGAGCGCCAACCGCACCAAGATCTCCCTCCTCGTGGAGGCCGGAGACGTGCGCGAGGTGCATCACGTGGCCGTGCTCATCGGCTACGGTGCGTCAGCTGTGAACCCGTACCTGGCCATGGAAAGCTGCGAGGAACTGGTCCGCAACGGAGACATCACCGGTGTCACCCGTGAAGAGGCCGTCACCAACCTGATCAAGGGCCTGGGCAAGGGCGTCCTGAAGATCATGTCCAAAATGGGCATCTCCACCGTGGCCTCCTACTGCGGCGCCCAGACCTTCGAGGCGATCGGCCTCGGCCAGGAACTGGTGGACGAGTTCTTCCACGGCACGCAGACCCAGCTCGGCGGCGTCGGACTGGACGTCATTGCCGCCGAAGCCGGCGCCCGGCACGCCGAGGCGTACCCCGGCGACGGCGTGGAGGAGCCGCACCGTGCGCTGGACAACGGCGGTGAATACCAGTGGCGGCGCGAAGGCCCGCCGCACCTGTTCAACCCCGAGACGGTGTTCCGGCTGCAGCACGCCACGCGTGAGCGCCGGTACGACGTGTTCAAGGCCTACACCAACGGTGTTAATGACCAGTCGAAGAACCTGATGACCCTGCGCGGCCTGCTGGACTTCCGCAGGGGGGAGCGTCCGCCCGTGCCGCTGGACGAGGTGGAGCCGGTCTCCAGCATCGTCAAGCGCTTCTCCACCGGTGCCATGAGCTACGGCTCCATCTCCAAGGAAGCCCACGAAACCCTGGCCATTGCCATGAACCGGCTGGGCGCGAAGTCCAACACCGGTGAGGGCGGGGAAGACGTGGAGCGGCTGCTGGATCCCGAGCGCCGTTCGGCCATCAAGCAGATTGCCTCCGGCCGGTTCGGCGTCACCAGCCTGTATCTGACCAACGCCGAAGACCTGCAGATCAAAATGGCACAGGGCGCCAAGCCCGGCGAGGGCGGCCAGCTGATGGCCCAGAAGGTCTACCCCTGGGTGGCCCGCACCCGGCACTCCACCCCGGGCGTGGGGCTCATTTCCCCGCCGCCGCACCATGACATCTACTCCATCGAAGACCTGGCGCAGCTGATCTATGACCTGAAGCGCTCCAACCCGTCAGCCCGCGTGCACGTCAAGCTCGTGTCCGAAGCCGGAATCGGCACCGTGGCGGCCGGCGTGACCAAGGCCAAGGCCGACGTCGTACTGGTGTCCGGGCACGACGGAGGCACGGGCGCCTCGCCGTTGAACTCGCTCAAGCACGCCGGTGCGCCCTGGGAGCTCGGCCTGGCCGAAACCCAGCAGACGCTGATGCTCAACGGACTCCGGGACCGCGTAGTGGTCCAGGTGGACGGCCAGCTGAAGACCGGGCGGGACGTAGTGATTGCCGCGCTGCTGGGCGGGGAGGAATTCGGCTTCGCCACCGCGCCGCTGGTGGTGTCGGGCTGCATCATGATGCGGGTCTGCCACCTGGATACCTGCCCGGTGGGCGTGGCTACGCAGAACCCCGAACTGCGCAGCCGCTTCACCGGCAAGCCGGAGTTCGTGGTGAACTTCTTCGAATTCATTGCCGAGGAAATCCGCGAAATCCTGGCCGAGCTCGGGTTCCGCACCCTGGAAGAAGCGATCGGACACACCGAACTGCTGGACACCCGGGCAGCGATTGACCACTGGAAGGCCGACGGGCTGGACCTGGAGCCGATCCTGCGCGGCGCCGAGGTGGACCCCGGTGCTCCGCTGCGGAACATGGTGTCGCAGAACCACGAACTGGATCTGCACTTCGACAACAAGCTGATCGAGATGAGCGCAGATGCGCTGCAGAACCGTGCACCGGTGCGGATTGCCCTGGATGTGGTGAACACCGACAGGTCGGTGGGCACCATGCTCGGTCACACGGTCACCAAAACCTTCGGTACCGATGTCCTGGCACCGGACACCATCGACATCACCCTTACCGGCCAGGCCGGCCAGTCGCTCGGGGCATTCCTCCCGGCAGGCATCACCCTGCGCCTGTTCGGCGATTCGAATGACTACGTGGGCAAGGGCCTCTCCGGGGGCCGGATCATCGTCCGCCCGGACCGCGGGAACGTGTTTGCCGCCGACCGCAACGTCATTGCCGGCAACGTGATCGGCTACGGCGCGACCAGCGGGGAGATGTTCCTCAGCGGCCAGGTGGGCGAACGCTTCCTGGTCCGCAACTCCGGGGCCACCGCCGTGGTTGAAGGCATCGGCGACCACGGCTGCGAATACATGACCGGGGGACAGACCCTGATCCTGGGCCCGACCGGACGCAACTTCGGCGCCGGCATGTCCGGCGGCACCGCGTTTGTCATCGACCTGGTGCAGGCGAAGGTCAATAAGGAAAGCCTGGAGCGCGGGGAACTGCGCCTGGAGGCTCCGGATGCGGAGGACATCGACATTGTCCGCGGCCTGCTGGTCCGGCACGTCGAGGAAACCGAATCCGATCTGGCACGCAAACTGCTGGAGAACTTCGAGGACACCGTGTCCCGGATTACCAAGGTGCTGCCGCGGGACTATGCGGCAGTGCTCGGCGCCCGCGCCTCGGCTGTGGAAGCGGGACTCGATCCCGACGGCGCTGAAGCATGGACTCAGATTTTGGAGGTTACCGGTGGCTGACCCACGCGGATTCTTGAAGGTACGCGAACGCGAAACCCAGCCCCGGCGCCCCGTGCCGGTGCGCATCATGGACTGGAAGGAAGTCTACGAAGCGCAGGAGAAGGGTGTGCTGAAGGCACAGGCCGGGCGCTGCATGGACTGCGGCATTCCGTTCTGCCACCAGGGCTGCCCGCTGGGCAACCTCATTCCGGAATGGAATGACCTGACCTGGCGGGGCAAGGGCGCGGAGGCCATTGAACGGCTGCACGCCACGAACAACTTCCCGGAGTTCACCGGACGGCTCTGCCCGGCACCCTGCGAGGCGTCCTGCGTGCTGGGCATCAACCAGCCGCCGGTCACCATCAAGCAGGTGGAGGTATCCATCATTGATGAAGCCTGGGGTGAAGGCTGGGTAACCCCGCACCCGCCGGAGCGGCTCACGGACCGCACCATCGCCGTCGTCGGCTCTGGGCCCGCCGGACTGGCAGCCGCCCAGCAGCTCACCCGGGCCGGCCACACCGTGGCCGTCTACGAACGTGACGACCGCATTGGCGGGCTGCTGCGCTACGGCATCCCGGACTTCAAGATGGAAAAAATCCAGGTGGACCGCCGCTTGGAGCAGATGCGCACCGAAGGCACGCGGTTCCGCACCGGTGTGGAAGTGGGCAAGGACATCAGTTGGGAGCAGTTGCGCCGCCGCTATGACGCCGTGGTAATTGCCACCGGCGCCACCGTGCCCCGCGACCTGCCCATCCCCGGACGGGACCTGACCGGCGTGCACTTCGCCATGGACTACCTGGTCCAGTCCAACAAGGCCGTGGCCGGGGACAGGGTGAAGAACCAGATCAGCGCCGAGGGCAAGCATGTGGTGATCCTGGGTGGCGGCGACACGGGTGCCGACTGCCTGGGTACCGCCCACCGGCAGCAGGCAGCGTCCGTCACAACCCTGGCGATTGGCCAGCAGCCGCCCGCCGAGCGTGCCGCGCACCAGCCGTGGCCGATGTACCCGACGCTGTTCGAGGTGGCCAGTGCCCATGAAGAGGGCGGGGAACGGACCTACCTTGCCTCCACCGTCGAGTTTGTGGGGGAGGACGGGAAGCTGACCGGCGTCAAGGTGGCCGAAACGGAGTTTGTGGACGGAAAGCGCCTGCCGAAGGCCGGCACCGAGCGGGTCATCCCCGCCGACCTGGTCTTCCTGTCCCTGGGCTTCACGGGTCCGGAACCGGCAGGCCTGGCCGAACAGGTTTCCGCGGAGTTCGATGACCGCGGCAACGTGATCCGGGACGGTTACTACATGACCGGCACTCCCGGTGTGTTCGCGGCGGGCGACGCCGGACGCGGGCAGTCCCTCATTGTCTGGGCCATTGCGGAGGGCCGGGCAGCGGCTGCAGCCGTGGACCAGTGGCTGATGGGCTCCACCCGGCTGCCGGCGCCGGTGGCTCCGACGGACCGGGCCATCACTCCGCTGTAGGCCCGCTGCCGGTCCCCGAAGTGCAGACCGGCTGCTCGAGGTACGACAACACACAGTTACGACAGAACACACAGTCACGACAGAAAACACAGCTACGACCGAACAGGCCCGAAGGCCCAGCCCAGGCGCTGGGCCTTCGGGCCTTTTTGGTGCTCCGGAATGCCGTGCGGATCCCATGCCCCGGAATCTTCTGCCTGGCCCACTTCCCGCCGCCGCTACCTGGTGTTACTGTCTAGTGGTAGTCAGTAACACTAGGTAGTTGACGTGAGCAGGGGCGGTCCATGGGCAAACAGATGACGGAGATGCTCAAGGGCACCCTCGAAGGCATTGTCCTGGCCCTCATTGCCGCGAATCCGGCCTACGGTTACGACATCACGGCACGGCTCCGGGATCAGGGCTTCAGCGATATTGCCGAGGGCACCGTATACGCCCTCCTGCTCCGGATCGAAAAACGCGGTCTCGTCGACGTCGAGAAGGTGCCCTCGGAAAAGGGGCCGGCGCGCAAGGTTTACACCCTGAACGCACAAGGTGCGGATTACCTCCGTGAGTTCTGGGGCAGCTGGAGCTTTCTGACGGCACGGATAGAACACCTGCAGTGGGACGTCCAACAGCCGCACAACACGGGAGGCAATGATGGCCGCGAAATGGATTGAGCTTGTGACCGGACCGTTTGAGGATAAAAGGCGCTGGCGCCGCTTCAAGCAGCGCAAGGCCCAGCTGCCTGCGGGATACCGGACCGCCATGGACGGCCTCGAGCGCTACTTTATGTACGCGGGACCAATCGCCAAGGGCGACGTCTATATCCAGATGCTCGAAGACCTCGCTGACCTGATTGAGCGCGCCGCCGTCGACGGGACGCCTATCCGCGGCGTCGTCGGTGAGGATCCGGTGGAGTTTGCAGAGGCCTTCATCGCGAATTATGCGGACGGCCAGTGGATCGACAAGGAGCGCAGGCGCCTGGTCGACACCATCGACCGGTCCGAGGGAGAGGCATAACCACCGGGATTGGAGACCGGCTATGCGTACCAACCACACCCTTGACCCCGCCATCCGGGTAGAGGGCATTGAAAAATCGTTCCGGGATCTGCAGGTGCTGCGCGGAGTCGACTTTGACGTAAGTGCAGGCAGTATCTTCGCACTGTTGGGCTCCAATGGTGCGGGAAAAACAACGCTCGTGCGGATTCTCTCTACTTTGTTGGCCGCCGACGCCGGGACCGCCGCGGTCTCCGGCTTCGACGTCGGAACCCAGCCCGCCGATGTGCGCCGCTCCATCAGCCTGACCGGCCAGTTCACGGCGGTTGATGACGTGCTGACGGGCCGGGAGAACCTGGTCCTCATCGCCAAACTGCGCCACCGGAAGAATCCGGGTGCGGTTGCGGACGAGATGCTCGCCCGGTTTGCGCTCACCGACTCGGGGACCCGCAGGGCGGGCACCTATTCCGGCGGAATGCGGCGACGCCTCGATATCGCGATGAGCCTGATCGGGGAGCCGGGAGTGATTTTCCTGGACGAGCCGACCGCCGGCCTGGACCCCCAGGCACGCAACGAGGTGTGGCACGCCGTCCGGGAACTGGCCGCGGCCGGAACCACTGTCCTGCTCACCACGCAGTACCTGGACGAGGCGGAGCAGCTCGCCGACCGCATCGGGATCCTGCACCAGGGCGTCATCATCCGGAACGGCACCCTGTCCGAGCTGCAGCAGCTCCTTCCGCCGGCCAAGACTGAGTACGTCACCAAGCAGGCGTCCCTCGAGGACGTCTTCCTCGCCCTGGTCGGCGACACCGGCCGGACTCCGACCGCGGAAGAAAGGGAAAGCCGATGACTGCCCTCAGCGATACCGCCGCCCTGACCGGCCGCTCCCTGCGGCATGTGCTCCGCAGCCCGGATACCGTGATCACCACTGCCGTCACCCCGGTCGCCCTGATGCTGATGTTTGTCTACGTCTTCGGCGGCGCCATCAGCACCGGATCGGGTGAGGCCTACATCAACTACATGCTCCCCGGCATCCTGCTGATCACCGTTGCCTCCGGTGTCGCCTATACGGCCTACCGGTTGTTCCTCGACAAGCGGGACGGCATGTTCGAACGCTTCCAGTCGATGCCCATTGCCCGCTCGGGGGTGCTCTGGGCGCATGTACTCACCTCGGTGAGCGCAAACCTTGCCGCGGTTGCCCTGGTTATCGGTGTGGCCGTGATGATCG
Source organism: Arthrobacter zhangbolii (assembly GCF_022869865.1). Taxonomy (NCBI): domain Bacteria; kingdom Bacillati; phylum Actinomycetota; class Actinomycetes; order Micrococcales; family Micrococcaceae; genus Arthrobacter; species Arthrobacter zhangbolii. The sequence goes on from NZ_CP094984.1 coordinate 1,669,641, forward strand.
GGTTCCGCAGCGGTGCATCGCCGGTGGCCTGGTTCGCCGTCGCCGGGATCCTGGTCCTGTTTACTCTGGCGCTCACCTGGCTGGCGGTGATCGCGGGCCTGGTGGCCAAAACCGTCGACGGCGCCAGCGCCTTCAGTTACCCGCTGATCTTCCTGCCGTTCATCAGCTCGGCATTTGTCCCCACCGGGACGATGCCCGGACCAGTTGCGTGGTTTGCGGAGAACCAGCCGGTCACGGCAATTGTGGACACCATGCGGGCGTTGTTTGCCCAGCAACCTGTCGGCGCGGACTTCGGGATAGCGCTGGCCTGGCTGGCGGGTATCCTCGGTGCTGCCTACGCCGGCGCCATTGCCATCTACCGCCGCAAGGTCGGCTGACCGTTTCGGGTAGAGTGTGGCGTCCGTACCGGATCCGGTATTGGACAGGCGTACTTTCGGACACGCATATTTGGGGGAGCGCAGGATGGTGGCAGGGGTTATCGGGACCGTTTTCGGGATCGGCGTCACGGTGGGGCTGGTGACGCTGGTTGTTTTCCTCCCTGCACGCCGCAGGGCCAAAAAAGCCGGTCCGGGTGCGCGGGTGGAGTTTAATCCCCGGGGATTAAAGGGCGTGCTGCTGTTTGTAGGCGCCATTGCAGTGCTGGTATGGCTGGCGGTGCTGATGGCCATCAACTCCGACCGGCCCTCGTGGGTGTTCAGTGTTGGAATAGTGTTCCTCCTCGGAATGCTTCGGCCGGTTATCCAGAAGCAGGCCGGGAGCATGTTTGTGGTCAGCGGGGAGGGCAAAGGCGCGGTCGGCACTCCGGCTACGCCGGACGGGTATTACAGCCCGGCACAGTTCCCTGCGGCCCAGTACCCGGCGGCGCAGTTCCCGGCGGCGCAGTATCCTCCGGCGCAGGCCGGCCCGGCCCAGTACCCGGCGGCGCAGTACCCGCCGACGCACTTTACGAGCGGCGAAGCGGTTTCTGCACAGTACGGGGCGCCGGCCGAGCCCGCCGGTGGAACGCCCGAACCGGACCCGCGCCCCGCGGGAACGAAGAAACCGCTCACCCGCAGGCAGGCCGACTTTCGGCTGCTGTACCTTCCGGCGGCGGCGAGCGTAGCGGTCGCCCTGGTACTGGGCTTCGGCGGCAACTGGACCGCGGCCGGCTTCCTTATGGGACTGGCAGTCATCAGCGCGCTCAGCTACGTGATGTTCCGGAGATCAGTGTCCGGCCCGGCGGGCGCCAAGGCAGCCGCGGCGGCGCAAAGAGGAGAAGGTACGCCCGGATAGTGCTGATGGCGGCTGCACAGATTCCCACGGCTTGCCTTCCGCACTGCCGGATGCGGGCCCGCACGGCGCCATTTGCGCCCGTCTGTGGGAATTTGTGCAGGCTTCCGGACTAGCGGTACGGAATTTGACCTGCTTCGGAGCCGTCAAGCGCGCGGCACAGCGGCCCCGGCAGCCCCGGTCCCATGCGGAAACCGTCAAGGAAGACTAGGCTGGGAAATATGAGACGCGCAAAGATTGTTGCCACTTTTGGACCAGCGATCGCCAGCTATGAAAATACCGTAGCGGTTCTTCGCGCGGGCGTGAACGTCGCCCGTATGAACATGAGCCACGGCGACCACTCCGTACACAACGCCACGTATGAGAACGTGCGCAAGGCTTCCGCTGAGCTCGGCATGCCCGTAGGCATCTTCGCCGACCTGCAGGGACCCAAAATCCGGCTCGGCCGGTTCACCGAGGAACCCCACTTCCTGAATGTGGGCGATACGTTCACCATCACCACCGAGGACATTCCCGGTACCCGGGAAATCTGCTCCACCACCTACAAGGGCCTGCCCGGCGACGTCAAGATCGGCGACTTCCTGCTGATCGATGACGGCAAGGTCAAGCTGCGGGCAGTAGACGTTACCTCCACCACCGTGGTTACCCAGGTTGTTGTGCCCGGCAACGTGTCCAACAACAAGGGCATTAACCTGCCCGGCGTTGCCGTGAATGTGCCTGCACTGTCCGAAAAGGATGAGGATGATCTCCGCTGGGCACTGAACCGCGGCGTGGATATGGTTGCCCTCTCCTTCGTGCGCGACGCCGGCGACATTGCCCGCGTGCACGAAATCATGGACGAGGAAGGCCGCCGCGTCCCGGTGATTGCCAAGATCGAGAAGCCGCAGGCCGTGGCAAACCTCGAGGAAATCATCGACGCGTTCGACTCCATCATGGTTGCCCGCGGCGACCTCGGCGTCGAGCTGCCGCTCGAAGAGGTTCCCCTGGTACAGAAGAACGCCATTGAACTGGCCCGCCGCTGGGCCAAGCCGGTGATTGTGGCCACCCAGGTGCTCGAATCGATGATCGACAACCCCCGCCCGACCCGCGCCGAGGCCTCCGACTGCGCCAACGCCGTGCTGGACGGTGCCGACGCCGTAATGCTCTCCGGCGAAACCTCCGTGGGCAAGTACGCCATCGAGACGGTGGAGACCATGGCCCGGATCATCGAGTCCACCGAGGAGCACGGCCTGAACCGTGTTCCGCCGCTGGGTTCCAAGCCGCGCACCCGCGGTGGTGCCATCACGCGTGCCGCCGTCGAAATCTCGGACCAGCTGGACGCCAAGTACATCTGTACCTTCACCCAGTCCGGAGACTCCGCCCGCCGGCTTTCCCGCCTGCGCCCCTCCAAGCCGGTGTTCGCCTTCACCCCCGTGGAGGAAACCTACCGCTACATGACCCTGTTCTGGGGTGTCGCACCCATGCTCGTTGAGTTCGCCGAGCACACCGACCAGATGACCGCCCAGGTGGACCGGACGCTGCTCGAAGAGGGCCTGGTGGAGGACAATGACCTGGTGGTCATCGCCGCCGGTTCGCCTCCCGGACAGGCCGGTTCCACCAACAGCCTCAAGGTGCACCGCGTAGGCGACATCGCCGACGCCGGCCAGCGCTACGAAGGCCAGGAACGGATCAAGGAAAAGGTCGGCCCGTGGCCGGTCAAGGACAGCAAGAAGGGCAAGGCCAAGGCCATCTAGCCTTCCGGCCTTGCCGCAGAAACAGCCCTGCCGCACCAACAGTAAAGGCCCCGTCCGATTGGACGGGGCCTTTGCTTTTGGTGCTACGTGAAGATCAGTTGACCTGGTTGATGATGGTCTCGGCAACCTCGCGCATGCTCAGGCGGCGGTCCATGGAGGTCTTCTGGATCCAGCGGAAGGCCTCGGGCTCGGTCAGTCCCATCTTGGTGGTCAGCAGCGACTTGGCACGCTCCACCAGCTTGCGGGTGGCGAACTGCTCCTTCAGGTCCGTGACCTCTTCCTCGAGGGCCTTGATCTCCTCGTGGCGGGACAGGGCAATCTCAATGGCGGGGATCAGGTCCGCCGGGGTGAAGGGCTTGACCACGTAGGCCATGGCACCGGCCTCGCGTGCCCGCTCCACCAGTTCCTTCTGGCTGAAGGCAGTCAGCAGCACTACCGGGGCAATACGGGCCTTGACGATCTGCTCGGCTGCGGTAATCCCGTCCATCAGGGGCATCTTTACGTCCATCAGGACCAGGTCCGGCTTCAGCTCCTTGGCCAGCTGCACGGCCTTCTCGCCGTTGTCTGCCTCGCCAACGACGTCGTACCCCTCGCCGGTCAGGATTTCGACAATGTCGAGGCGGATCAGGGTCTCATCTTCAGCGACGAGGACGCGGCGGGCCGGTGCGTTGGAGGACGCGGCATTCACGGCCTCGGCGGGCGCCTCAGTGGTAGACGGTGCGGGCTCGGTGGACTCAGACACAGGTGGCTCCTCAGATACGGTCTCTCCTGCCGGCGCACCGGCAGTTCACGTATTCAGCCTATCCGCATGTAGAGTTGTTTTGCGTCCAACACGGCAACTACCCGTTGTTCGTGACAGACGGCACGCCCGAATGGCGGAATTGGCAGACGCGCTGCACTCAAAATGCAGTATCGAAAGGTGTGTGGGTTCGAGTCCCACTTCGGGCACCACTATGCAAAAGCACCCCGGTCCTCGGACCGGGGTGCTTCTGTTTGGCCTTTTGGGAACGGCAGCCGAACCCTGATCAGTGCTGCAGGGAACCGGCGGCAAACGGCCAGTTGCGGAACAGCTTCGGGCGGCCCGGGGCATAGGTCCGGACCTTGGAGGTGCTCAGCCCCATCCGGACCAGGGACTCTGCAACGGTCACCGCGGCTGCCACGCCGTCAACCACCGGTGCACCCGTACGTTCCGCAATACTGTCCTTCAGTCCGGCCATGCCGCCGCAGCCCAGGCAGATGACCTCCGCCCGGTCCTCCTGAACCGCGAGCATGGCCTGCTCCGTGATGGCACGCACTGCGGCCTCGGAATTCTCCTCGAGACCAAGGACCGACATTCCGCTGGCCCGCACCGAGGCGCACCGGTCCAGGAGTCCGGCCAGTTTCAGGCGGTCCTCAATCAGCGGAACAGTGCGGTCAAGGGTGGTCACCACCGAGTATTTGTGGCCCAGGTACATGGCCGTGGCCGCGGCGGCTTCGGTGATGTCCACCACGGGGACATCGAGCAGTTCCTGCAGCCCCTCCCTGCCATGCTCGCCGTAGCCCGCCTGGATCACGGCGTCGAAGGGTTCGGGATAGGCCTTTACGGTTTCCATTACCGCTATGGCGGCCAGATAGCTCTCATAGTTTCCTTCCACGGATTCCGCCCCGAAGAGCGGTGTCAGCGGAATGATTTCGGTCCCGGGTGACGCAGCCGCGGCTGCCTCGGCGCCAATGGACTCGGTCATGGTTTCCGTGGTGTTGACGTTCAGCACAAGAATGCGCATTCTGTCTTCCTTTCGCTTTGCGTCGGTGTTGGCGTCTTTCAGTGCCGACGTCGTTTAGTGCCTGCGTCGTTTAGTGTCTGCGTCGTTTAGTGTCTGGGGGCGACGGCGATAGTCTCGCCGTCGACAGCCCGGAAGGTCCCGTGCCGATTGGTGATGATGAGGTAGATGACCGCTGCCAGGATGGCTCCGACAAACCAGGAGAACCCGGCCACCAGGCTGAACGCGGGAACCAGCGCCAGGACCAGTGCGACGACGGCGGCCGGCGTGCCCGCGATGATCGCCTTGCGGTTTACCCCGCGGGTGTAGGCATAGTCGCCGTCGGGGGACTCCGAATAGAGATCGGGCATGTTTACCCTGCCCTTACGCACCAGCCAGTAGTCGGCCATAATGACACCGAACAGGGGGCCCAGCAGCGCGCCCAGTCCGCCCAGGAAGTACACAATCACCACGGGGGAGTTGTACAGGTTCCACGGCAGGATGATCAGCCCGATGACTGCCGACACCAGGGCGGCCCGGCGGAAGTTCAGCCGGCGCGGGAAGAGGTTGGCCAGGGTATAGATGGGGGCGACGAAGTTGGCCATCAGGTTCACCGCGATGGTCAGGATGATCAGTGCAAGGGCCGCAAGCACCAGCAGGAACGTGTTGGGGATGGTGTTCACAATGTCGGTGGGGGATTCGATGATGGTCCCGTCGATCCGGTATTGGGCACCGGCCAGGACAATTACGATGACGGCAAAAAAGAGCATGTTGATCGGGATGCCGAAGAAGTTGCCGCGCACCACCGAGCGTTCGGAAGGGGCGCCGCGGGTGAAGTCGCAGAAGTTCAGGACAAAGGTTCCGTAAATAACCACCCACAAAGCTGCCGACTGGAAAATCCGGACCCACATTTCGCCGCCGGTCAGGGACTCGGTGGTGGACCAGGCGATGGACCCGCCGGCTTCCACGAACATCCAGATGGCCAGGGCCAGCATGGTGACCAGGATGATCGGCCCGGCAAATGCTTCATACTTGCGGATCATTTCCATCCCGAAACTGACAATGATCACCTGCACCACCCACAGGGCCACAAAGGAGATCCAGCCCAGCGTGGAGAGTCCCAGGAAGGAATTGGTGTCCAGCGGCGCCAGGTTCGGGGCCAGCGCGAGGATCAGCACGCGCAGCACCACGGACGCCAGGTAGGTCTGGATGCCGAACCAGGCAATGGCGACGGCGCCGCGGATAACTGCGGGAATCTGGGCTCCCTTCACCCCGAAGGCAATCCGGCTGATGACCGGGAAGGGGGCGCCGGTGCGCTCACCCATAAAACCGGAGAGGTTCAGCAGCAGGAACAACAGCACTGCCCCAAGCGCAAAGGCCAGCAGGATCTGCCAGGCGCCCAGGCCCAGGGCGAACAGCCCGATGGCGAACGCGTAGTTGCCCAGCGAGTGCACGTCATTGGCCCAGAGGGTAAAGATGCTGTAGGCGTGCCAGGTCCGTCCCTTTCTGGTGGTGGGTGCCAGATCCGCGTTGTAGAGCTTCGGGCTGACCCCCGGCGGCAACGGGACCGGCTCCGGTTTTGTTCCCGTCAGGGAAGCCACGGCCGGGTCCCCCACGCCTCCCGGCTCGGGGTCCACCAGATGCGGGGGCACGCGCTTTGCGCGTTCGCTGCGGGCATTGTGAGACATTTTCGGGCCTTCCTGCGGGCGGTAATCCGGAACAGTCCAGCCAGCATAGTGTGATGCCCGTCATATTTAGTTTTGTGTAACGGCACGCCGTTAGGCTGATGCCGTCCGCCCCTTTAAAAGGAGACTGATCCGCCGTGACCGACCGGTTCCGTGTAGTGCCAGCCAGCTATCTGATTCTTCCGCGGGGGGATCGGATCCTGCTGCAGCTCCGGCAGGGCACCGGATACATGGACGGCTATTGGGCAACCGCCGCTGCCGGGCATGTGGAAGCGGGGGAGTCCGCGGCAGCCGCCGCAGCCCGGGAGGCGCGCGAGGAGTTGGGCATCTCCGTAGCGCCCGACGACGTCGTGCCACTCACTGCCATGCACCGCACCAACGGAGGCGGTCAGGCTGTGGACGAACGGGTGGACTTCTTCTTCACCTGCACCCGCTGGAGCGGTGAACCGCGCATCATGGAGCCCGGCAAGGCGGCGAAGCTGGAGTGGTTTGCCCTCGACGACCTGCCCGCCGCCGTCGTTCCCCACGAACGTTTTGTCCTGGAGCGGCTGCGCGCGGACGTGCCGCCGGTTGTCACCTTCGGGTTCGAGCCCGCATGATCACCAGTGCCGGCATCCTGCTGTACCGGCGGCGGCAGGATGGCCTGCAGGTCTGGATAGGTCACATGGGCGGACCGTTCTGGGCCCGGAAGGATACGCATGCCTGGTCTATCCCCAAGGGTGAATACCTGCCGGAGGAGGATCCCCTGACCGCAGCGCTTAGGGAATTCAGTGAGGAAATGGGCACGCCCGCTCCCGCCGCGGAGTATGAACTGCTGGGCAGTTTCCGCCAGTCCGCGAAAAAGGCCATCACGGTTTTCACTGCTGAATCGGACTTTGATCCGGAGCGGATAGCGAGCAATACCTTCGCCCTGGAATGGCCGAAAGGCTCGGGCCGGATCCGTGAGTACCCCGAGATTGACGACGCCAGCTGGTTTTCCCCTGCGGTGGCGCGCACCAAACTGGTCAAAGGCCAGATCCAGGTGCTCGAGGCCCTTCTGCAGCGGCTGGTGGAGCAGGAACCGTAGAGGGCGTGACGCGCGTTAGCCGGCGAGTCCCCGCGCATAGGTACGCAGGGCGTCCCGGACATACCGGGCGCCGTCTGCAAATTCGCGGGTGTAGTGGACCGCGAACCGCTCGTCAGCGGCGTACATGTCCGCCAGCCCTTCGAGCATTCGCGGGTCGGCCTGCCGCTTGCCGGAGCCAGCGGCAATCCAGGCCGCGTGCCGCTGCGCTAGCTCCTGCACCTGGGGGCTGTCCGGTGCCAGTCCCTGGCGCTGGGCTGTGTCCCAGGCGTCCTGGAGCGCGGCGTGCTCGGCCTGGAAGCCTTGTTTCCGCGCCTCATCGAGCGAAGCCCACCAGCGATCCGATGCGGCATAGGCATCCGGGCCCCAGCGTTCCTCCACCTCCTCCCGATACTGCGTGTGGTCAAAACCTTCAAACATCTTCTCTGCCATGATGTCCTCTCCTTTTTGGAGTGCTGCCAGCGTGGAGCGGACAGCGTTGATTTGTGTCTGCAGCCGGTCCCGTTCAGCCTGCAGATGGCGCAGGTGCCGGGTCAGGGCCGCTGAGTCGTCCTGTTCACCGTCAAGGATCTTCCTGATCTGCGGCAATGACAGGCCGAGGTCGCGTAGCAGCAGAATGCGCTGCAACCGCACCAGGGCGTCCCGGCCATACCGGCGGTACCCGTTGCTTCCCACACGCGTGGGTGGCAGCAGCCCGATGCTGTCGTAATGGCGCAGCGTGCGGGACGTAGTCCCGACCAGCTTCGCCACCTCCTTGATGGACCAGTCCATGCGTTTCCTTTCCATGCCCCTCCAGCCTAGAACTTGACGCAACGTCAAGGTCAAACGACCGCCGGCAGGCGCCCCGATCGAGCCGGGGATAGGCTGGATAGGTAAGCAGAAGCGCACCCATGGAGGGAGTATTTCCATGAAGGCATGGCAGTTTACCGGGACCAACAAGCCGCTGGAACTCAACGAGGTTCCTGAGCCGCACGCCGGGCCAGGGCAGGTTGTGGTGGAGGTAAAAGCGGCAGGAGTCTGCCACTCAGATGTGACTGCACTGGATGATCCGGGCTGGATGCCGTTGTTCTTCCAGCTGCCCCGCACCATGGGCCATGAGAATGCCGGCGTGATTGTCGAAGTCGGCGAGGGCATGGAGCACTGGAAGGTCGGGGACCGGGTAGGCCTGGCACCGGTGATGAGCGACGGAGATGCCCTCGGCTACGGAAAGTGGGACGGCGGCTTCGGTCCGAAGCTGCTCGCCACGGACGACAACCTGGTCAAACTCCCGGATGAAGTCCCCTTTGACCTGGCCGCCATGGCCACCGACGCCGGACTTACCGCCTACCACGCCATCATGGCCGTAGGCGGAGCGAAGGCCGGAATGAAGGTGGGCGTGATTGGCCTGGGCGGTCTGGGATACATCGGCGCCCGGGTGGCAGTGCTGGCCGGTGCCGAGGTCTACGGCGCCGACATCAACCCGCAAACCCGCGACCTGGCCGAGGAGATTGGGCTGGCCGGCGTTGCCGAATCGATTACCGAGTTCAAGGACAAAAACCTGGACCTGATCGTGGATTATGCCGGTTTTGGCAGCACGACGGCTGGGGCGGTGGAGACGCTGGCGGAGTACGGCACCCTGGTGCAGGTGGGAATGGGCAGGCTGGAAGCGAACATCAGCACCTATCCGCTCATCATCAACCAGCTCACCATCAAGGGCTCCAAGTCCGGCACCAAGGAGGACCTCGAAGCGCTGTACGAGCTGATGAAGTCCGGGAAACTGAACCCGCCGATGAACATCATTGAGCAGAAGGACATTCCCGACGCGATCGACAAGCTGCGGGCCGGCGGAGTAGTCGGCCGCTTCATCGCCAAGTACTAGGGCTGTCCGCTCCGGGCCGCCCGGCAGGAATTCGGCCTCCCGCCGGGCCGGGCGGCCCCGGACCGTATCCGCGGAACAGGGCAGCGGGCTAGCCTCGAACGGTAAGGGCGAGAAGGTGCGTCCACAGTACAGCCCGGCTGCTTCGGAGGTATCCGCATGCCCGCACATTCAGCGCAACCGGATCAGTCCGGAACCCCTTCGCCGCAGACCCGCCGGGGTGCGGCGCCGTCCACGGCAGGGGTGTACCTCTCACCGCGTATGTGGCTGCTGCCGCTGCTGGTCCTCCTGCTGCTCGGCGGGGCGGGCACCGCCCTGTATATCGGCGGCCTGGGCAGCCCGGGAAACCACCTCAAACACTTCCCCGTTGCCGTCGTGAACCAGGACAGCGGGACGCAGACGCCTGCCGGCAGCGAGAACCTGGGGCAGAACATTACCGACGAAATGGTGAAGGGGTTCAGCAGCAACGACGAGATTGACCTGCGGGTCCTGTCCTGGGAAGAGGCGCAGGAGCAAATGGGCAAGGGGCAGATCCACGGTGCGGTGGTAATCCCGGAATCCTTCTCCGCAAATGCCACCGCACTGGTCAGCGGCTCACTCAGCGACACGCAGGTCACGCGGCCGGACATCACCGTCTACACCAACCCCCTGGCAGGACCGCTGGCAAGCAGCCTCGCCACCTCTGCCCTGGACCCGGCCGTGGAACAGGCCAACAAGGCCCTGGGCGAACAGCTGACCGCTTCGGCACGCGAAGCCCAGGGACAGGCACAGGCAGAACTCCAGGGCGAGCTGGCACGGCTGGGAGCGGACCTGCCGCCCCAGCTGCAGCAGCAGGTGGCGCCGAAGGTTGACGGTACGTCCTCCGACCTGCTGGCGGAGCCCATTTCCGTTACCCGGGACGTTTACAACCCGCCGCCGGAAGGGGCGGCCCTGGGCATGGGCGCCTTCTTCTACTCCGTGCTCCTGATGGTCGTGGGACTGAGCGGTACCGTGGCCATCCACTTCCTGGTGGACGCCCGGCTGGGGGTGGCGCCGGTGGAACTTGGGCCCCGCTTCTCCCTGGGCCCGCCACTGCAGCCCGCCCGCTGGAAGACCTATCTGCTCAAATGGGGCCTGGTGGTCCTGGGCGGGCTGCCCACCGCCGGCCTGATGATGTGGGTGGCCTCCGCCGTCGGCATGCCGATACCGAACGGCGGCTGGTTCTTCCTCACCACGTGGCTGTCCATTGTCACCGTGTCGGCGGTAACCATGGCCCTGATTACGCTCTTTGGCAGCGCCGGGATGATCCTGTCCCTGATCTACGTGGTGTTTATGGGCCTGCCTGCGGCCAGCGGCGTGGTGCCGCTGGAGGCGCTGCCCGGATTCTTCACGTTCATTGCCCGCGGCGAACCGCTGTACCAGATGACCATGGCCAACCGGGCGGTGCTCTATTTCAACGCCGACGCCGACGCCGGGGTGCAGAGCGGGGTGATCGGCATGCTCGTCATCATGGTGATTGCCGTGGCCCTGGCGATGATCTTCGCCGCTGTCTATGACCGGATGTTCGGATACAGGGCACTGCGGGCAGCTGCCCCCGCCTAGGGGCAGGGCGCATTACTGACGGCGTGCCGCCGGCCGCGCCCGCAGGTGGGCCCGCTCGCCCTGTGGTCCGAACTGGAGGCGACGCTCTAAGCGGGCAGCTGCTCAGAGCAGGTAGACCGAGGACGGCTGGGCCAGGAAGTCCCCGGGGTGGGTGACCGGGGCGGCCAGCATCCCGGCGCAGGCGTCAATCAGGAAATAGCCGACGCCGGTCCAGTTGGGCTCTTCGACGCCGTCCTGGACGCGCGCTTCATAATCCGCGCAGACACTGAGGACCATGCCGCCGAGGATGGAGGAACGGCCGTACAGCACCGAGGGAGTGACGTTGCCCGCGGCAGCGTGGGTGCGGCGGACGAGTTCCTCCATGGCGGGGCTGGCCGCCGCGGCGTCGGTACTGACCGCGTGCACCGAAGGGACGTTTCTGATCTGGGATACAAAGCGTGCCCGCCAGCTCGGCACGGGCAGCGATGCCAGGTGCTCCACCCACGGAAGGATCATGGCCGCCAGCAGGTCCGGGAGGGCGGCATCCGCCGGCAGGGAACGAAGCAATTCGGTTCGACGGCGGTTGGTTTCCTGCAGATGGCGCGTCGAAAGGATCCGCAGCAACTCGTCGCGGCTGCCGAAGTGGTAGGCGACAGCGGAGTGGTTGGCGGTGCCCGCATGCTCGGCGACCCGGCGGTTGGAGACGGCATCGATCCCGTTGACGGCGAACAGTTCCTCGGCGGCATCCAGCAGTGCCCCGCGCGCCTTTTCCCCATGCTGTCCCATGGCTGAACACTCTCCTTTGAACGTCATTGCGGGCTTCGATTATCCAATTTACGCCACATGGCGTAATTTTGACGAGTCGGTCCCACTGGCCGGCCCGGGCCGCACCGGCCTGCGCCCTCGCACCGCCGTCCTTGATTCAACAGGAGCACGTTCTTGACCAATTTGTCCCCCACATCCACCGATTCACCGCCGGAGACTGAGCCGGCAACTGAACCGGAACCAACGGACCGGGATTCCGCCGCCGCCGTGAAACGGGCCAAGGCGGAAAAGATCGGGCGCTATGTCGCCATGTTCCTAATGCCGCTGCTGATGGTTTCCATGCTGGTGGGCGGATACCTGGCCGCCATGCATTCTCCGGAGCCGAACAACATGCCCGTTGCCGTCAGCGGCTCGGCGCAGCAGGCGGATTCCTTCGCCGGGGCACTGACCTCCGCCAATCCCGACGCCGTTGATGTCAGGAGGGTGGACTCCGCGGAGGAGGCCCGACAGCTGGTGCTGGACCGCGAGGTTTCCGGTGCCGTTGACCTGGCCGGTGAAACTGCCACTGTCTACACCGCCGGGGCGGCCGGCGCCTCCCAAAGTGGGACCGTCACTGCACTGCTGGCTCCCCAGGTGCTTGCACAGGGACTGTCCCTGGCGACGGAGGACCTGGCACCCCTGCCGGAGAATGACATGGCCGGACTGGGTGCGATGTTTATGACCACCGCCCTGATGCTGGCGGGGTACATGCCTCTGAGCCTGGTGCTGTCCAACTCGCCCGAGTTGCTGCGTTTCCGCCGGTTCGTCCCGCTGCTGGCGGGCTGGTCCGCACTGATTGCGGCACTGGTGTGGACCGTCGTCGGACCCATCATGGGCGTGGTGGAAGGCCATACGGCTGCTGTCCTGGGCATTTGCTGGCTCTCAGTGTTCGCCGTGGGCAGCGTCCAGCTGTTCCTCACCCGCATCCTGGGACCCATGGCGGTGCTTGCCGGCATGCTGTTCCTGATGGTGCTGGGTGTGCCCGCCTCGAATATGAGCATGTCGGTGCACACCATGCCCGCGCTCTACCCCTTCCTGCACAGCTTCCTGCCGGCGGCCGCGACCGGCGAATCGCTGCGCTCGGTGCTCTACTTCGACGGGGACGGCGCAGGCCGGCACCTGCTGGTGCTGGCCATCGGCACTGCGGTCTCACTGCTGCTGACCCTGGCACTGGATGCCCTGAAGCGCCGGCGAACACCGGACGCCAAGCCGCTGCCCGTCAACGTTGCCTCGCTGCACGGCGGACCGCGGCCGAAAAACCGCGTCTGGCGCTACCTCACCCTGGCCTTCTTCCCGCTGGCCATGGTCTCCATGATGCTGACCATGATGCTGGGCGCAATGTACCAGCCCGCACCGCGGGATATGCCGGTTGCCGTCGTGGGGGCAACCACGCAGCAGGCCGAACAGGCCGTAGCCGGACTGGAAGAGAACATGTCCGGACTCTTTGATCTGCGGGCACTTGATTCCGCCGATGAAGCACGGGAGCAGGTGCGGGACCGGGAGATCACCGCAGCGTACGTACTGCCGTCCGCGGAGAACCCCGCGGCCACTCTCTATACAAACCAGGCTGCGGGCGTCAGTGCCCAGCAGGTGGTCAGCCAGATCTTCGCCCAGGTTTCCGCGGGTCAGCAGATGCAGCTGGCCACGGAGGAGATTGCTCCGCTGCCGGGTCAAGACTCCATGGGCATGGCCACCATGTACCTGGCCATGGGCTGGATCATGGCCGGCTTCATGATCATTGTGGTGGGGGCAACCGCGCAGCCCGCGAGCCGGCCGCTTCGCCGGCTCCTGCCTGTCGTGGCCGGCTGGTCCGTAGGTTTCTCGGCGTTCCTCTGGGTCATTGTGGACGTTTTTGTGGGCGCCATCGATGGCCATTTCCTCGCACTTTGGGGCGTGGGCGCCGTCGCCATCTTCTGCGTGGCCATGTTCACCACGGTCTTTGAACGCCTGATCGGGATGCTGGCCATCCTGCCGGTCATCGGCATCCTGATGTTCCTGGGCGTCCCGGCCTCGGGTGCGGCCATGTCCATTTACATGGAACCGGAGATCTTCCGCTTCCTGCACGGCATCCTGCCGATGCCGGCCGCAGTGGAGTCCATCCGCTCCATCCTGTACTTCGGCGGAGACACCGTGGGCTCACACCTGCTGACCCTGGGCATCTGGGGCGCCGCCTCCCTCGTGGTGGTGATGATCATTGACCGGATCAAGCCGCCGAAGGATGAAGCCTGGCCGGTGGATGAGGCACCTGTTCCGGAGCCAGCGCCCGCCGAAGCCGCGCCGGACCGCGAGCCCGCCACCGTCTAGGGAAACCGCGCCGTCGGATAGGACCCGCTGCACCTGCAGCGGGTCCTATCCGATTAATTGCACGCTGCTGTGGGAAAGTTGCTGGGGGAGGAATTGTCATGCCGCGCCAGTACGTCACTACGCACATAGCCTTGATTGGCTGCGTATGTCTCGCCCTCCTGATGTTCCTGCCGCCGGCCGGCACGGAACCGGGAGCACCGGCCACCGGACCGGGCCTGGACTTCGACTCGCCCGCCAGCATCAGCGTTCTCGTCAACAAGGACCGTCAGCTCAGCGACCCAGGTTTCCGGCCTCCGGACCTTGCCGACGTCCACGGAGTGCAGCTGCGCCGCGACGCCGCGGAAGCGTACAGCCGAATGTCCGCCGACGCCGCGGCAGGCGGCTCCCCGCTAAGGGCGGTCAGCGGATTCCGGTCCGCTGAGGCACAGGCGGAGCTGCATGCCGCCTACATCCGCAACCAGGGCCGGCATGCGGCCGAAGCAATCTCCGCCCGGCCCGGCCACAGCGAACACCAGACCGGACTCGCCGTGGACATCGGCAACCCGGACGCCGCCTGTTCCCTGCAGGCCTGCTTCAAGCACACGCCCGCCGGGGCCTGGACGGCAGCCAATGCGCACCGGTACGGCTTCATCATCCGCTATCCGGAAGGCAAGGAGCTGACCACCGGGTACAGCTACGAGCCCTGGCACCTGCGCTATGTGGGGGCAGACCTTGCCGCCAGGCTCCACCGCGAGGGAATCACGCTCGAGGAATACGCCGGGCTGACGCAATAACCCGCCCGGGACCCTGTCACAAATCGGTTCCCCGCGGTGTCTTATGTTCACGACCGGTGCTCCAGCGACGCACCGGGCCCGGACAGACAGACAAGGAGCACCCCATGGACACCACGGCAGTTATCCTGGGCGGCGGATATGCAGGAGTCATGGCGGCCAACCGGCTGGCGGCCAGTGGACGGAGCGGACTGGAGGTAGTCCTCGTGACTCCCGGTCCCCGGTTCGTGGAAAGGATCCGGCTGCACGAATACACTGCCGGTACACGCGCGGATGCCACCGTGGATTATGGCTCCGTCCTGCACCCGGGGGTGCACCTGGTCCGGGATGCGGCAGCCGGGATCCTGCCGGACATGCGCACCGTCCGGCTCGCCGCCGGCGGTGACCTTGCCTATGACTATCTGGTGTACGCCGTGGGATCAGCGGCAGCCGCAGCCCCTGGCGGTGCCCTGCGGATTGAACATCTGGAGGGGGCCGCCGGCGCCCGCCGCGAACTGTCGGCACTGCCCGCCGGCGGCCGGGTGGCAGTGGTGGGCGGAGGCTTCACCGCCGTCGAAACCGCGGCGGAGACTGCGGGGGCCTTCCCGCACCTGAGCGTGGCTCTGCACAGCGCCTCGGACGTGGCCCGGACCCTGGGAATACCGGCCCGCAGGGCCCTGGTGAAGCGCCTCGGAAAAGCCGGGGTGCAGCTGCACACCGGGAGTTCCGTTGCCACCGACGGCGACGTCCGGCGGAACCTGGCCGCCGACGTCGTGCTGTGGTGTGCCGGTTTTGCCGTTCCGCAGCTCGCCGCCAAGGCCGGGCTGGCCGTGGACGGCAGCGGCAGGCTGTGCCTGGAACCCACCCTGCAGGCGCAGGGGCGCGAACGCATCTACGGTGCCGGTGACGCAGCCGTGATTGCCGGCCCGGACTATGCGTACCTGCGGATGTGCTGTGCCGCCGCTTTGCCGATGGGTGCTGACGCGGCAGGGAACATTCTGCGCGCCGTGGACGGAATGCCGGGGGTGCGGCATAACAGCGGATTCCGAGGGGTGTGCATTAGTCTGGGCCGCAGCGACGCGGTGGTCCAGTTCCTTGCTGCCGACGATTCGCCTGCCCGGCTGCACCTGCACGGCAGGACGGCGGCAGTGCAGAAGGAAATCATCTGCCGCATGACGCTGCGGTGGATCCGCGGCGAAGCCAAACGAAGTGGGGCATATACATGGCCGACGGGACCGAAGGTGCCAACGACGACGCCGGCGGCGCGGTCCGTTCACCTCATGGAGTGAGCGCCAGCCCGGACCGTGATGCCCAGTTCCTGGCACACCGCAGGCTGGTGTTCACCATTGCCTATGACGTACTGGGAAGCGTGGCAGACGCCGAGGACGTGGTGCAGGAAACCTACCTTCGCTGGCGGGAAGTGCAGGCTCCCGTGGCCGATCCGCGCGCCTACCTGGCACGGATCGCGTCCCGGCAGGCACTGAATGTTCTCCGGGCTTCCGGCCGGCGGCGTGAGGACTATCCCGGCGAATGGCTGCCGGAGCCGCTGCCCACCGGTGAGGACGCGCACCCTGCGGACCCCGAGGCGGCTGTGCTGACGGCGGGGGAAGTGTCCACTGCGATGCTGGTGCTGCTGCAGACCCTCACGGGGCCGGAACGGGTTGCCTTTCTGCTGCATGAGGTATTCGACTTCGGCTATGCGGAGATTGCCGCCGTCCTTGATGCCGGTCAACCCGCGGTGCGGCAGATGCTGCACCGCGCACGTTCCCGGGTGCGGTCCGGCACACCACGGGCCGGTGCGGATACCGGTGAACACCGTGCAGCGGTGGAACGTTTCCTTCGGGCCGCCATGACCGGGCAGGTCCAGTCGCTGGTTGATCTGCTGGCGCCGGGAGTGGTGCTGGTATCCGACGGCGGCGGCAAGGCGAGTGCTGCACTGCGCCCCGTCCACGGCCCGGAGAAGGTGGCACGGCTGATGCTGGGGCTGGCGGACAAGTACGGCGACGGGGCGGTGCCCTTCTTCATGGAACTTAACGGCCTGCCCGCCGTCGCGTTCTGTGAGGAGGGCGCCGTGACCACGGTGTTCCAGCTGGAATTTTCGGCGGGCGGAAAAGTGCAGTCGGTATTCGCCGTCCGCAACCCGGAAAAGCTCCGGCGGATGCAGAAGGGCCCCGGAAAAAGTCACTTGCCATAATGGAAAATAAGATAGACACTTGCCGTTATGGAAAATGACTTTGATAAGCGCGCCGAAGAGGCCGCGGCCGGACTCCGGATGCTGAACGCTGACCGCAGCACCCTGGCCGGTGCCGTCCGGGTGCCGAGGGTGTTGCTTGCAGGGTACGGCGGCGTGGCTGCGTGGTACGTGGCCGCTGCGGCGGCGGCCAGTCCGGGAGCGGACTATGAGCCGTCCGGTTCCGCCTGGCTGGCGCTGGTGGCGGTGCTGATCATCACTTACCTGATCCAGCGCGAGACCGGAGTGAAGTTCCGCCGGATGGGGCGCCGGGCCATGGTGGCCGTAGCCGGCATCCTGGCGGGAAGCCTGGTGCTGTTCTCCATCTCGCTGGCCTTGGTTTCCCTCGGCATCGTGTGGGCAGTGGGGCTCACAAGCCTGGCGGCGTTCGTGCTGGCAACGTGGCTTTCCGGCGTCGCCTACCGAAGCGGCCTGGACGAGCTCCGTGCCTGACGCGCAGTTCAATGACCTGATCCATGCGCCCGTCCGGCTCCGGATCTGCGGACTGCTCAGGCCGGTTGAGCAGCTGGACTTCGCCGTCCTGCGCGACACCCTGGGGGTGGCGGATGCGGCGTTGTCCAAGCACCTGAAACTCTTGGCCGATGCAGGGTATGTCCGGCTGGTCAAACAGGCATCCGCGAACCGTGGGGACTCCCGGCGCCTGACCTGGGTGCGCCTTACCCCCACAGGTGCGGATGCCTTTGACGGCCACGTCCGCGCGCTGCGGGAGATAGCCGGGCAATAGCGGGCAGCCGGTGCGGCGCACAGGGCGCAGCCCAGGGCGGAGCCGGACCACGGGGGGCTATGGTGGAACCAACATCCAGGATCCCGGCAGGGCCCACCGAAAGCAGGCGTGCGTGAGTCGAAAAACCATTGTGATCACCGGCGCAAGCGACGGCATCGGTGCTGCCGCCGCCAAAGCGCTGGCCAGGGAACAGCAGCACGTAGTGGTGGTCGGCCGGTCAAGGGAAAAGACGGCGGCCGTGGCGGAGCAGACCGGAGGGGAGTACTTCCTTGCCGACTTCGCGGACCTGGACAGCGTGCGGAACCTGGCCTCGGAACTGCTGCAGCGGTACGAGCAGATAGATGTCCTGGCCAACAACGCAGGTGCGATCTTCGGCAAGGAACGCCAGGTCACGGATGACGGGCACGAAATGACGTTCCAGGTGAATTACCTGGCCCCGTTCCTGCTCACCCGGCTCCTGACTGACCGGCTGATCCGGTCCAAGGGCACGGTCATCAATACCTCCAGCGTCGCCAACCGCTACTTCGGCCACGTGGACCTTGACGACCTGGAGGAAGAGAAGGACTACAACCCCCGTAAGGCCTACGGCGACAGCAAGCTGGAGCAGATCCTTTTCACCGAGGAATTCGACCGGCGCTACCGTTCCCACGGGGCTACCTCCACCGCCTTCCACCCCGGCGTCATCGGCTCCAGCTTCTCCAGCGCGGAAGGGTCGGCCATGCGCTCCCTCTACCAGGCGCCGCTGGTGCGCCGGCTGCTGCCGACCCCGGAAAAGGGTGCGCGCACCCTGCTGTTCCTGGCACGCGGTACACCGGGGGAGGATTACCCCACCGGAAAGTACTTTGAGCGATGCAAGGTGGCCCGGCCCAACAAACAGGCCGGTGACGCAGCACTGGCTCTGGGGCTGTGGAACCGTTCCGTTGCCATGCTGGATTCCTGAGTCCCTACCCGCGCCGCAGCACGAAAAAGTACGGCGCCCGGGTGCCGCGCAGGTCCATGCACCCCAGGACAGTGTTTGCGTCCACCCGTCGGAAGACGTCATTGGCCGGCAGGGAATCATAAATCATGGTGGCCGACGACACGCCGCGGTACTCGGTCATTCGTAGGCGGGCCCGGGCGTGCCGGGTCCGGAGCAGCCGCAGCAGCGGCCGGATGCGGTGTAACAGGCCGGAGCGGCGCAGGGCAGGTGCCAGCCTCAGGACGGCCCGGAGCGGAACCGGGGCTGGATTCACGGCAAAGAGGCCGACGGCGGAGGAGAAGACCAGCGGGAAAACGTCCTCCGGCCCGTCAAAGCGTTTTCCGTGCCAGCCCAGCGGTTCCAGCAGGCCGTCGAGGGGGTGGCCCGTGGGAATACCGGCACCCCTCCACGATCCGGACATTTCGGATACCGTCACCGGTGGCAGGGCATCGAAGAAGGCGAGGATCGCGCCGGGGTCCGCCCCGGTCTGCAGCTCCCGCAGCCGCCGGGCGGTCTGGGGATCTCTTTCCATGGGTCCTGCCTTTCCTTCTCCGACCACCGCCGGACCTAGGAGGATGCCAGCCGCCGCGCGGAGTTTTCATCCAGGATCAGGTCCGTCACCAGCCCTGCATGCAACGCGCCCAGCAGGCTGGTGGTTTTGGTTTCGCCGGCCACCACGCAGATCCGCCGCGGCACCTGGCGGAGGGTCGAAAGATCGGGGCCGGTGCTGCGGCTGTTGAGCCGGATGCCGTCCCAGGTGCCGTCCGCCCGGTAGAACATGGTGGCAACGTCACCCACCACGCCTTCGGCCATCAGGTCATTGAGGTCCTCGTCATCCAGGTAGGACCCGTTGTACACGTGGCTGGGCACGCCTGCTTCCATGGAACCGACACCGAAGATGGCCGTATTCATCCGGGCCTGCAGGTCCAGCACACGTTTCACCGGCCGCTCACGCCACATGGCGTCCTTCGTTTCGGCATGATCGAAAAACGCGGGGACAGGGAACTGCACCACCCGCGCACCATATGCGTGGCCGAAGCGCTGCAGGATTTCACTGGCGTAGGTGATGCCCGAGGTGCGGAAGTTCCCCGCACCGTTCATCTGCACAATAGTGCTGTCATGCGTGCTCTTGACCGGCAGATGCTGGCTCACGGCCGTGAGGGTTGAGCCCCAGGCCACGCCCACAATCGCATCCGAATCGATGAGCGGGCTGATCAGGTGCGCTGCCTGCACGGCTACCCGCTGCAATGCCTGCGCCGCGGAAACGGTCTCGGCCACCGGAACCACGTGCGCCTGGACGCCGAAGCGGGAGCTGATCTGCCGTTCGAGCGCCGGCGCCCGGTCCGAGGGGCTGCGGATCTCAATCCGCACCAGCCCCGTGCTCCTGGCGTGGGCCAGCAGACGGGACACCGTGGAGCGCGAAACCCGCAGTTCGCGGGCGATCGCCTCCATGGTCAGGTTCTGCAGGTAATACATTTGGGCGGCCCGCAGGGCGTCCCGGTCCCTGCCCTCCTTCTCCGTGGCGGGAACACCGCCATTAGCCTCCCGTGGAGGGATGGTGAGACCAACGTTCACTTGCTGACCACCGACACCGCTAGGTTTTCCATAAATCCATTATCGCAGGGTGCACGTTTGTGCATTGGTTCGATGCGGCGGGCCGCGGACTCTGAACATTGTGGGATATGGCAAAGCCGCCACAGAAGCGTTTGGAGATATCGTGGACAATTCCGTGAACCCCAGTAGTACAGACAAGACCGCCGCAGTCCGGACCCGTCCGGTTGTACAGCAGCTGAAGGACCGTCCCCGGGCCTCGGTGCTTATTGTCGGCGGCGGCATTAACGGTGTAGGCACCTTCCGCGATCTCTCGCTGCAGGGTGTGGACGTTGCCCTCGTTGAGCGCGGCGACTACTGCCAGGGTGCCTCCGGCGCCTCCTCGCACATGATCCACGGCGGCATCCGCTACCTGGAGAACGGCGAGTTCCGCCTGGTGCACGAGTCCGTCGTCGAGCGCAACGCGCTGCTGCGCCTGGCCCCGCACTATGTCAAGCCGCTGCAGACCACCATCCCCATCACCACCACATTCTCGGGTATCACCGCCGCGCCGCTGCGTTTCCTGACGCACAAGCAGGGCAAGCACACCGAGCGCGGTGCCGTGCTGATCAAGGCCGGCCTGCTGATGTACGACTTCTTCTCCCGCGGCGGCCGCGTGGCCCCCAAGCACAACTTCGTGGGCAAAAAGAAGTCCCTGCAGGAACTTCCCCTGCTGCGCCCGGACGTCAAGTACACGGCCACCTACTTTGACGCCTCGGTACACAACCCCGAGCGCCTGACCCTGGACGTGCTGCGTGACGGCCTCGAGGCCAACCCGCAGTCCCGTGCCAGCAACTACGTCAGCGCCGTGGGCACCACCGACGCCGGCACGCTGCTGCGCGATGAACTCACCGGCGAGGAATTCACCTTCGACGCCGATGTGGTCATCAACGCCACGGGCGCCTGGGTCGACGAGACCAACGACTCCTTCGGCAAGCGCACCTCCTTCATGGGCGGCACCAAGGGTTCGCACATTGTTCTGGACCACCCGGAACTGCTGGAAGCATGCAACGGCCGGGAAATGTTCTTTGAGCACACCGACGGCCGCATTGTCCTGATCTACCCGATGGGTGACCGCGTCCTGGTGGGCACTACGGACATTGACGCCGACATCCGCGAGGACTCGGTCTGCACCGACGAGGAAGTCGAGTACTTCTTCGAGCTCATTGCCCACGTCTTCCCGAGTGTTGACGTGCGCCGCGACCACATTGTCTACACCTTCTCCGGCGTCCGCCCGCTGCCCAAGCATGACGACACGCAGCCGGGCTTCGTGTCCCGCGACTACCGCATCGAAAAGCGCATGGACAACCGCGGCGGCCGGAACGTCACCACGCTGTCCCTGGTGGGCGGCAAGTGGACCACGTTCCGTGCGCTGTCCGAAAACCTCGCCACGGCGGCCATGACGGCCCTCGGCATGCCGCGCAAGACAGCTACCGCCGAACTCCAGATTGGCGGCGGCAAGGACTTCCCGCGCACCGAGGCCGAAGAGCGCCTGTGGGTGAACCGGACCGCCAACGAGGTAGCCGACCGTGACCGTGTCCGCGTCCTGCTGACCCGCTACGGCACCCGTGCCACTGACGTGATGGAGTTCCTGGCCCAGGGCGGAGACCAGCTGCTGGCGTCCACCCCCGAGCTGAGCACCCGCGAGCTCGAGTACATGGTGGAGCACGAGCAGATCACCCGCCTGTCCGACGTCCTGATCCGCCGCACCTCGCTGGCCTTCCGTGGCCTGGTGTCCGAGGAAATGCTCACCGAGATGGCGGACCTGCTGGCTCCGCAGCTCGGCTGGGACGATGCCGAAGCCAAGCAGCAGGTGAAGGCCACCCGTGAGCTGCTGGTCACCAAGCACGGGATGAAGATTCCGGCCATGGCTTCCTAGCCGGCAACAGTACAAATAGCAGAGGGCGGGCGCCGGATCCGGTGCCCGCCCTCTGCTGTTGTGTAGGCGGTTAGCCCTGAGACGCCTCGCCGGTGGTGAACGGCAGTACCAGCCGGGACGGGTGCGCGGCGTCGCGATAGATCTTGTGCGTCACCGGGCGGCCTACCGGAAGATGGAACGCGTCCGGCGGCAGCAGGGCATTATGCTCGTCCGCCAGCGGTTCGTCATTGGACAGTTCCACGACCAGCCGGTGGCCCGGCCGGAAGGTGGCGGCAAACGGATAGAGGCGGATCACGTACTCCTCGACCACGCCCGGTTCCACCGGCACTGCACGGGTATGCGGGTGGTAGGGGTTGCCCTCGGTGGTCCGGTCCGCGTCGAGTTCCCGGTGCGATGCCTTCAGGTAGCCGGTGGTGATCAGCTGGCGTGTGCCGTTCGGGGCGCTGTCCCACAGCCGCAGGATGAAGTTGGTGTCCGGCTGGTCAATCTCTGCAAAGATGTGCGCTGCGCCGGATCCCATCAGTTCCGTATCCTGCTCAAACGCGTCAGTGCTCCAGCTGAGGATTTCCACCTTGTCAGTCACCGTCAACGGGGCCTGGTAGAAGCCGTCCGGGGCTGCGTACTCCGTGCCCATGGGTTCGGGCTCCGGCGACAGTTTGCGGCGCGGGCGCAGGTAGAGGGGGCGGTAGTCCACCGGCTTGGGCGGCCAGGCGCTGCCGGTGACCTGTTTCCTGCTGCCCTCCACAAACACACTGACCGCGGGTTCGTCCATGACCCCGTTCTCGATGCCCTTGATCCAGTAGTCATACCAGCGGAACATCTTCTCGTGTTCCTCGATGAAGGGGCGTGACTGCATGGGCGGGTAGGAACCGATATCGAGTTTCTTCGGTCCCTTGAGCGCGTCGAAAAGCTCAATGGTGCCGTCCATGGTCCAGCCACGGCCCTGGTCGATCTGCAGGTACACCGGAATATCGATGTTCGGGGCCAGCGTGATGGGGTTGCGCTCCTCGTACCACTCGCCGTCGAGCTCGTTCATCACGATGTCGAACCAGGCCTCGTGGTGCTTGGGATAGTTCAGGGTGTGCACCAGGTTGGGCCAGGCCGCGACATCCGGATCCCGGAGCCGCTCGGCCACCAGCTTTTTCAGTTCCTCGGGGGAGTAGCGCTCCAGCATGCGGGACTTTGTCCGGTCCGTGAACGCCCAGCCGGAGTCTCCGCCGCGGCCTTCGCGTGCGGCCCTCGGCATAAACCACATCACGCCGCCGTGGTACGTGGTCTCATAGAAGTCATAGTGGCCGCCGGAAACGAAGATGGCCTTCAGATGCGGAGGGCGTTCGGCCGCGGCCAGGACCTGCATGGAACCGAAGTAGGAAATGCCCACCATTCCGACGTTGCCGTCGCACCAGGGCTGCTCGGCGACCCATTCAATAAAGTCGTACGCGTCCTGGCCCAGGGAAACGCCGCCGGCGTTGTAATTGCCGATGTGCTCACCCCCGGAGTCCCCGGAGCCGCGCAGGTCTCCGATGACATGGGCATAGTCCTCGCGGACTATGCGGGCTATGTCGCCGGCCTCGATGCAGCCGTCCCACATGGGGCTTGGGCGGCGCTGCGGCGGCATGGTGAGCGCGAGGGCCTGCAGTTCCTTGCCGTAGGGGCTCAGCGCAACCAGGGCCGGCCGCGGTTTGTCTTCGGTGCCGTGGTACACGTCCAGCGCCAGTTCAACGCCGTCGCGCATGGGGGCGCGGAGATCCTTGCGAATGGAGATGGTCTCGCCACCGGCATTCCACGTCGAGAATTCAGCCATGCAGATGTAGCTCCTTAGGGACGGCTGATGGCCAGTAGAGCCGGCAATCAGCGGGTGACAACAACATATTATTATAATAAACTTTGTGTGTGCAAGACCACAGTGGTCCCTGCCGCCCCGTGCCGCCCCGCGCGGTGCCACAATCATCCAGTAGCCGGTGTCCGGTGCAGCTGAGGAGCAGAGAATGACGCAGGACGTGAAGATCCATCCTTTGGAGTCGCCGTGGGGCCGGTTTGGCCTCTACAGCTTCTTCATCGATGCCCCCGAACCAGCCATCGTGGACACGGGCATCTCCTCGTCACCCGCAGACGGCATGGTGCCGGCACTGGAGGCACTGGGCAGGAGCATCAGGGATGTGCGCTGGATCCTGCTGACCCACGGACATATTGACCATTTGGGCGGGGCACGCGCGCTCTGGGAGCTGACGGGCCGGCGTGCCCAGGTGGTGATTCATGAGGCGGATGCACCCCTGCTCCGCTCGCGGGACCGCCACCTCGACCAGTATGTCGACGTCCGCCAGCAGTACCTGAAGGATCCCGAAGGTGTGGCCGAACAGACGAAGACCGCCCGGGCCGTTATATCGGGGGAGCTGGAGCCGACCATGCTGGTGCGTGGCGGCGAGCGGCTTTCGCTGGGCGGCGGCGTCTCCGTTTCGGTGCATTCCGTGCCGGGGCATACCGCAGGCTCGGTCGCCTACGTGGTGGATGGTCAGAACGACGTTTTTGTCGGCGACGCCGTTCAGGTCCATGGCGCAGCCAACGGTTTTCCGGGGTACGAGGACCCGGCGGCTTACCGCGCCAGCCTCCGGTACCTTCTTGATCAGGTCCGGCCCGGCCACCTGTACCTGGGCCATCCGTACCGGCGTTCCGACGGTGAGCCCTACGGGGTGGAACTCGACGCCGGACAGGCACGGGAGGCACTGCAGGAGAGCCTGGACATCGAGGCACGGATTGCAGGCGCAGCGGCCCGATGCCTGCAGGACGGGCTGCGGGAGACGGACTCCGTTTACTCGCCGTTTGAGCCGGTGGCGCGGGAGCTTGGCTACACGGGGAACCCCACCTTGGAACCCTCGCCCTTCTTCACCACCCTGGACGGCTACCGGCGGCTGCATTCCGGTTCGTAGCCGCGGGCTGTCTGCGGGGCGGGAGGCAGACAGCGCGCAGACGACGACGGCGGCCCGTCTCCGAAAGGAGGCGGGCCGCCGTCGTTGTTGCCTGCAGGGATGCTCCGTGCTCAGCGGGGTTCGGCCACGGGGGATCCGGCATCCGCGCCCTGGAGTGCGTCCTTTGGCGTCCCCTTCCTGCCCAGCGGGACGAAGAAGAACGCCAGTGCGGCGATCAGTCCCGGGATGGCGAAGAAGAGGAAGTTCATTTCCACCGGCAGGCTCAGGGTCAGGAGCACACCGCCGAAGGTCGGACCCAGGATGGCGCCCATGCGTCCCACTCCGGACGCCAGACCGATGGCCGTTGAACGGATGGAGGAGGGATAGTACTGCGCCACGAAGGAGTAGGAGATGTTCTGCGCCCCCATGGTGCAGGCCCCGGTCACTGCCACCAGGAGCAGCAGGACGGCCATGTTGCTGCCGAAACCGAGCAGTGTCAGGGAGACCGCGGAGACCACAAACATGGGTACCAGTACGCGTTTGACGCCCCACTTGTCCGAGAGCTTGCCCAGAACCAGCGTGCCGATGATGGCACCCACGTTCAGGACAACCATAAACGTCAGGCTCGAGTTCAGGGCGTAGCCGGCTTCCACCATCAGTTTCGGCAGCCAGGTGGTCAGCCCGTTGATCATCAGCAGGCACATAAAGAAGGCCACCCAGATCATCAGCGTCCCCAGCGCCCGGCGGTTCCTGAACAGTGCCGTCACCGGACTGCCCGGTTCCTTTGCCTGGCTGACCGTGAACGTGGCGTCCAGGGCCGGAACGGCCGTCGGGTTCACCTTACCGAGGGCGGATCGCAGTTCAGCCGTTTTCCCCTGTTCCAGCAGGCTTGCCGGGGAGTCCAGGAAGTACCTGGTCATCAGCGGCAGGAAGAGCAGGGGCAGCGCAGCCACCCAGTAAACGCTCTGCCAGCCGAACACCGGAAGCGCCAGCATGGACACGAAGGCTGCCAGGATGCCGCCCACCGAGAAGAAGCACATCACCACGGCCACCAGGGTGTTCGCCCGGTTCCGGGGCGCATAATCGGTCAGCATGGCAATAAGGCAGGGCAGGATGCCGCCGATGCCCAGGCCGCCGATGAAGCGCAGCACGGAGAAAACCTCCGGGTTCGGCGCGAAGCCGCACAGGGCGCTGGCCACGGAGAAGAGGACAACGCTGAGCGTGAGGACCCTCGTCCGGCCCAGCCGGTCAGCCAGTATCCCGAAGAGGATGGCACCCACCATCATGCCGAAGATGCCGTAGCTGCCAATCGCGCCGGCTGCCACCGGTCCCAGCGACCATTCCTCCATCAGGACCGGCAGCACCGACCCGTAGACCACCAGGTCATACATGTCGAAGGTGATGATGAAGCAGGACCAGAACAGCATGCCGGCGTGGAACCGGTTGAAGGGTGTCCCGGCGATGAACTCCCGGACGTTGATCGGATTCACGGCTGCTCGTTACCGGTGAGGAACTGCGCCGTCTCCCTGAAAGCCGCATAAAACTCCGGCAGCCAGGAGAAGTTGGCCACGAAACCGTGGTTCGCGCCGGCGTAGCGGTGCAGCTGCACGGGGACCCCGGCCTCCGCCAGGCGCTTTGCATAGAGTTCACCCTCGTCGCGCAGGGGATCATGCTCGG
The DNA here is from genome assembly GCF_022869865.1 of Arthrobacter zhangbolii. Classification (NCBI taxonomy): domain Bacteria; kingdom Bacillati; phylum Actinomycetota; class Actinomycetes; order Micrococcales; family Micrococcaceae; genus Arthrobacter; species Arthrobacter zhangbolii. The sequence goes on from NZ_CP094984.1 coordinate 1,696,387, forward strand.
CAGTGATGATCAGGGCCGGCGGAAGGCCGGAGAGGTCACCGCGCTTGATGGGGGAGACGAGGGGATCCGCCGGGTCCGCACCGTTCTCGAGGTAGAAGGCGTTGAAGGGCGCCAGGCCCGCAGTCTCCAACCCGTAGCCTTCGGCGTTTTCCCGCATCGAGGCGTAGCGGTCCACATCGAAGTCCAAATCCAGGGACGGGTAAAACAGGACCTGATGGGTGATGCCCTGCCAGCCGTCGTCCTTCGCCATGGCCGTGAGGGCAGCGGCGAAGTTGCCGCCGGAACTGTCCCCGGCCACCGCGAGGCTCCGTCCGTCCCAGCCCAGCTCGGCACCGTTGTCCGCCGCCCAGCGGAGGACGGCGTAGCTGTCCCGGAGTCCGGCGGGGAACGCTGCCTCGGGTGCCAGCCGGTATCCGACGGAGATCACCTTAAAGCCCGTTTCCTTGGCCAGGGAACGCGCGACGTGATCGTGGGTGTCCAGGCTGCCGAGGAAGAACGCGCCACCGTGCATGTACACCAGCAGGCCGTAGCTGTCAGAGTCCACGGGTGTGTAGATCCGTACCGGCACGTCCCCGGAGGGCGTTGCTGCGGTGCGATCCTCAACGGCGTGCAGGGGCAGCCGGTCCGCCGGAGGGGGAACCTGCGCCGCCTCGCCGGCACGCATGGCAGCCGGATCCAGCGGCGAGCCGTCGGGGGCGGGGATAGTGGCCAGGATTTTGGCGATTTCCGGATGTATCGTCATGTTGTTTCCTTGGTGCTTGAAAGTGCGGGGGACAGGCTGGCTCAGCGCGCCGGTGTCTGTTCCGGGAAAGCCGTTTCCGCGGACTCCGGGGTCCAGCCCAGCCGGGACAGCCGCTGCAGTTCATCCGTGACGGGCTTGCGTACGGCCTGGAACTGTTCGAGGGCGGCGGGGATCGAGTCCGCAGCCAGCAGGGCGTCCGCGAGGGCGCCGGCGTCCTGGATGGCTGAGTTCGCGCCCTGGCCCTGGTGGTGCAGCATGGCGTGTGCCGAATCCCCGAGCAGGGTGACCGACTCGCTGTGCCAGACGTCCACCGGGTCGATGTCGTAGACCGAACGGCTGGTCACCTTGGTGATGTCCAGGGTGCGTGCAACGTCGATGACGCGCTGGTCGAAGCCTTCCAGGACGGCGACGAGCGATTCGTTGGTGATCACCGGTGCCCAGGAATCGTCGTCGGAGCGTGTGGTGATGTCGTAGGACACCTCGTTGCGGTGCCGCAGCGGCAGGGTGTACGCCACGGTGCCGTTCCGGGCCACGTAGAAGCGGGGGTTGTCGTCCGTGACCAGGCCAAACGCGTCGTCGATGGAAATAACGGTGCGGTAGGCATGCTCGCCGGCGAAGACCGGCGGCTTCGCACTGAACAGCTGCTGGCGGACCAGGGAGCGAATGCCGTCCGCCGCGATCACCAGATCGGCGGTTACCGTGCGGCCGTTTTCGAACGTGAGGGTGGACTGCGCGCCGTTGTCCGTGATGGATGTGAGCTTGTGATCGGTGTGGACCATCTGCTCCGGCAGCGCACCGAAGAGAGCCTCGATGAAGTCGCCGCGGTGGATGATGCGGGTGTGGTTGGTCTGGGCGTAGCCGTGCAGCATCGGCCATTCCTCGCGTGCCAGGAGGTGGGCGCCGTCGTCGGACAGGATCCGTAGGTGGTCGCTGGGTGCGCTGACCGCCGCAATCCGGTCGAAAATGCCCCACTGGCGGAACAGTTCCACCGTGGTCGGGCGCAGGCCGATGCCTGCGCCCACCTGTCCGAAGGCCGGAGCCTGCTCATAAACGTGGACGTTTTCGGCGCCAATGCTCTTCAGCGCGATGGCCGCCGCGGCGCCGCCGTATCCTCCGCCGACAATGGCGATGTGCAGATCTTTGAATTCAGAGATTTCCATGGGTATCGCTTTCCCTGTCCGGAGCGTCGCTGCGCCGGGCAGTGTGTAGGGCGTTTCGGGAATGGTCAGGCGGAGATGGAGAGGAATTCTGCGGGGTTATCGACAAAGAGGGTCTTGATGTCTGCCTCGTCGACACCGGCATTGCGCAGGTCCGGCATCAGGTCCTCGAAGATGTAGTTGACCGTGTGTCCCTTGACCCCGGGCCAGCCAAGCGGGCTGCAGTTGGCGTCCGCGGACGCCAGCAGCCGGTTCAGGTGTCCCTTTGCGATCAGGTCAAGGAAATGGTCCAGGCGTTCCTTGCGCGGCCGGGCCCAGAACGGCGGATCGGGCAGTTCGGTCTCGTAGCCGAAGGTATCGAAGCCAATGCGGCCACCCTGGCTCATGATCCATTCGCTCGGAGTGTTTTCGGCGTTCAGGCCGTCATCTGCATGGCCGAACAGCACCCGGTCCAGCGGCAGGCCTTCCTCATTGAAGATCCGGATGGCGGGTGCCGGATCGATGGCGAGGTGGGTCAGGATCGGAACGCCGGTGGCTACGGAGGCCCGGGCTGCGGCACGGTAGATGCGCTTGTCGAGCTCGGTCATCCGGCCGCCGCGGCTCACCCCGACCTTGATGACGCCGGCCCTGCTTCCGGTGTCCCCGATGCCCACCGTGATTTCGTGGACAAAGACCGAGGCCAGGTAGGCCACGCTTGCGCGGGCAAAGTGCGGCAGAGCGGTGTCTCCGCCCACAAATCCGGTGCACGCCACAATGTGCACGCCGGTCTTTTTGGACAGGGACTTGTAATAGTCCACATCGCGGCCGTTGCAGATGCCCGTGGCGTCCACGATGGTTCCGCCCCCGTACTCATGGAACTGCCGCAGCTTCGGCACCGTTTCGGCGTACCGCTCTTCCGGCGTCTTCCACCACTTTTCGTCCAGTTCGCTGCCGGGCATGCCGTAGCCGATATGTTCGTGCACGGCTACGATGCCGAGCTCTTCGGCCGGAATGGTACCCAATACAGTGTTTACTTTTGCCAACACCAACACCTCAGAAAATAGATAAGTTTTTGATTGTTCAGACGCCGGCCGCTGCCGGGGCAGGCACGGCGCCGCGCACGGAAAGCAGGGCGCGGGGGTTATCGACCAGGAATTGCCGGGTGACTTCCTCTCCGAGTCCCTGTGAGTGCAGGAACGGAACGAAGGTGGACAGGACGTAGCTGAACGGCAGGTCATAGCCGGGGTGGCCCTTGGCCACGCCCACGGAACCGCCGGAGAGCAGGATCTGTGCGGCGTACCCGGCGTTCACCAGCTCCTGAACCAGGCCGGCCCGCCGGCTGTCGTCCACATATGCGTCCTCCCCGTTCGTGCCCACCCGGTCAAGGACCACGTAGGCTCCGCGGCGGGCCACCTCCAAGGGTGCTCCTGCCTCCACGGCGTCACGGCGGTCCAGTCCGCCAACAAGCACCCTGTCCGCCGCCAGTCCCTCCTCGAGGACAACATCAAGGTCATGCAGTGCGTCGGCGCCGAAGCGGATGGATACCGGAATGCCTGCTGCCTGCGCGGTGCGGGCCGCGCCGCGGAACAGGCTCTCCTCCGTTGGCGTCATGCCGGCGCGGTCCGCAGCCGTTGCCACCAGGCCGGCAGCTGCCCGGCGTTCGAGGCGGGGGATCACCATGCCGTCGATGGCTTCCCTGGTGAAAAGGTCGGCAAACTTGTCGGCCGGCCACGGGGTAGGCGGGTTGGTCTGCGGGGTCAGGAAGTAGCCGCCCAGCATCTCTTCGGGCCCCATGCCCGTGGAGGCGACAATGTGCACGCCGGTGGAGCGGGAAAGGGCTTCATACAGGGGAAGGTCCCGGCCGTGGAACATGCCGGTGCTGTCCACGACGGTGCGTCCGCCGTGCCGGTGGAACTCGGTCAGCTTAGCTGCCAGGGTCTCGAAGATCTCTGCCCGGTCCATGGAGATGTCGGGGGCATACTCCGCACCGGGAAGCACTGAAAGGAGGGCCTCATGCACTGCCACTGGGCCCAGCTGATCGGCGGGAACAGGGCCCAGCACGGTATTGACGGTGGCGCTGCGGCTCTGCTGTCCGACGGCGCCCGGGGAAGTACTTGCGGCGTCGCCGCCGGCGAAGTGGCTCACTTGCCTCTCCTTTGAAGCTCGGGTGGGTGCGAGGCGCATATGGCGCTGCTCACACCCGTTGTTGATGTGTGGGTAGCATCACAGATTCCTTTACACCGTGTCAAGTAAGACATCAGAACGTCAGGTTTATATGTGATGCTTGACACACTGTAAACCTTCCGTCCAGACTGTTTGCAGTTGTCTTCGCAGCCCTTGCCCCTGTCCCTCGAAACAAAGGAGTTTCACCATGAGCAGCACAAAGGTGCCCATGAACGCACCCGCCGTTTCCGACGTTGACCTCTGGGACGACGCCGTCCTGGCCGATCCGTATCCCGTGTACGCCGAACTGCGTGAGCTCGCCCCGGCGGTGTACCTTCCGCGGAACGATGTGTATGTGCTGACCCGGTACGAAACCATCCGGGATGCGCTGGGTGATCCCGAAACCTTCTCCTCCACCTCCATCGGGTTCAACCCGATGGTCAACGAGGCACTGGCGGGCACCTCCCTGGCGTCGGACGCACCGCTGCATACCCAGCTGAGGGCCACGCTCTCCGCGAACCTGACGCCGCGGGCGCTGCGCGGGCTCAAGGTGGTCATTGAGGAGAAAGCAGACAAACTGGTTGCCGGGTTGGCAGCCGGCGGCGGTTTCGACGCCATTGATTCGCTGGCCCGTGCCTTTCCCCTGGAAATTGTGGCGGACCTGATCGGCTTCGACGGTGCGGTGAAGGAGAACATGCTGCGCTGGGGACAGGCGGCCATGCAGGTGATCGGACCGCTGAACCAGCGCACCCGGGAAAGCTTCCCGATTGCCGGGGAACTGTACGAGTGGTGCTCATCCGTCACTGCCGGGGATCTGCTTCCCGGCTCGATTGGGCGCGGGATCTTCGACGCCGAAGCCCGGGGCGAGATTCCGGCGGGCTACGCCGGAAACATCATCCACCAGTACCTCGGGGCCGGCGTGGACACCACCATCGCCTCGATTGGCAATGCGGTGGCGCTCTTTGGCCGGCATCCCGGGCAGCTGGACCTCATCCGGGAGGACCCCTCGCTGGTGCCGTCCGCCTTCGCCGAGGTGCTGCGGTACTGGGCACCCATCCATGTGTGGGGGCGCCGCGTCACCGCGGACGTGGAGATAGGCTCCGCGACCGTTCCGGCCGGGTCGCAGGTGGGCATCCTCTTCGGCGCGGGAAACCGCGACCCCCGGCAGTACGCGGACGCGGACCTGTTCGATGTCACCCGCAATCCCGTGGACCACCTCTCCTTCGGCTACGGCCCCCACGGCTGCGCCGGACAGGGGCTGGCGAAGCTGGAAGGCCACGCCATTGTCGGTGCTCTGGCACGGCACATGAAGTCCTGGACAGCAGGGGAGGAAATCCGCGTCCCCGGCAACATCACGCGGAGCATTGATGAACTGCAGGTAACGAAGGTGGAGGCAGCATGAGGATAGAACTGGACCGGCCGCGGTGCGAGGGCCACGGGTTGTGCGAGGAGGCGGCCCCGGAACTGATGCACCTCGATGACGACGGCGAGCTGGTGATCGATGTTGCGGAAGTGGATCCGGCGGACGCTTCGGCGGCGAACGCCGCCGTGCGGATCTGCCCCGTGGCAGCTCTGCGGCTGAGCGCATGACACAGCGGCGCATAGTGGTGGTGGGTAACGGGATTGCGGGCCTGACGGCCTGCGATGCCCTGCGTGCCGGCGGGTTTGACGGGGAACTGACCGTAGTAGGGGCCGAAACCCACCGGCCCTACAGCCGCCCGGCGCTCTCGAAGGCACTGCTGCACGGCGGGGAAGACCTCGCCGCGCATGAACTGCCCGCGCCGACGCACGGTGCCACCGAGATGCTTGGGGAATCCGCTGCCGGGCTCGATCCCCGGGCGCGGGTGGTCCGGCTGGATTCGGGAGGGGAGCTGCCGTACGACGGACTGGTGATCGCCTCCGGTTCCCGGGCGCGCCGGCTTGGCCCGGCAGCGGACGACGGCGGCGCGGGGCACGAAGTCACACTGCGGACCTTTGAGGACGCTCTCCGCCTGAAGCGGCTGGCCGCTGCCGGGCCTTCGGTGGTTGTCGTGGGTGGCGGCCCGCTGGGAATGGAAGTCGCTTCAGGATGTCTGAAATCCGGCTGCCGGGTGACCCTGGTTTCCGACGGCCCGCCGCTGTCCCGGCAGCTGGGCGGTTACCTGGCGGACATTTTCGCCACGGCGGCCACCCGGCAGGGGCTGAGGATCATCAGCGGCGGCGGCAGGGCGCAGCTCGAGCGCTCCGACGCCGGTACCACGGTGCTGCTGGCGGACGGAAGCCGCCTGGAAGCAGATCTGGTGGTGACGGCTGCCGGCGATATCCCCAACACGGAGTGGCTGGCCGGGTCCGGGCTGCTGACCGGCGGGACACTGCAGGTGGACTCCCGCGGCCGGGTGCGGCCGGACATTGTCGCTGCCGGGGACGTAGCCAGTTTCCCCACCGGCAGGGGAGTGGCCCGGGTGCCGCTGTGGACCAGCGCCATTGACCAGGCCAAGGTTGCCGCCGCCGGACTGCTGCACGGGCAGGAGGCACCCGAACTGGCTTTCCAGCCGTACTTTTGGACCGAAGCATTCGGCCTGTCGCTCAAGGCAGTCGGATTTACGCCCGTTCAGGGTGCGCCCGGCTCCTCGTCGGACGGGCCAAACGAGGACTCGCGGCTGATGTGGTGGGGCAGCCCGGACGGGGCAGGGACCGCAGTGTCGGTGAACTACCGCATTCCGGTTCCCAAGCTGCGCCGTCTGGCCAGCCAGGGACCCGGCGTGCTCAGCCCGCCGGTGCCTGTCCGCACCTGACTGACTGCTACTGTAAACAGCATGTCGTCGCTGCGTGAGGCCCAAAAACAACTGACGCGGGACAGGATTGTCGAGTGCGCCCTGGAGCTTTTCACCGCCAAGGGATACGCCGCCACCACCATCGATGAAATTGCTGTGGCGGCCGGTACTACCCGGGTCACTTTCTACGCTTACTATCCGTCACGGACCGAGCTGATGAAGGATTTCATGGGCCGGGTGAACTCTGTCCTGGAACGGGCAGCCGGTGCCGGGCAGCCGTCCACGGCCCGGGAACTCGTGGAGGTGGTCCGGGCGGGCCGGATGGCGGGTGTCCTGGACTGGCTGGAATCGCGTGCTGCGCTCTGGCCGGTGTTCCGACCCTATCTGGACGTGCTTGAGGAGGCTGCCGCCCTTGATCCCGAGGTGCGTGCACTTATGGACGGGTGGCATGAGGAAGTCATTTCCGACATTGTCCGCGGCCTGCGGCTGGCCGGACGCTTCCCTGCCGAAACCCACCACATCCGGGGCACCCTGGCCTACACGCAGTTGGATTACGTGGCCACCCTGTGGACCCGGCGGAAACTGGAGCCGAACCGGGAGCACGCGCTGGAGGTGCTCGCGGACAGCTGGTACCACCTGCTGTGCGACGATGCCTGACAGGTGAATGTGAGCAGAAGGCCCGCCGGAGTCCGGCGGGCCTTCTGCTTTGTTCTTAGTGCTCAGTGTTTCCCCAAGGACCCGTGCTTCCTAGAGCTCCGTGACCGCCGTGGCGTAGTCGAGGCGGGGCAGGCGGGGGTGACGCGGTTCCGTTGCGCCGGGAACGCCGATGTTCACCACCAGGAAGGACTGGCGGTCCAGGCCGGCATGCAGATCGGCGTCCAGCCCTGCGGCGTCAAAGCCGCCCATGGGACCGGCGGACAGGCCAACGGCACGCACCGCAAGCAGGAAGTACCCGGCCTGCAGGTGGGCGTTGTTGTTGCCCATCATGGCGCTGAGCTCGGCGTTGGCGGCAAAGACGGCGCCCTGGGCGGGAGCCGGCGGGAAAACCGTGGCGAAATGCCGGTGCCAGCTGCGGTCAAAGCTGAGGACGGCCGTCAGCGGAGCCGCTTCGGTCTTTGCTTTGTTGCCCTCAGCCATGTGGGCCGCCAGACGCCCGCGGGCCTCAGGCGAGCGTACCCAGGTGATCCGCAGCGGCTGGATGTTCATTGCCGTGGGGCCCATTTTGGTCAGCTCATAGATGTCCCGGAGCTGTTCATCCGTGACCGGCTGGTCCGTGAACTCGGCAACGGTCCGTGCGTCGCGGAACAGCAGGTCCAGGGCTGCTGAGTCGAGCGCCGAGGTTGATTCGAGAGTGCCGTCGCTCATGCCCAGCAGTCCTCCTTCAAAGTAGATGGTTGAAGGTTTAACCATACGGCTGCGTGGGTGTATGTCCAAAACGAAGTCCTAGCGCCCGGTTACGAATCTGTACCTGAACTGGTCGGCGCGGTGTACCGCGGAACGCCAGCCGGCCGGCTGCCCGTCGGTGGTATAGAAAACCGTTTCGATAACCAGCAGCGGACTGCCTTCGCGCACCCCCAGTGCGGCAGACTGCTCCGCCGTTGCGGCGGTAGCCCAGGATTCATGCTCGGCCCGGCCAAGGGCAATGCCCAGCTCCCGTTCCAGCAGCTCGAAGCCCGAGCCGGACTCCTCCAGTTCGAGGACGGTCGGAGCAAAGCCCTCCGGTGCACGGATGTAAATGCGCGCTTCGAGCAGGGGTTCACCCTCCACGGAAATCACCCGGGTAAAGTGAAGCACCCGTTCCGCGGGGTCAATGCCGAGGACTTCTGACATCTTCTCCGGAGGTTCCACCCGTGCGATGTCGGAAACGATCGATGCCGGATGCAGGCCGCTTTCGGTCAGGTAATGGTAAAGATCGCCGGTACGCACGTGGGCCGGGCGGAGAATGCGCGGGCCGGTGACCGGAAAGGTGCCCCTGCCCTGCTTCCGGTAGACATACCCTTCCGAGGAGAGCTCCTTCAGGGCCTGCCGGATCGGCGCCCGGCTCACGCCGAAGCGCTCCAGCAGCCGGTCCTCGGTCATGGGCGTGCCCGGATCCGCCGTCCCGTCGGAAATCTCCGTGCGGAGGATGTCCTTGATCTGCCGATACAGGGGGACCCCGGACGAGGGATCAAGTTCGCCAGCGGCCATGGTGTTCGTACTCCAAGTGATAAACAGCGGGGATCACAGTCAACCACGATTCGGAGCCGATACCCGGACATTACGGGCGTCCGGGGCCCGCAAGCCCGCCCTAGGCGGCCGCGCCTGAACTTGACCAGACGGCGTCCAGCCGGCCGCCGGCGTCGTCCTCCGAAATACCCAGGGAAAGGGAAATCTCGGTCAGCAGCGGCCGGCGGGCATGCCGGAGCATTTCCCGTTCCGCCTGCGAGAGCCCGCGGTCCGCATCGCGCAGCATGAGGTTGCGGACGACGGCGGCAATCACCATCGGATCGCCGGTTGCGATCTTTTCGCTGTTGTCCTTGTAGCGGCGGGACCACTGCGGATCCTCAGTATCCGCGGGAGCCTTCAGGACGGCGAACAGGGCAGACAGCCCGGCGGAATCAAGTACCGGCCGGAGGCCCACATGTTCAACCTGGTCAACAGGAACCCAGACCAGCAGTCGGGAGGACCGGACCTCCAGGACAATGCAGTCCTTCTGCATCCGGGGGTGGGTCTGATAGGACATCACGACGGCGGGGCCGTGGTGGGGGTGGACCAAAACCTGTCCCTCTGAAAATGGCAAGTAATTACCTCCTGGCGGAAGTCCGGGGCCACGCTCGATGCCCTTCCGGCAGGTCGCCGGCGGTAACCATCGTTTCAGCTGCGGACAGAACTGCCCGGCGTGCCAAAAGCACGGATGCACCCGGCCACCTATGGATGGAAGCAGCTGCACCTGCGAGCCCGGCCACTGGATCTATTTTACGCCGGAAACCCCGGCAAAATCCGGTGCCCGCGGCCGGATGCGGGTCCGCGATGCGCGAAAAAGACTGCAGCGGCGCTCCTTTGGGCCGGGAGGAACCCGGCCGGAGGGCAGAATGGAAAAGTGAATGCTCCATCCTCCCCGTTTCCGCCGGACCTGCAACGGCCTTTTGACCTGTCCCGCATAGGTGCCGGCCTGGCCTTCGCAGAGTCACTCCCGGAGCTGGCGGCCCTGCTTGCCGCCGGAGCCGGGAGCGCAGTGGTCCAGGCACCGCCGGGCACGGGCAAAACAACGCTGGTGCCGCCGGCGGTAGCCAACGCCGCTGCGAAGGCAGCCGGCACCCGGGGCCGGGTTCTGGTCACCCAGCCACGCAGGGTTGCCGCCCGGTCAGCGGCCCGCCGGCTGGCCCAGCTTGACGGGTCAGCACTCGGACAGCGCATTGGCTACACGGTCCGGGGAGAGGCCCGCACCTCCGCGGAGACCATCATCGAGTTCGTGACGCCGGGAATCCTGCTGCGCAGGCTCCTGGCTGATCCAGGGTTGGAAACGGCTGCGGCCGTCATCCTGGACGAGGTCCACGAACGCGGACTGGAAACGGACCTGCTGCTGGGCATGCTCGCCGAAGTCCGGCAGCTGCGCGGTGACCTGACACTTATTGCCATGTCCGCAACCCTGGATGCGGAACGGTTTGCCGCCCTGCTCGGTGACGGCGACGGCGGCGGGCCGGCGCCGCTGGTCGGCTGCCCCTCGGCCCTGTACCCGCTTACCGTCCAATGGCACCCGCCGTCCGTGCCACGGTTGGATGAACACGGTGTAACGCGCGGGTTCCTGGATCATGTGGCAGATACCGCTGCCCTGGCGCACTCCGACGCGCAGGCTGGCGACCCCGCGGTCGACACGCTGGTGTTTGTCCCCGGTGCCCGGGAAGTGGCCCACGTGGCCAGCCGCCTGCGTTCCCGGACTCCGAAGGGAACGGAAGTGCTCGAGTTGCACGGCCAGGTCCCGGCGCGGGAACAGGACCGGGCGGTTTCCGGCCGGGGGGCGGGAGAACCGGCACGGATTATCGTGTCCACAGCGCTGGCGGAATCCTCGCTGACCGTCCCGGGCGTGCGCCTGGTAGTAGATTCGGGCCTGGCGCGTGAGCCCCGGCGGGATGCTGCGCGCGGCATGTCCGGCCTCGTGACGGTCTCCTGTTCCCGGGCATCAGCCGAGCAGCGGGCCGGGCGGGCCGCCCGCCAGGGGCCGGGCCGGGTGGTGCGCTGCTACGACGACAGGGCCTACGGTGCGGCACCGGCCCACCCGACTCCGGAAATCGCCGTCGCGGACCTGACCGGCGCGGCCCTGATGCTCGCCTGCTGGGGAGCGCCGGGAGGCACCGGCCTGGCGCTCCCGGATGCACCTCCGCCCGCTGCCCTGCAGGAGGCCGTCTCCGTGCTGCGGGGACTTGGGGCTGTTGATGCCCAAGGTATGGCTACCGCGACCGGTAAGGCGCTCGCCGCTGTTCCTGCCGACCCCCGTCTGGCCCGGGCCCTCCTGGACGGGGCGGCGTCCGTGGGGGCCCGCCCGGCCGCGGAGGCGGTGGCCCTGGCAGCCGGGGAGGCGCGCGCCCCGGGCGCGGACCTTACCCGCCTGCTGTCCGACCTGCGTTCCGGCCGGGACCCGGGACATCGGCGCTGGGCTGAAGACGTCCGGCGGATGGAGACGGTGGCCCGGAAACAGCATCCACCGGCGTCCGTGGCCGGGCAGCACCCCTGGGTCCCCGATCCGGAGGAAGGTTTGGGGTACGTGCTTGCCTTGGCGTTCCCGGACCGGATTGCCCGGCGGGTGCCGGGCACCGGGCCGGAGCGCTATCTGCTCGCCTCCGGCACCCGGGCGGGCCTTCCGGCGGGCAGTAGCCTTGGCGGCCAGGAGTGGCTGGCCGTGGCAGAGGTGGCGCGTGCTGCCGGCCGGGATGCCGCGGGCACGGGCGCCGTGATTCGGGCTGCCGCACCCTTGTCAGCAGCGTCCGCCGAAGCCGCTGCTGCGCATCTGCTCACGGATACAGTGGAGGCCCGGTTTGCCGGCGGGCGGGTCAGCGCCCGTCAGGAACGCCGGCTGGGCGCCATTGTGCTCTCCTCTACACCGGTCCGGGCTTCCGTTGAGGCCGGCCGGGATGCCGTTGGCCGTGCGTTGTTGAAGGAGGGACTGGACATTATCGGCTTTTCACCGGCTGCCGGCACGCTGCGCCGGCGGATGGCACTGCTGCACCGGGAACTGGGGGAACCGTGGCCCGATGTTGCCGAGCAGGCGCTGCTGGCCAGGCTCCAGGACTGGCTTGCACCGGAGCTCGACGCACTGGCGGCCGGCAGCCCGGTGCGCGGCATCGACCTCACCGAACCGCTCCGGCGTCTGCTTCCGTGGCCCGAGGCCGCGCACATGGGGGAGCTGGTTCCCGAACGGCTTGAGGTGCCCAGCGGCTCGCACGTGCGGATCGACTATGCAGGGGAGCGGCCCGTGGTAGCCGTGAAGCTGCAGGAGTGTTTCGGGTGGGCACAGACTCCCCGGCTGGTCCAGGGCAGGGTTCCGGTCCTCTTTCATCTGCTCTCGCCGGCGGGCCGGCCGCTGGCGGTGACGGATGACCTGGCGTCCTTTTGGTCCGGACCGTATGCACAGGTGCGGGCTGAGATGCGGGGCCGGTATCCCAAGCACCCCTGGCCCGAAGATCCCTGGCAGGCCAAGGCAACGGCACGCACCAAGGCCCGGATGTAGGGGCGGGGTTCCGGGGCGGTGCTGAGTGCAGAGTCACAGCCGCCCTGCCCCGCCGCGAAGCACGGCGGGTTTTAGGCTGGAAGGGCAGCGCTCCGTCCTGTGCTGCCGTGAAAGGCCGTCTGCACCCGTGAAGTACTCCGTCCGTGAATTCCTGAGTATCCCCTCCGGCCGCGGACACCGCTTCCCGGCCGTGCGTGTTGGCCTGGGGATGCTGCTGCCGCTTTTGATACTGATTCCTGCCGGACGTACCGATCTGACCATGTGTGCCATCTTTGGTTCCCTGACCGGCGTGTTCGGGCGCAGCGAACCGCACTGGCGGCGGCTGAAGCAGCAAACCGCTTCCGGCGTGCTGATGGTCCTGACGGTGATGGCCGGGGTGGCCTTGTCCCAGGCCGGCCGGGGACCCTGGACAGTGGTATTCACCGGAACCCTGATTGCTGCGGGCATCTCTGTGGCTGCGGATTCCCTGCGGGTGCGCCCGGCCGGCCCGTTCACTTACATTTTTGCCTTTACAGCGACGTCGGCCGCGCCGTTTGCCGGTTCGCTGGTCGAAGCATTTCTCACCGTCACGGCAAGTACGCTGCTGGCGGTGCTGTTGGGAGTGGCCGGCCGGCTGCACGCCCGCCGGCATAGCCCGGGCCGTCTCCGGGAGCCGGCGGCACGGCTGGGCAGCCCGAGGCGTGCCCGCCGGTTGCTGGTCCACGCAAGCCGTTACGCCGCAGCAGTAGGCATTGCCGGCACGGTATCCGCAGGGCTCGGCCTCGGACACGGATACTGGGCAATGCTGGCTGCCTGCGCCCCGCTGGCCGCCGTCGAACTGTCCCGGGGACCAGCCAGGGCAGTGCACTTCATTGCCGGCACCTATGCCGGCGTACTGTTTTCCGCCCTGCTGATGCAGGTGCCCTGGTCAGCCGTGCAGCTGGCATTGCTGCTGGCCATGCTGCAGTTCAGCGGTGAACTCTATGTGGTCAGGCATTACGGCGCCGCCATGGTGTTCCTGACGCCCGTGGCGCTGATGATGACGGGATTTACGCACGGCGGAGACGTGTGGGCGCTAACCATGGACCGGTCACTGCAAACTACTATTGGTGCGCTGGTGGCGCTGGCAGTGGTCGCCGTCACCACTCCGCGGCATGCGGGATCCAGGGTGCGGGGCTAGCGCCGGGTAGCAATGAAAAGCTGCGCGGGTCCGCGGACCCGGGCCTGAGCCGGGTCCCCAAGATAAAGGACGCGGCAGCCCTCTGATACGGGTGTGGTGGTGCCACCCACGGTGATTTCCGCGCGCCCCTTCGCTGAGAGCACTATGGCAAAACGGCCCAGCTGGACGGTCTCTTCGGTGTCATCCAACACCGCACGCCCCAGATGCAGATCCTCGCTCCACAGCGGAATCCTGTCCTGGAAGCCGTCAACTGGGATAACCGGCAGGGGGGCCGGCGTTGGCTGGTCCTCACGCAGGACCTGCTGGAGTTCACCGGTATCCACGTAGTCCCTGGTCAGGCCCACCCGTAGCGAGTTCTCGGAGATGCTCATCAGCACCACTGCCTGACCGGACACGTAAGTATGCAGGCAGCCCGCCGGTGTGACCATGGCCTGGCCTGGTTCCAGATGGATGTGATTCATGCAGACGGCGTAAAGGATGCCGCGGTCCCCGGGAAACAGTTCGCGGAGACGGCGAACCGTGGCCACGGTATCGGCCACCGCCCCGGTGGGGTTCGTGGCCCTGTCCACTGCAAAATTTGTCTCCCGCAGCGCCCGCTGCTGCTCGTCACGCGTCATCCGCAGCACGGCGTGGCTGGGCGATTCATGCTGAAAGGTGACGAAAGACCGGAGCCAGGGCAGATCCAACCCCTCGGCGACCTCCCGGAGGGTCGCAGGGTTACGCTCGCCGGACAATACGCTGACGGGGCTTACCGCAACGGCTACTTCCACCTTGGCATGGCAATCTTTGTAATTGCGGTTGCCTGCACCCATGGGTACGCCCCGGGCCTGCTCGCGGATAAAGCCCGCCTGGGCCTGCTCCACGGAGGGGTGGATCAGGATCGGGGGTGGAGCCCCCGCATCCAGCAAACGCATCCGGAAGGGGACAGGGTGTTGGGGCAGGGCATCCGGGCCGGTGAAGTGCTCCGGATGCTGTTCGGCGAGACGGTCCAGGGCATCCGGTATGTCGGCAGGGTCCCAGTCGATCAGCAGACCGGGGCCGCGGGCAGCGGTCAGCGTGCCCCGCTGTGAAACGGTAGGGACGGTGTCATACAGATGTGGAGTCAACATCTTAGAACTCAAATCACCTTGATTTGTGCACTCAAAATGCCTGTTGAATAATCTTAACGCTGTCCACATCCGGGCTTGACACCGCGGGCGGGGTTCCCGCTGTGAGGATGCGTATGCACGCCTGTGATGTTCGCCCGTGAAGTCTGCCGGGTTCCACCCGCCCCGGGGCAAGCCTGCACTCGATGCATTCATTCACTCTCCCGGACCGGGTGCAATAATTGTCCGCAGACCAATAGGCAGTGACCCAGACCCGGAAGAGGTTGCGGACAGACATGGCATGCATAACAGCTCCGGACTCCAGGCGCGGAAGGTGCTGAGACCATGGAATTCCTGATACTGCTGATCGGACTGCTGTTCGGAACCGTACTGGCTGCCGGCGTCGGTGAACGTATCCGCCTTCCGTACCCGGTGCTGATGCTGATCTTCTCCGCCCTGATCGCTTTTCTGCCGATCATTCCCGAGGTGCACATCAACCCGGAACTGATCCTGCCGCTCTTCCTGCCGCCGCTGCTGTACGCCGCGGCGCAACGAAGCTCCTGGTCCGTCTTCCGCCTGCGGTGGCGGTCACTGGTGCTCCTGGCCGTAGCCCTGGTCGCAGTCACAGTTGCGGTGGTTGCCGGGGTTTCCTGGGCCATGATCCCGGCCCTCGGACTGCCGGCCGCAATTGCCCTGGGTGCCATTGTCGCCCCGCCGGACCCGGTGGCGGTGGAAGCGGTGGCAGGCAAGGTAAAAATGCCGCGCCGCCTGATCACCGTGCTCCAGACAGAGGGCCTGTTTAACGACGCCATCGCCATCGTGATCTTCCAGGCCGCCGTGGCGGCCAGCACCAGCGGAGGTGAAGTCGGATGGGATGTGGTTCCGAGGTTCCTTATCGGTGCAGCGGGAGCCGTCCTCCTGGGCCTGGCCATGGCGTGGCTTGTCGGCAGCCTGAACCGTTTTGTCCCGAACATGGTGGCCCGTTCGGCAGCTACTCTGGTGGCGCCCTATGCCGTGTACCTGATTGCTGAAGAAGCGCACTTTTCGGGGGTGGTGGCAGTGGTGGTCACCGCACTGGAACTTGGACGCCGGGCCCGCCCGCAGGATTCCGAGGAACGGCTCACCCGTACCGCTTTCTGGGACGTGGTGGAGATGCTGACCACTGGTGTTGCGTTTGGCCTGGTGGGCATCGAGATGCGGTACATCATCGAGGACGAGGGGGCGGAACTGCTCGGCTTCGTTCCCGGAATTGCCGCAGTATGCGTGGCCGTCCTGGTGGTGCGGTTCCTGTGGATGCTGGGTATCTACCGGCTGGGCGGAACCGAGATGAACCGGGTTCCCGGCTCGCTGAAGGAAGTCCTCGTGCTGACCTGGTGCGGCATGCGCGGGCTCGCCACCCTGGCGCTGGCCCTGGCGCTGCCCGGCACCACCATGGCCGGGGAGGCCCTGCCCGGCCGGAACTTCGTGGTCGCGTGCGCCGCGGCCGTACTCGTGGTCACGCTCGTTATACCCGGCCTGACCCTGCCCTGGCTGATGCGGGTCCTCAGGCTGCCCGATAACCACCGGGACGCGGACCGCAAGGAACGCGAACTGGCGCTTCGCGCGGAACGGGCAGCCATAGAAAGCATGAAACGCTCCACGGCAATTGCGCAGCTTCCGCCGGAACGCCGGGCCGTGCTGGCCAAGCGGATGTCCTCGCTGCACTCAATGCTGCAGGGCGATGACGAGCCGGATCCGCAGAAGCTGCTGGACCGCAAAGCCACCCTGGAACTCATGGATGTGGTCCAACGTGAAGCCATGGACGCGGCACGGCGCGAGGTGCTCGCAGCCCGACGCCGCCCCGGCACGGATCCCGAGGCCGTGGACCGAGTGCTGCGGCGGCTGGATCTGAGGACCGTCACCATGGACCACCGGGAACGGCACTAGGCTCCTTCGCGGCTAGACTGCGGGTTTATGAGCGAAAACGATCAGTCCTGGCCGCTTTTGGGGCTGGCATGGGTGGTGCAGGCGGCTGCCGCCATCACCCTGGCGGTGGCAGTGGTGATATTGCAGCTGTGGATTCTGCCGGAGCCGGTGCTGCTCACTCTGCTGCTGGCACTGATCCTTGGGTCCGTGGTGATGCTCCTGCTGGCCGCCCCGCTGATCTTCACCTGGCTGCGCAGCCGCGTCCGGCGGACCTGGGTGATGGTGCTGGCCATGGCTGCCGTGGCCGTGGTGTTTGGCTGGTGGCTGGTGGTTGCCTGCGTCCTTGGGTTCGGGCTGCTGGTCATTGGCTTCGGATAGCCCGGATTAATCCCCGGGTGTTCCAAACGCATAGGATGGCAGGCCGGGCATCGATCGCCGCGTGCCCAGCAACTATGCGTGATTGGATTTCACCCCTTTGAGTCTTGACCCCCACACCAACTCTTCACCGCTGCCCGCAGCGGGCACCACAAAACGCG
This sequence comes from Arthrobacter zhangbolii, assembly GCF_022869865.1. Lineage (NCBI taxonomy): Bacteria > Bacillati > Actinomycetota > Actinomycetes > Micrococcales > Micrococcaceae > Arthrobacter > Arthrobacter zhangbolii. The sequence goes on from NZ_CP094984.1 coordinate 1,713,570, forward strand.
CCGGACGGAAACCGGCACCGGACGCCCTGGATCCGCGGACGAAAACCGTTATCGGGCTGCTGCTCGTTTCCTCATTTGTCGTCATCCTGAACGAAACCATCATGAGCGTGGCTCTGCCCCGGCTGATGGTGGACCTGAACATCACTGCGGGAACCGCCCAGTGGCTTACCACCGGGTTTATGCTCACCATGGCCGTGGTAATCCCCGCGACCGGGTTCCTGCTCCAGCGCTTCTCCATGCGCGGCCTGTTTATGACCGCCATGTCCCTGTTCAGTGCCGGCACCCTCCTCGCTGCCCTGGCTCCCGGATTCGGTGCCCTGCTGGGCGGGCGGATCATCCAGGCCGGCGGTACGGCCATCATGATCCCGCTGCTGATGACCACGGTGCTGAATGCGGTGCCTGCGCACAGGCGCGGCCGCATGATGGGAACCATTTCGATTGTGATCGCCGTGGCTCCGGCCATCGGGCCGACCGTTTCCGGCATCATCCTCAATGCGCTGGACTGGCGCTGGATGTTCTGGCTGGTGCTGCCCATTGCCCTGCTCTCGCTGGTCCTGGGGACAGTCTTCATCCGCAACCTGACCGAACCGAAACGGGTTCCCTTCGATGCCCTGTCCATAGTGCTCTCCACCTTTGCCTTCGGCGGAATCATCTTCGGCCTGAGCAGCATCGGAGACGCGGCCCAGGGCAAGGAACTGATGCCGCTGTGGATCCCCCTGACCGTCGGTGCACTGGCCATGGCCGGGTTTGTGTACCGCCAGCTGGTGCTCCAGCGCTCTGACCGGGCACTGATGGACCTGCGCACTTTCACCAGCAAGCCGTTTGTCATAGCTGTGGTTATGGTGCTGGTGAGCATGATGGCCCTGTTCGGCTGCCTGATTGTGCTCCCGCTCTACCTGCAGAACGTGCTGGGCCTGTCCACTCTGGAAACCGGTCTGCTGCTGCTGCCCGGCGGTGCGGTCATGGCAATCCTGTCCCCGATTGTCGGCGGTCTCTTTGACCGTTTCGGACCCCGGCCGCTGGTGATTCCCGGCGCCCTGGTGCTGAGTGCTTCGCTCTGGGGCATGACCATGCTGACGGAGGATTCTCCGGTGCCACTGGTAATCCTGCTGCACTGCTTCCTGAACGCCGGCCTCGGCTTTATCTTCACCCCGCTGTTCACCTCTGCACTCGGTTCCCTGGACCGCACGCTGTACTCGCACGGCAGCGCCATCATCAACACGCTCCAGCAACTGGCAGGAGCGGCAGGTACGGCAGTCTTCATCACGCTGATGACAGCCGGCACCACCGCTGCAGTTAATGACGGCTTGGCGGCCATCCCGGCAGCAGCGGCCGGAATCCATACGGCCTTCTTCTGGGGCGCCGTGATCTCCCTGGTGGCACTGGCGGCGTCATTCTTTGTCCGCCGTCCCGTGAACGAACTGCCTGACGGGGTGGGCGTCCACTAACCCGGTGTGCCTGTTGTTCGGCAGCGGCGGCCACTATCCTCGGTAACGCAGGTGCAATCCGCCCCATCACAGGCACTGCACTCCGGGAAGTGGCACCATGTCCGAGCACAGGCAAGCCCCCGGCGGAAACCGCGTCCGGATGCTGCTGGCCCTCGCGGGCCCGGCGGTCCTGTTCGGCGTGGTGTCCGCCCTGGTCCTTTTTGGTCTCGACAGGCTTAGCCTGCTGCTCGAACACTGGGTCTGGGCGGACCTGCCGGCCGCCGTCGGCGCGGATCCCGCGGGCGGCTGGTGGATTCTGGGCACCTTGACGGTTACCGGGCTCGCCGTGGGACTCACTGTACGGTTTGTGCCAGGCCATGCCGGCCCGGATTCAGCAGCTGCCGAACTGGGCGGTCCGCCGCTGCCGCCCGGCGTGGTGCCGGGGCTCGCCCTGGCTGCAGTCCTTGGCCTGGCCGGGGGCGTCAGCCTGGGACCGGAGAATCCGATTATTGCCATCAATACCGCCCTGCTGACCGCGCTGGCAGGGCGGTTTTTCGTCCGCATACCCGCCCGGGTGATCGCCGGCCTCGCGGTGGCAGGAACCGTGGGTGCCCTGTTCGGCACACCCGTGGCGGCCGCCCTGCTTTTTACCGGGCTGGCCGGCGCAATGCGCACCGGGGGAGCCCTCTTTGACAGGCTTTTCCTGCCGCTCGTCTCCGCCGGTGCCGGAGCAGTAACCATGACCCTGCTCGGTGGCACGCTGCTGCAGGTCCGGCTCCCGCCCATGGGCGCCCCGGACGGCTGGGACGCACTGGGGGCGCTGGTGATTGCTCCGCTGGCGGCCGCATTCGGCCTGCTCGGGGTAGCGGTCTTCGCCCGGGTGCACAGCGGATTCCGGCGGCTGGGAAGCCCTGTCCTCTACACCACGCTCGGGGGAGTGCTGCTTGGCCTGCTGGGTGTGATCGGCGGGCCGGTGACCCTGTTCAAAGGGGCGGCCGAATCCGCGCGCCTGCTCCAAAACCCGGGCGGCGAGGAACCCTGGGCCCTGCTCGGTGACGCACTGGTGAAACTCGCCGCCCTGGTCATAGCGGCGGCAGCAGGCTTCCGTGGCGGGAGGATTTTTCCTGCCGTTTTTATCGGCGTTGCCGCCGGCCTGGCGGTCGCCGGGTTTGTGCCGGGCATACCGGTAGCGCTGGCCGTGTCCGCGGCCGTGCTCGGGCTGGTACTTGCCGTGGCCCGGGACGGCTGGATGGCCCTCTTTATCGCCGTGGTGATCACCGGCGACGTCACCGTGACCGGCGTCCTTTGCCTGGCTGTGCTGCCGGCCTGGCTGGTGGTCACCAACGCGCCGCACATGCTCGCCGAACAGGGCGTCCCGGAAAATCCTTGACCACGGGTGTGACGGACTCCATACTAAATGAACGATTAGTTAGTGCTTACGTCAGGAGCCCCGATGACCGTCCTCCAGTCCGCCCGTCCCACCTTCGATCCCAACGACGTCGCCGACGTTGATGCCGACCTGTACCTGCTCGACGAGCAGCTGGATGAGGAGGCAAAAGACGTGCAGGCGAGGGTACGCGCCTTCGTGGACCAGGACCTGCTGCCGGTCATCAACGGATACTGGGAGCGGGCCGAGGTGCCGTACGAGCTGATTCCCAAGCTGGCAGCCCTCAACATCGCCGGCGGCACCATCAAGGGATACGGGTGCCCCGGCATGAGCCGGATGTCTGCCTCCATCGCAGCCGCTGAGCTGGCCCGCGGCGACGGCTCCATCAACACCTTTTTCGGGGTCCACTCCGGCCTGGCCATGGGCAGCATCGACATGCTCGGCAGTGAGGAACAGAAACAGCGCTGGCTGCCGGCCATGGCCCGGTTTGAAAAGATCGGCGCCTTTGCCCTGACCGAGCCGGCGCACGGATCCGACTCGGTCTCGCTGGAGACCAGTGCCCGGCGCGAGGGCGATTTCTACGTCCTGAACGGCAGCAAGCGATGGATCGGCAATGCCAGCTTTGCCGACATCGTGATCATTTACGCCCGGGATGAAGCCGACGGCGCGGTTAAGGCGTTTGTCATGGAGAAGGGCGCCGAGGGCCACCCGACCGGGTATAACGCCGAAGTCATCACCGGAAAGATGGGCAAGCGTGCCGTGCTGCAGCCCAACATTGTCATTGAGGACCTGCGCATTCCGGCCGCGAACCGGCTGGAAAACTGCAACTCCTTCAAGGACGTAAACAAGGTCCTTGCCGCCACCCGCGGGGGAGTGGCCTGGGAGGCGCTGGGACATGCCGTGGCTGCTTATGAGATTGCCGTCGCGTACGCCAAGCAGCGCGTACAGTTCGGCAAGCCGATTGCCGGGTTCCAGCTGGTGCAGAACAAGCTGGCCAACATGCTTGCCCAGCTGACCGCCATCAAGCTGACCTGCTTCCGGCTCAACGAGCTGGGCGAATCCGGCCAGATGACCAGCCCCATGGCATCCATGGCGAAAATGTTCGCAGCGCGGCAGGGACGCTGGATCTGCCAGGAGGCACGGGACATCATGGGCGGCAACGGACTGCTGCTCGAAAACCATGTGGCAAGGCACCTGACCGACATGGAGGTGGTCTTCACCTATGAGGGCACCGACACCATGCAGTCCCTGATTTTGGGCCGGCACATCACCGGCCTGTCCGCCTTCGCCTAGAGCATCAGAGGCCAGCCGGAGAACAGTCGACGGACACCTCTATGGGTGTTGGGGCCCGCCAACCCGCAGCCCCAGCACCCTGCCGGTGTTCCCCGCCATCGGGTCCATGGCCTCCGGCCACTGTGCGGTCATCATAAAAAGCAGTCCGCCGTCGTCTCCTCCCACAGCACAGGAGAAACAGCCCTGCTCCAGCTGTACGGACTCCACAACGTCCCCGCCGGGCCGGATTCGCACACACCGCTCACCGGGCACTTCGGCAAACCAAATGCCGCCGGCACCGTCCCAGCAGATGCCGTCCGGGGCACTGCCGGGCACCCCGGCCCACTCGCCCGCGGGGGTGAGCGTGCCATCGGCATTGATAGTGAAGGATGCCAGGCGGCCGGCGTTGGATTCGGCCACCACCAGGGTGCTGCCGTCCTCGGAGACCAGCATTCCGTTGGGGAAGGACAGTCCGCGGGCGACTGTCTCGGCGGAGCCGTCCGGCCGGACCAGGGCTATGATGCCGTCGCTGCCCGCCCCGGCGGCGTAGTCGGCCCCGATGCCGTTGACGTAGGCGTTGCCGCCGGGGTGGACGGCAATCTCGTTCCAGGGGTGCTCGGAGAGCCGCCGCAGATCGGCCAGCGGGACCAGTCCGGCGTGGGGTACCTCCACCAGCACGGTGCCGTCACTGCCCGAGACCACCACCATCCTGCCGTCAGGCAGCCAGTCAAAGCTGATGGGGAAGGACGGCACCGCTGCGGCACGGCGAATGTTTCCCTGCCGGTCCAGCGCCGAGATGGTGCCCGCTGTCCAGTCCGCAAACCAGAATTCATTGCCGTGCCAGCGTGCGGATTCGCCCATTCCAATGCCGGATGCCAGGGTTGCCGGTTCCGCCATGCTGCACCTCGCTTCATCCGGGTGTTCCAGTGTGCAGGTACAGTATGCCGCCCGCACGGCTCCGGGAACAGACGGTGCGGGTCAGGAGCCGGCGGCGCCAAGCATCCGCAGCGCCAGCATGCTATGGTTCGCCGCGACGTCGGCCGCGGTGAGCCTTCCGTCCGCGCGGAACCAGCGGGCCACATCGATGCACAGGGACAGAAGAGCGAAAACAGCCAGCCGGGTGTCCGGCACCGAGAACACACCCAGTTCGCGCCCGCGGTCGACGACGGTCCGGAACTCGGCGTCCACCGCACGGCGGATCTCAAGCACCTCGGCCCGGTGCTCATCGCTGAGGGCGGGCAATTCGAAGTTGACCACGCTGGATTTGGTCCGGTTGCTGCTCTGCCATTCCACAAAGTCCCGCACCACGTTGCGGATCTGCTCCACCGGATCCGTGCTCGAGGCCATTCCGGCGCGGACCAGCTCCAGGGTCCGCTCATGGCCCACCTTCGAGATGCTGTACAGCAGCTCTTCCTTGGACCTGTGGTGGACGTACACGGCCCCGGGCGTCACCCCTGCTGCTGCAGCAATGTCCCGCGTAGTGGTGCCGTGAAAACCCTTGGCCGCGAAGGCCTCGGTGGCGGATTCCAGCAGGCGCTGGCCCGTGTCGGTTGCGGGCACCTGATCCTCCGGATTCTGAACAAAATGAGCGTTTAGCAACCAGAGTAACAGGGGAGTGCATCCGGTACGGGGCGGTTAGGCCAGGCGCGAGCGGACAATCTCGCTGACCGTTTTGCCGTCAAACCGGCCGGCCACCCTGGCCGTCACCGGTTTCATGACCTGCCCCATCTGCCGCATGGACGGTTCCGTGCCGCCGGCGCGCAGCCCGGCAATCTCCTCGTCCACGATGGCCTCAACCTCTGTCCGGCTCAGCGCAGCCGGCAGGTACGCCTCGATAATCTCCGCTTCTGCGATCTCCGCCGTGGCGCGGTCCGCTTCCCCTGCCTCGGTGTAGATCCGTGCGGTGTCTCGCCGCTTGGCTGCCTCCTTCTGCAGCAGGGAGATGGTCTGCGCGTCATCCAGCTCCACGGGTGTCTTCCCGGACTTTTCCCGCGTGCCGATTTCACCAAGCACATTGCGGACCGTGGCCAGCGCCGTGCGGTTGCCGGCTTTCATATGCGCTTTCATATCCTGCTGCAGCCGGTCTTTGAGCGTTCCCATACCCTGTTCCTCTTTCCTTGACACAAGTTCCTACCCTCATCCTCCCCTACACGGGAGGTGCCGGTCACAGCGTCCGGAATCACAGTCCGAAAGGGCGGAAGTTGTCTTGAGTCGCTCAAAACAACTGATAGGGTTTTGATATGCAGACGGACGAAGACACGGAACGGCTGGCCGGGAACATCCGGACCGCCGGACTGAAGGTCACCGCGCAGCGCCTGGCCGTACTGCAGGTGCTGCAGCAGACCCCGCACTCCAGTGCGGAGCAGGTTCTTGCTGCCGTCCGCGAGGAATTGCCGAACATCTCCGCCCAAGCGGTTTACGGCATCCTGGCCGCCTTTACCGAGGCCGGCCTGGCGCGACGGCTTGAGCCCGCCGGTTCACCGGCCCTGTACGAGTCCCGAGTGGGAGATAACCACCATCATCTGGTGTGCATTCACTGCGGGAAAATCAGGGACGTTGACTGCGTGATTGGCCAGGCACCCTGCCTGGAGCCGTCGGATGATTCCGATTTCACCGTGCTGGCCGCCGAAGTGACATTCAGCGGCATCTGCAGCAGCTGCCGGCAGCTGGCGGAATCCTCCGCCCCGTAGGCAGCACCAACCGTCGAACCACCGGCGGGCCCCTTTCAATGGCGATTACCCCTTTCCGGGCTTCACGCTGCCCGGAAACCGCCCCTGCCCCGGCCTGCACTTGTGCAAACCGGCGGTAGGAACCGGCCCGAGTCTCACCACAACGCGTTATCCGAGGAGAGAACCATGACCATTTTGATCACCCCTACCGCCACCGCCCGTGACGATAACCGCCAGGACTCCGCTCCGCGCCCTGCCGTTGCCGAACGCACGGAACAGGCAGCAGCTCCGATCCGTCCCGAAGGCAGCTACACCAGCCGCTATGACTCCGCTGCGGAAACCCGCCGCACCCCGCGCTCCCGGGGAAGCTACGTCACCGCCGCCAGCCAGCGGACCCGCCCCGCGGGCAGCTACACCTGCACCGACGGAGCATCTGCTCCCCGCCGTGCCCGCGGCAGCTACACCTTTCAGGCGTAGGCAGCGGCAGCATTCCCCGGCGCAGGCTGCGGTGCAGACCGTGCGGCCGCGCCGGGCGGGACGTGCGCAGCCGATAAGCTGAATGCTCGTTGTCCCGCGGGGGCGAGGAAGACCAACCCCCTATGAGAGGACACCATGAGCCTGATCCGGCTGCAGGACGTCAACACATCGTTCGAGAACAAGCAGGTGCTGCGCGAAGCGTTCCTTCGCCTTGAACCCAAGGACCGGATCGGGCTGATTGGACGCAACGGATCCGGCAAGTCCACCATCCTGAAACTCGTGCTGGGCCGGCTCGAACCGGATTCCGGCACAGTCACGGTGGAGCCGGGCCTGCGGATCGGCTACTTCTCCCAGTTCTCCGAACTGGACGGAGAAGCCAGCATCACCGAGGTGCTGGACACCGTCTTTACCGGGATCAAGGACGTCGAAGCGGAGCTCGCCCGCATGGACACGGCCATTGCCGGGGCTCCCGCCGAGAAGGAAATGAACCGGCTCATCACCCGCCAGGCCGAACTGTTTGAGACCATGGACCGGCTGGACGGCTGGGACTACCCCCGCCGCATCGATGCCGTGCTCACCACCCTCGGTTTCACCGAGGCACACCGCACCTGCGCCATTGACGCCCTCTCCGGCGGCTGGCGGAACCGGGCGGCGCTGGCGAAAATCCTTCTTGAACAGCCAGACGTGCTGCTGCTGGATGAACCAACCAATTACCTTGATGTGGACGGCGTGGAATGGCTTGAGGGCTGGTTCCGCGACTTCCGCGGTGCGGCGGTCATCGTCTCGCATGACCGGAAGTTCCTGGACGCCGTGGTTACCCGCATCGTGGAGGTGGAGAACTTCCACCTGCACGAATATCCCGGCAATTTTGCGGAATACGTTGTGCAGAAGCAGTTCCGGCTGAAAACCCTGCAGGCCCAGTTTGTGCATGAAGCCGAACTGCTGGCCTTTGAAGCCGAGGGCATCGCGGACCGCCGTGAGGCGGCCAAGGCCGGCGGCCGGCTGAGCAGCCAGCTGGCCCGGATCAAGAAGTCCCGGGCACCCCGTCCGGTGGATGAAATCATCACCGGCATTTATGCCGGCCTGCACGTCAAGGACGTGCTCGGCCGTTTCCGCTCACTGTCCAAGTCCTACGGCGACAAAGTGCTCTTCAGCGACCTGAGCTTTGAAGTGAACAAAGGCGACCGGATTGCCGTCACTGGCACCAACGGCAGCGGCAAGACCACCCTGCTGCGTGTCCTCACGGGGGAGGAAACCCCCGACTCCGGCGAGGTCAGCTGGCCCAAGGGCCCGTCCATGGTCTCCTACAACAAAATGCTCGAGGCGCTCGACGACGGCGACACGGTCACCCACGCGGTCAACGCCCTGCCGGGATCCCTTGCCTTCAGTGCCACGAAAAAGTCCGTGAACCGCTTCCTGACCATGTTCCAGTTCTCCGAAGCGGACCTGACCCAGAAGATCGGCAATCTGTCCGGCGGCCAGCGTGCCCGGGTGGCCATGGCCCAGTGCCTGCTTTCCGGCGCACCCGTGCTGCTGCTGGACGAGCCCACCAACCACCTGGACATGTCCAGCACCCAGGTGATGGAACGGGCCCTGATGCATTTTCCCGGTGCCGTGATTGTGGTCAGCCATGACCGGTTCTTCACCGAGAAGATCGCCACCCGCCGTCTCATCTTCGGCGCCGAAGGATCCGCCCCGGGCCAGGTGGACATCCGCGAAGCCTAGGAAAAGCCCTGGCAGGGGATTAGCACCCGCTGTTACGTTGGCGGAATGGGTGTGTACGGGCACGGTTCGCAGGAGCCCTGGCCTGCCGGGCCACGCGCGGCACCGCCGGTGCTGATGGCCCAGACCTGGGCAGACGTGGTGTTCCTGCACTGGCGCATGGACCCCGCAGCGGCCGTCCCGTTTATGCCGCCGGGCGTGGAACCGGACGTTCTTCATGGTGCCACCTGGGTGGGGCTGATCGGGTTCCACGCGCCAAAGACGCGGTTTTTGGGACGGATCGGCATGCCCTACGTCGGCTCCTTCACGGAAATCAACGTGCGGCTGTATTCCCGCGGCGCAGACGGCAGCGCGGGGGTTCTGTTCCTGTCCCTGGACGCATCCCGGCTCGCTCCCGTGCTCGTGGCACGCTCGCTGCGGATTCCCTATGTCTGGTCGCGGTGCAGGCCGGTCCGCGCCGGCACGGCCCGGGGTACGACGTCGAGCGGTTCGGCAGGCAGGCACGTTCCTCCTTCGCTGCGGTTCCGGACTGTGCCCGGCAGGCCGATGATGAGCTCTCGCTGTGGCTGACGGCCCGCTTCGGATTGCATACCGCTTTCGGCGGCAGCACGGTTTTTATCCCCAATTCCCACCGGCCCTGGCCGCTGCACCCGGCGCGGCTGGCACACTGCGACGATGAACTGCTCTCCGCCGCCGGGCTGGATGTCTCCGGCCCGCCGGACACCGTGCACTACTCCACGGGGGTGGACACCCTGTTCGGCCGGCCCCGGCGGGTTGCCTGAAGCGCCTGCGCAGGTGCACTCTGCCGGGTACCGCCCGCCGCCCGGCGAAGCAGGCGCTGCAGTCCCTTTTCGCCGCGGTGCATAAGCAGCGCGTGGGCGGCCGTGAGAACCGGCCGGGCAACCGGGGTGAGCAGGCGCATCCACGGCCGGGTCGGCCGGACCCGCCACGATATGTCTATCCGCGTCTGCACCGGCTCCGTCCCGCCGTCAGCGGCCAGGGGAGTCAGGCGGATCTGCCCGCTGCCGGCCAGATCACCGGCGGCGTCGAAATCGATCGAGACCGGGTGGTCCACCGCGGTTGGACGCAGGGTAATGGAAAGACGGTAGCCCAGTGCGGCGCGGAACTGCAGCCGGACGGTGGAGGAGAGCAGCACCGCGGCCCGGTCGCCGGAGGGGGGAGCAGCCGGGGAGACGTCCTGCCGGGTGCAGCCGGACCACCACCGGGGCCAGTCCATCTCCGGGCCGGCCACCGCCTCCCATACGTCTTCGGGGGAGGCATCAAGCAGCCAGCTGGAGGGAAGGACATAGAGACCGGGCATTGCACCAGCATGCCATCGGCGCCGGGGCGGCGGAAAATACGGTCCCGCCGCCCCGGCCCGGCTCAGCCGGCGTAGGCCGGGGGCAGGGGAAGCCCGCGCTCAGCCATAACCGTCCGCAGCCGGGTGGGGTAATCGGTGATGATGCCGTCCACTCCCAGGTCGATCAGCGCGTTCATGTCCGCCGCCTCATTGACGGTCCAGGGAATAACGCTGAGTCCCAGGCCGTGTGCCTCGGTGATCATCGCCGGAGTGACGCTGGTGGCGATGGGGGAGACGACGTCGTACCCCAGAGACGCGGCCGCCCGGGGAACCGAACCGCCGAAGTCATCAATGTCGATGCCGCCCAGTTCCGGTGCAGCCCCCGGCTGCCCCACGCCCAGATCCTCCGGAGTCCCGGCCAGCGCCACCAGCACCAGTTCCGGGGCCATCCCGGCTACCAGGTTCAGCGTGGACCAGTCGAAGGACTGGATAGTGGTGCGTCCGGCCTTGCCTGCCGCGCGGACCTCACTGACAACCGCCTCGGTCAGCGCCGCGCTGCCCGGACCGCCGGCCAGCCCCTCTTCGACCTTGGTCTCCACATTGAACCGGACCGTGTCCGCCCCGTAGCGATCGGCGAGCGCGTACACATCACGCAGTTCCGCAATGGTGTTCCCCTGCGACACCACCTGTTCCGGGTAGCCCGGCAGCTGGGCATAACCGCAATCCAGCATCCGGATCTGCGCCAGGCTAAGCTCCGCCACCCGGTCACCCACGTAGGGAAACTCCGGATCCACGTACGTGGCCGGACCGGTGTCGGCGCACTTCTCCGGCTGGATGGTGTCGTCATGCCAGACAATCACCTTGCCGTCCTCGGTCAGGTGCGTGTCCAGCTCCAAAGTGGTTACCCCCAGTTCCAGGGAATGGGCAAACGCCGCGAGGGACTCCTCGGTGTTTTCCCCGCGCCCGCCGCGGTGGGACTGCAGATCGAAGGCCCGTTCGGTGCCGGACCGCATAACGTCCACCATCACGTCGAAGATGCGGGTGTTCTCGTACACCCCGGTGAGCATTTCGGCGCCCGGCCCCATGGCCGTCAGGGGCACGTCGTCGCCGGTGTGGCCGTTGGTGGTCCAGTCAATCCGGAACTGCTGCTCCGAACCGGCAACGTCAAAGGGTTCCTCCTGCGCCGGGCTGTCAGGATTCGTCGGGTCTGCGCCGCCCAGCGGTTCGATAACCATCCCGCCGGTCTGGTGGTCGCCGACCGTGACCAGGAGCGTATTGCCGTCCTGCTCGGCGAACTCTTTGGCCAAAGCCACCGACCGGTCAAACTCAATGCCGGACCCGATGGTGAGCGCACCGTTGTTGACGTGACTGAAGGCGTCAATGCCTTCTTCCTCCACCATCAGGAAGAAGCCGTTGCCGGACTGGTTGCCGTCCAGCACGGAGAGGGCCTTTCGCGTCATTTCCGTGAGCGGAACCGAGGGGTTGTAGGTTTCCTCGACGTCGTCGCCGTACTGGAACATTTCCTCATTGGCGAAGAGTCCCAGAATCCGGTCCCCCTGTGCTGCCTGCAGGCCCGGCAGGTCCCAGACGTATTCGTAGCCCTGGTCCATGGCTTCTTCGACCAGATTGCCTTCGGTGCCGGCGCTCTCCTCAGAGGGATCCTCGTCAGGATTGTCCGGGTACCTGCCCGGGCTGCCCTCCGGATACCAGTGGTCTTCGCCGCCGCCCAGGATGACTTCCGGGTGCGAGCTGCGCAGGAACTGTGCGGCAATGGCGCTCTGCTCGTCCCGGTCCAGGACATGTGAGCCGAACGCGGCCGGCGTGGCGTCGGTGACCTGGCTGGTGGTGACCAGCCCGGTGGACTTGCCCAGTTCCTCGGCTATTTCCAGTGCCGTGGTGACCGGCTGCCGGTCCACATCCATCCCGATGGCGCCGTTGTAGGTTTTGACACCGGTGGCCATGGAGGTGGCTGCTGCGGCGGAATCGGTGACGAACGTTTCCTCGTCCGCGGAGTTGGTGTGCACCCTGCCCACCTCGGGAAGGGTGTCCATGGCCAGTTCCCCGCTCAGGCCCACCGAAGCGAGCCGGATGGCGTCGCGCTGGCTGGTGCCCATACCGTCGCCGACCATCAGGATGACGTTGACCGACTCGTCGGTTCCGCTGTCTCCGCCACCATCCGTGGGACTGGGTGAAGGGGACGGGCTTTCCGTCGGAGAGGGGCTCCCGGTAGCTGTGGGACTTGGTGTGGAGGTAGCGGAGGGTGTCGGTGTACCGGTATGTCCCGGCCGGGTTGGATGTCCGGTGGCCGAGGGGCTGCCGGTACCACCCCCGTGTCCCGGCAGTCCCACGCCGGTTCCGCATCCTGCCAGGACGCAAATGCCCAATATCGCCGTTGATACTGCCTTAGCCGTCTTATTCATGTGGATTCCCCTGCGAGTGCCTAGCGGTGAAGGTCCCCCTGACGCGTGCAACACTCTGTACCGGCTTCCGGGGAGTCAACCGAAGTGAGGCAAACCGGTTCCTCCGGCAGCCTGTTTAGGCTGCGGCAGGGGAGGCCGCGGGCAGGGAAGCGTGTACCGGCGGGCAGGTTATTCGAAGGGAGACGGGTCTCCGGTTCCGCGTCGGACCACTTCCGGGGCGCCGCTGGAGAAATCAATGACGGTGGTGGGATCAGGGCCGCAGAAACCGGAGTCGATGACGGCATCCACCTGGTGGTCCAGGCGCTCCTTGATTTCCCAGCCCTCGGTCATCGGTTCCTCGTCTCCGGGCAGCAGCAGCGTGCTGGAGAGCAGGGGCTCGCCCAGGCCGGCGAGGATGGACTGGACCACGGCGTTATCCGGGATGCGTACTCCCACCGTCCGCTTCTTGGGATGCGAGAGCCAGCGGGGAACGTCCTTCACGGCCGGCAGGATAAAGGTGTAGCTGCCCGGGGTGGCGGCCTTAACGCTGCGGAACACCGAGTTATCCAGCTGCACAAACTGGCCCAGCTGTGCGAAGTCCCGGCAGACAAGGGTGAAGTGGTGCTTCTCATCCAGCCTGCGGAGCTGGCGGATGCGTTCCACTCCCTCCCGGTTGCCCAGCTGGACGCCCAGCGCGTAACAGGAGTCTGTGGGATAGGCGATGAGGCCCCCGGAGCGGATGGTATCCACTATCTGGTTGATGGACCGCGGCTGCGGATTGTCGGGGTGGACGTCATAGTATCTGGCCATGGTCAAAGCCTACCGGCGGAGCAGGCTCTGCACCCCGTAGCTGTTCCACAGCGGCACCCAGCGCAGCGAGTGCCTTCGGTCCCACGTGTCCCTCGTCCTCGATGACCGTGAGGCGGCTGGAGGGCCAGTGCCGGTGCAACTCCCAGGCCGTACCTACGGGACTGCCGACATCCCGCCGCCCGTGGATCAGCCGGGCCGGGATGCCGTCCAGCTCCCGCACCCGGGCCAGGATCGCCGCCTCTCCGGGCAGGAAGCCGTCCTGCGCCCAGTAGCGGGTAGTCAACAGCGCGAACGTCACCAGGCTGCGCTCGCCGTCGAACCGGGGACCGGCCGGCGCACCGGGTTCCAAAGCGGCAACTGCGGATTCCCACTGCAGCCAGGCTCCGGCGGCGGCAAGGGCATCCGTCCGGTCCTCTCCTGCCAGGCGGCGGGCGTACGCTTCAACGGTTCTCTCGCCGGCGACGGCGAGGGCATCCCGGCTGAAGCGGGCCAGGGATTCGGGGCAGAACCGCCCGACGCCGCCGGTGATCCAGTCCACCTCGGCGCGGCTGGTGGTGGTGACGGCGGCCATGGCCAGCCCAATGACGCGGTCCGGGTGCCGGAGGGTATAGGCCATCGCCAGGGTGCTGCCCCAGGATATTCCGGTGACTATCCACCGGCTGATCCCCAGGCTGGTCCGCACCGCTTCGATGTCGGCGATCAGCGTCTGGGTGGTGTTCAGGTGCAGGTGCCCGGGATCATCCTGTGCGGCCGGAGTGCTGCGGCCGCAGCCTCGCTGGTCGATCCCGATGGTGTAAAAAAGCCGTGGATTGTGCAGGCTGCGGTAGCCGCCGGAACCGAGCGAACTGCCAGGGCCGCCGTGCAGGTACAGGACCGCGGTGCCGGCCGGGTTGCCGCTGCCCTCCCAGTAAATGCGGGCATGGGGCACCTGTACCCATCCGTGGCTCCCGCTGTCCGGAATACTCCCCATCGCTACGCCACCGGGTCTGTTCCCCGGTGCAGCTCCCGGCGAAGGGTGACAACAGAATGCGCGGCGGTCCTTATCCGGGTGCCGGAGTGCGGGATGCCCCCGCCCATCCGCCGGACTGCTGCCAGCCAGATGCAGACCGCCCGCTCAGAAAGCCAGACGGGTGCCCAGAGGGCCGCCGTCGGTGGAAACACCCGGCTTCCGCCGCCGCGCCGGCGGCCGTATTCTGCCGCCGCAACGGCAATGCCGGCGAAACCGGCCAACCGGCGCGGCCGGCGAAGGCACCAGGTCAGCAGGGGGAGGAGGGATAGCTCGGCCGACAGGCGCAAGGGCTGGGCAAAACCGTCGTAGGCCTGGCGGACCCGCTGGCTGAAGAACCGGCGGGCCGAGCAGGGGAGCCGGGCGATATGCAGGTCACCGGCGCGTGCCTCGCGGCCCCCTGCCGCCTTGACCGTGCGCAGCAGTTCCAGATTCTCGAACAGTACGTCTCCGCTGTAGCCGCCGGTGCGTCGCAGGAGCTCCGCACGCACGCCCAGCGTTCCGGGGTAGTCCGAACCGAAGGCGCGATTCAGCAGGATGCGGCCGGTGTCCCATTTGGCATGCCACGGCAGCGGGGCGGGGAAATAGTTCTGCGGACGGACGACGTCGGCGTCCGCGAGCAGCGCAAGCACGCGGCTGAGCGCGGACGGCGTGTAGCGGACGTCGTCGTCGGCAATAATCAGGTACTCCGCCCGGGTCAGGTCCAGGCCGGTCAGGACTCCGTCAACTTTGCCGTTGAGGCATTCGGGGTGGGCGGTGCGGCAATGCCGCACCGCCGGCGGGAACGCCCGGCCATGCACCGCGAAGCGTTCCTCGTCGGAGCCGTCCACCACCAGCACCGGCAGATGGGTGCACAGCACTTCGAGGTATCCACACAGCTCTTCCAGGCCGCTGTCCTCAGTCCATTTAAGCGGCAGGATGTATTCGGCGTTTGTCCGGGGACGGGCGTCCATGCCAGAGAAGATAACCGGACCGGCAGGTGCTAAGCAAGCTTAGTAATACCGTAGGCTGGGACACATGGAGAAGCGCGACTTTTTCCCCGGAGATACCCGCAGCATGCGCGAGCGGATGCTTGCCGGCGATCCCTACCTTGCCGGCGATCCCTACGTTGCCGACGAGCCGGAGCTGGCCGCAGACAGCCGGCGTGCCATGGAGCTGGCCGACCGCTACGCCCGCACCTGGCCCACGGACCAAAGCGCAGCACAGCACATCCTGGCGGAGTGAGTGTGGGGGAGAACAGCGTGGTGGGGGCCGGCGCCGTCGTCACACGCGATGTGCCGCCCAATACCGTTGTGGCAGGCAACCCGGCCAAACCCCTGCGGACGCTCTAGGCCTGTCCAAAGTGCGGGTACGGCACGGTAATCGGCCGCAGCCCGAAGCACGCCCCCAAGCCGGCCTGACCGCGCAAAAACGCGGTGTCCGGCGCCGTCGTGACGCTCCCGGGAACCCCGTGGTCCGCGGCGCGCCGGAAAAGTCAATAGAATAGATGTAAGCACCGCAGCCGACGGCCCTGCTCTGGCCGCACCACAGACTTCCGGAATGCCGCCGTACGGCTGCCATTCCACTTTGCAATCCCGATCCCCAACGAAAGAAAATCATCCGTGAATAGAACACCTGCCGTCCTAAAAGCCCCCCGGGAACTCGCCAAGGGAACCATGCGAGTCATGAATCTTGGCGGCCTCGGCGAAATCGGCAGGAACATGACCGTTTTCGAATTCGACGGCAAGCTGCTGATTGTTGACTGCGGCGTCCTCTTCCCCGAAGAGGAACACCCCGGCGTCAACCTCATCCTGCCCGACTTCACCGCCATCCGTGACCGCCTGCAGGACGTTGTTGCCGTTGTCCTGACCCACGGCCACGAAGACCACATCGGCGGTGTCCCGTACCTGCTGCGCGAGCGTTCGGACATCCCCATCGTGGGCTCCAAGCTGACCCTGGCGTTCATCGAGGCCAAGCTGAAGGAACACCGGATCAAGCCCAAGCTGATCCAGGTCAAGGAAGGCGACCGCCGCACCATCGGCGGCTTCGACCTGGAGTTCCTGGCCGTGAACCACTCCATCCCGGACGGCCTGGCCATTGCCATCCGCACCGCCGCCGGCATGGCACTGCACACCGGTGACTTCAAGATGGACCAGTTCCCGCTGGACCGCCGCATCACCGACCTCACAGGCTTCGCCCGGCTCGGCGTGGAAGGCGTGGACCTGTTCCTCACCGACTCCACCAACGCCGAGGTTCCCGGCTTTATGGCCTCGGAAAAGGAACTGGCCCCGGCTATCGACACGGTGTTCCGCACCGCACCGCGCCGCATCATTGTTTCCAGCTTCGCCAGCCACATCCACCGCATCCAGCAGGTCATCGACGCGGCATCGCGCTACAACCGCAAGGTCTCCTTCGTGGGCCGCTCGATGATCCGCAACATGACCATCGCCGAGGAACTGGGCTACCTGAACATCCCCAAGGGCATCCTGGTGGACTTCAAGTCCCTGCAGCGCACCGATGACCACAAGGTGGTGCTGATCTGCACCGGTTCGCAGGGCGAGCCTATGGCCGCGCTGTCCCGGATGGCCAACAAGGACCACCAGATCCGTATCCACGAGGGCGACACCGTGCTGATGGCCAGCTCGCTGATCCCGGGTAACGAGAACGCCATCTACGGCATCATCAACAACCTGACCAAGATCGGCGCCAACGTGGTGCACAAGGGCAATGCCAAGGTGCACGTCTCCGGCCACGCCAGCGCCGGCGAACTCGCCTACTGCTACAACATCGTCAAGCCGCGCAACGTGATGCCGGTGCATGGCGAATGGCGTCACCTCAAGGCCAACGGAGCCATCGCAGAGGCAACCGGCATGGATCCCCGAGACGTCGTCATCGCCGAAAACGGCATGACCGTTGACCTGCGCCGCGGCCGGGCCACGATCTCCGGGAAACACCAGGTGGACCTGGTCTTCGTGGACGGCGACAGCGTTGGCCACACCACCGAGGAAACCCTGAAGGAGCGCATGCAGCTGGCCGAGGAGGGCGCCGTGACGGTGCTGGCCCTGGTCGACGCCGATACCGGCACCATTGCCGAGCCTGCCGAGTTCTTCACCAAGGGCTTTACCGTGAAGTCAGAGGACCTGAAGAAGGCCGAGGAAGCCGTGGAGAAGGCCCTGGCCAACGCGGCCTCCGGCAGCCGCCGCGGACCCAAGGGCGAGGACCTCGAAGACGTCATCGAGCGCGCCGTCGCCAACTGGATGCGCCGGTTCTACAACCGCACGCCGGCCATCACGGCGATTGTTGTTGACGCGTAGCTAGCCCCGGGACCCGTCCCGCGCTCCGGCCCGCAGTGATTACGCTGCGGGCCGGACTTCGTTAACCGGGGCTGCAAGCCGCCCTGCCGTGTGATTTTTTTCTCCCTGCGACGCTCGGCAGTCCGGCCCCGGCGGCCCGGCGACACGGCGCGGGGTGCCCGCTGAACCCCGTCAGTACGCGGCAGGACGGCGGACGGCAGGCCGGCGCGCGCGCCCCGCAGCGCGCTTCCGGGCATCCGCCGGTGCCGCAGCGCTCACAGGAAAAACCGATAACTTAGCCGGATGCAAGCCCCCAAACCCTCGTTCCTGGAACGACTCACGCTGCCCGCACGGGTGGCAGCCTTCTTCCTCGTCAGCCTGCTGGCCGGCGTGCTGGCCGCCGCCACCCTGATTCCCGTGGCAGCCGTGGCGGCCACCGGAACGGACATGACCGTGGAGGTACTGGACCAGCTGCCGGACGAGCTTGAAACCGGCCCGTTGGACGAGGGGTCGAAGATTTACAGCGCCGACGGAGTCCTGCTGGCCACGTTCTACGCGCAGAACCGTGTCCCGGTTACCCTGGACCAGATTTCGCAGAGCATGCAGGATGCGATTGTCTCCATCGAGGACGCACGCTTCTTCGATCACAACGGCATTGACTTCAAGGGTGTGGCCCGCGCGGTGGCTTCCAACGCCAGCGGCAGCGACACCCAGGGTGCCTCCACGCTGACCATGCAGTACGTCAACAACGTCCTGATCAACCGCGATATTGCAGCGGGCAAGGGTGGCAGTGACCTGACCCTGAGTGGCACCAAGGACCTGGGCGACAAGCTGCGTGAAGCCAAGCTCGCCGTCGCCGTGGAGAAGCAGTACACCAAGGAGGAAATCCTTGAGGGCTACCTGAACATTGTGCTGTTCAGCGGGCAGACCTACGGTGTGGAAGCCGCGGCCCGCAGCTTCTTCGGTGTGCCGGCGTCCCAGCTGACCCCGGCACAGTCGGCCATGCTGGCCGGAATGGTGCAGTCACCAAGCCACTACAACCCCTTTACCAACCCCGAGGGGACGCAGGCCCGCCGGGACACGGTCCTGGCGGCGATGCTGAAGAACGGCAAAATCAGCCAGGCCGAGTATGAGCAGGCCGTGGCCACGGGCCTGGACCTGAACCCCCAGACCGTTACCTCCGGCTGCACCGGCGCCGAAACCGCCCAGTACTTCTGCAGCTACGTGGAGCAGACCATCCTGCAGTCCGAAGCCTTCGGCGCCGACGTCCAGGACCGCGCCAAGCTTCTGGCGCGCGGCGGACTGACCATCCGCACCACCCTTGACTCCCGGCTGCAGTCGGAGGCGCAGGCACAGATCGAGGCACAGGTTCCAGTCGGGGATGCATCCGGCGCCGGTTCGGCAATGGTGTCCGTTGAGCCGGGCACCGGGAAGATCCTGGCCATGGCGCAGAACACCGTGTACACGCCGGAACCCGGGGCCGGCAGGACCCAGCTGAACTTCAACGTGGATGCGGATATGGGCGGGACCCCCTACGGGTTCCAGCCCGGATCCACCATGAAACCCTTCACCACGGCCCAGTGGCTGAAATCCGGCCGGAGCCTCAGCGACACCATCGACGCGACCCGCACGTCCTATCCCGCCGGGTTCGACTGGCAGGCGAAATGCCTGGGTGCAAACACCGAGTTTGATGAATGGAAGTTCAAAAACGCCAGCGAGGGCTTCGAACGGCCGATGACCGTCAGCCAGGGCCTCACCCAGTCAGTGAACACCGCCACGGTGGCGCAGGCAGCGCTGCTGGACCTGTGCGATATCAGGGATACCGCCACCAGCATGGGTGTGCACCGGGCAGTCGACGGGGAACCCCTGGAGGTCACGAGCCCGTCCTTTGTGCTCGGCGGACAGGAAGTTTCCCCGCTGACCATGGCCGCGGCCTACGCCACGTTCGCCAGCGGCGGGCAATACTGCGAGCCGACGGCGCTGACCGAGGTCACCGACGGCCGCGGCAACTCATATGAGGTTCCGGGTGAAAACTGCAGCCGTGCCATCTCCGAGGACGTGGCCGCCGCGGTTACCCTGCCGCTGCAGAACCTGGTCAACGGATCGCCGGGCAGCATCAGCCCCATCGGTGTGCCTGCAGCCGCCAAGACCGGTACCACCGACCAGTCTGAACAGACCTGGACGGTGGGTTACACCACGGGTATCGCCACGGCGTCCTGGGTGGGCAACTGGAACTCCTACACGTCCCTGAACAACCAGGAAATCAACGGGGTTACCCGTTCCTACGTGGACGGATCAGCCCTCGCCGGCGCCCAGTGGACGCAGTACATGAAGGCCGTGGCAGGTCTTTACGCAGCGGACGCCTTCCCCGCAGTTCCGGCAGAGCTGCGCTAGCCGCCGCAGCTCCCGGCCGGCGGCTTGCACCTGCGGGCCGGCTGATAATGGCAGACTGGACCAGGACGCGAGGACTACTGAAAGGTCACCTGTTACATGAGGACGCCGGACTGGGTGCAGCACGCTGTGTGGTGGCACGTCTACCCGCTGGGCTTTACCGGAGCCGAAAAAACGCCGGGCGATATGGCAGCCGGCGGGGATCCGGCGGTTGCGCAGCCCGTGCAGCACCGGTTGCCGCACCTGGCGGACTGGCTGGACTATCTGGTGGAGATGGGCGCGTCCGGCCTTGCCCTCGGCCCCGTGTTTGCCTCCGAATCCCACGGGTACGACACCACCGACTATTACCGGATTGATCCCCGGCTCGGCGACGACGCCGATTTCGACGAGCTGGTCCGTGCGGCCCGGGCCCGCGGTATCCGCGTTCTGCTGGACGGGGTGTTCAACCACACCGGCCGCAGCTTTGCCCCGTTTATGGAGGCACTGGAGAAGGGGCCTGCCGCGGAGACAGCCGGCTGGTTCCACCTGGACTGGCCGGACGGATGGAAACCCGGAACCGAACCGCAGTATGGCGACTTCGAGGGGCACCACCACCTGGTGGCGCTGAATCACGGCGAACCCGCGGTAGCGGATTTTGTGGCCGATGTGATGAAGCACTGGCTCAGGCGCGGGGCTGACGGCTGGCGGCTGGACGCCGCGTACGCCGTACCCTCAGAGTTCTGGGCACGCGTGCTCACCGAGGTCAGGGCCGAATTCCCGGAGGCCTATTTTGTGGGGGAGTACATCCACGGCGACTACCCGGCCGAGGTTCGCGCGGGAAAACTGGACGCAGTGACCCAGTACGAGCTGTGGAAGGCAGTCTGGAGCTCGCTTAGTGACGCCAACTTCTACGAACTTGCGGCTGCCTTGGAGCGGCACAACACGTTCCTGGACAGCTTCGTGCCGCTGACCTTCGTGGGCAACCATGACGTGACGCGCATTGCCAGCCGGCTGGCGCCGTCGGGCAGGCTGGCGCAGGCGGTGGTGCTGTTGCTGACCCTGCCGGGCACGCCTGCCATTTATTACGGCGACGAGCAGGGCTACCGGGGCATCAAGGAGGAGCGTGCCGGAGGGGACGACGACATCCGGCCGCTGTTCCCTGCCACCCCCGACGGACTTTCCGATGTCGGCGCGCCGCTGTACCGGCTGCACCGCGAACTGATCGGGCTGCGCCGCCGGCATGCCTGGGTCCACGCGGCCCGCACCCGGGTGCATTCGCTGAGCAATGAGCAGATTGTCTACGAGGTGTACGACGCCGGGAACTCACTGTTCGTGGCGCTGAATGCCTCCGCCGCAGCCGGGCATATTCCGGTGCCGGCCGCAGCCCGGGACGTCCTCGCCGGCGAGGGTGGGCTGGACGTCCCGGGTAGGCAGCTGTCCCTGCCCGGCGGCGGATGGGCCGTGCTTGGTACTGCTGCCGGCTAGTACAGCTTGATGGTGCCGCCGTCGGCCATCAGGGTCTGGCCCGTCAGGTACTGCGAATCATCGCTGGCCAGGAACACCACAATTGGTGCAATGTCGGTTTCCGGATCACCCAGCCGGCCCAGCGGTACGCCGTCGACAACCTCCTGATAGGCGTCCGGGAAGGCCTTGGCCCACTGCACAATGCCCGGTGTCAGCGCCACGGGGGAGACCACGTTGACGCGGATACCGTCCGCCGCCCACTCGTTGGCGGCCGTGCGGGAGATGGCGCGGATGGCTTCCTTGGCCGCCGCGTAGGCAACCTGGTTGGGCAGGCCCTTGATACCCGCCCCCGAGCCGAAGTTGATGATGCTGCCGCCGGTCTTTTTCAGCTCGGGATAGGCGGCCCGCATCAGGTGGAAGGTGGCCATGGTGCCCGTGTTGAAGGACAGGTCCCACATTTCCTGCGTGGTTTCCATGATCGGCGCCTGCTTGGAGGCATGGGCGTTGTTCACCAGGATGTCCAGCCCGCCGAAGCGTGCCACCGTTTCGGCCACAATGGCTGCGGCGTTCTCGGCCTTGGAGATGTCCTTCGCGATGAATATGACCTCGCCTTTGCCTTCGAGGTCGGCCAGCAGCTTGTCGCCCTGCGCCTGGTCGATGTCCACTACCGCAACCTTGGCGCCCTCGGCGAGGAACCGCCGGACAATTCCCTGCCCGATCCCGCCGGCCCCGCCGGTAATGATCGCTGTCCGGTTACTGAGTTTCATCCTTATTCCTTCCGTGTCGCAGAACCCGTTGGCAGGTCCTGGGCCTGTGCCAGTGTCTGTTCGACGCCGGCAATAAAGTTGGCAACGAAGAAGTCCAGGGAACGGCGTGACCCGGCATAGGTGATGCCCTGCTGCTGGAAACGGGCCGCCCGCGGGTGCCGGGCCACCGCTGTGCCGTCCTTCCACTCGCCCTGTCCGCCGTCCGCGGGCGCCGGCTGTCCATCGAAGGCCGGGCCGTAGTGGGCTGCCGCCGTAATGGCCGAAGTGCCTATCACGGCGGCGGAAATTCCCAGCAGGCAGTCGAAGCCCTGCTCCTCGCTCAGGCCGGCTGAGGCGAGCGTGGCAAGTATCCGTTCCACGTCCCCGGGGCTGGCCATGTTCACCAGCCTGCGCGGAGTGAGCACAATGCGCAGCAGCCAGCGGTGTGCCGTGAACGCTTCCCACTGCGCCTCTGCCATGTGGGCCAGCACCTGCTGCCAGGTGTGGGTCCCGGGGCCAAGCAGGGAGAATTCGGCGGTGGCCGCCCCGGCCATCATCAGCAGCAGGTCATTGCGGTCTGCCACGTGCCGGTACAGGGCCATGGCCGAGACGCCCAGGTCACCGGCAACGCGCCGCATGCTCACGGCATCGAGGCCTTCGGCGTCGGCTATCGCGACGGCGGCTGCAGCGATACCGTCCGGGGTCAGCGGGTTTTTCCGGGACACGGGCGTGCCTTTCTGCGAATAAGATCGGTGCTTCAAGTTTACGGCGTACACGCCACGGAGATGCGCATCCTGTTCGCCGCTGCGGCGCCGCGTTATGGGTATTTCGTAAGGGTTTGCGGCGGGGCCGTAAGGAAAGCGTTAGGAACGGCGCCGGGGCGCCCTGCGGAGGTTTCTAATCGAATGCGGCACAAGGCGTGCCCGTGCTGCCGTTGCGGCGGCACGCTGATTCGGCTGGGGGCAATTCCTGTGCTTGACGTTTTATTTGTGCTGGGCTTCGCAGGGCTATTCGCTGCGTTTGTCCTGATGGTCGGGGCGGTGGAAAGACTGTGATCGTCTTTAACATCCTGGCGCTTTGCCTCGGGGCGGCCGCAGCCGGCTACCTTCTGGTGGCCCTCATCCGACCGGAGCGGTTCTGATGGGCGGGTGGGCAACGCTTGCCCAGGTGCTCAGCCTGCTTCTCCTGCTGGCCCTGGTCCACCGGCCCCTCGGCGACTACATGGCCCGGCTCTATTCCTCCGATCAACATCTTCGGATAGAACGCGGTTTTTACCGCCTGATCGGCGTGGACGGTTCCTCCGGCCAGGCCTGGCAGAGCTACCTGCGCGGCGTCCTGGCCTTCTCCGGAGCCAGCATGCTCCTGCTCTATGTGCTGCAGCGGGTCCAGCCGCTGCTGCCGGGTTCGCTCGGCCTTCCTGCCGTCCCCGAGGCCCTTTCCTTTAACACGGCTGCCTCCTTCGTGGCCAATACCAACTGGCAGTCCTATTCACCCGAAGCCACCATGGGCTATGCGGTGCAGATGACCGGACTCGCAGTGCAGAACTTCCTCTCGGCGGCCGTCGGGCTGGCCGTGGCCGTGGCCCTGATCCGCGGACTGGCCGGGCGCAACTGCGCCACCATCGGCAACTTCTGGGTGGACCTGACCCGCGGCGTCCTGCGGCTGCTGCTCCCCGGGGCATTCCTGGCCGCCATTGTCCTTATGGTTGGCGGGGTGATCCAGAACTTCAACGGCTTCAGCTCCGTCACCACGCTGCTGGGCGGAACCGCCACCATCCCCGGCGGGCCGGTGGCCTCGCAGGAAGCCATCAAGCTGCTGGGCACCAACGGAGGCGGGTTTTTCAACGCCAACTCCGCGCATCCGTTCGAAAACCCCGGCGGCTGGACCAACCTGGTGGAAATCTTCCTGATGCTTCTCATCCCGTTCAGCCTGCCCCGCACCTTCGGCACCATGGTGGGCGACCGCCGGCAGGGCTACGCCATCCTGACCGCTATGGCCGGGATCTTCACGGTGTCGCTCGCAGCCATGACAGCCTTCGAATTCGGTGCGGCTGACGGCGCCGCCGGGTCCATGGAGGGCAAGGAGCAGCGCTTCGGGATAGCCGCCTCCACGCTCTTCGGTTCCACCAGCACGCTCACGTCCACCGGAGCAGTGAACGCCATGCATGACAGTTTCAGCCCGCTGGGCGGAATGATGGCCATGCTGAACATGATGCTCGGCGAGGTGGCCCCCGGCGGCGTCGGCTCCGGGCTCTACGGCATGCTGATCCTGGCAGTGGTTACGTCCTTCGTGGCCGGCCTCCTGGTAGGCCGCACCCCCGAATACCTCGGCAAGAAAATCGGGCCGAAGGAAATCAAGCTCGCCAGCCTCTACATCCTCACCATGCCCACCCTGGTCCTGGTGGGAACGGCACTGAGTTTCGCCGTACCGGCCATCCGGGCCGACATTGAAGGCACCTCCATCCTGAACACCGGGCTGCACGGCTTCAGTGAGGTCCTGTACGCCTTCACCTCGGCAGCCAACAACAACGGTTCGGCGTTCGCGGGCCTTACTGCCAACACCCCGTGGCTGAACACGGCCCTAGGCGTGGCCATGCTCGTCGGACGCTTCCTGCCGATGATCTTCGTTCTCGCACTGGCCGGGGCCTTCGCGGAGCAGGGCAAGGTCCCTGCCACCTCAGGAACCCTGCCCACCCACCGGCCGCAATCCGTGACGCTGCTGTGCGGCGTCACCGTGATTGTGACTGCCCTGACCTTCTTTCCCGTACTCGCGCTGGGTCCCCTGGCGGAAGGACTGCACTAACCATGTCCACACTTACCAAACCCCGAGAATCCGAACAGGCCGGTACCCCGGCCCCGGTGCGCCGCGGCGTCACCGCGGGATCGCTGGCGGCCGGCCTGCCCGGAGCTTTCCGGAAGCTGGACCCCCGGCTTATGGTCCGCACGCCGGTGATGTTCATTGTCGAAGCCGGAGCCGTCCTGATCACGGCCATCGCCGTGGCCGAACCCTTCCTCGGCGGGCCGGCGGATTCCGGCGGCACCGCCGTCCCCGGAGCCTTCTCCTGGCTGATCGCGGGTTGGCTTTGGGCCACCGTTATCTTCGCCAACCTCGCGGAATCCGTGGCCGAGGGACGGGGCAAGGCGCAGGCAGCCAGCCTGCGCAACAGCCGTGCCACCACCACCGCCTACCGGGTGGACGGGTATGACGCAGCCCGAGATCCGGCCGCTTTGGGGGCACCAGTGGCCGAAGTCCCCTCTGCCGACCTGGCCCTGGACGACGTCGTGGTGGTCGAAGCAGGACAGGTCATCCCGGGCGACGGCGACATCATTGACGGTATTGCCTCCGTGGATGAATCCGCCATTACCGGTGAATCCGCTCCGGTGGTCCGTGAATCCGGCGGGGACCGTTCGGCCGTCACCGGCGGCACCCGCGTCCTGTCGGACCGGATCGTCGTACGGATCACGTCCAGGCACGGTGAAACGTTCGTGGACCGGATGATCCGGCTGGTGGAAGGCGCCGCCCGGCAGAAAACGCCCAACGAGATTGCCCTGGATATCCTGCTGGCCACGCTGTCCCTGGTCTTTATCGTGGTGGTGCTGACCCTCAACCCGCTGGCAGGCTACTCGTCCGCCACGGTCAGCATCCCCGTGCTGGTGGCACTTCTGGTGTGCCTGATCCCCACCACCATCGGCGCGCTGCTCTCCGCCATCGGCATTGCCGGCATGGACCGCCTGGTCCAGCGCAACGTCCTGGCCATGTCCGGCCGCGCAGTGGAGGCAGCCGGCGACGTCACCACCCTGCTGCTCGACAAGACCGGCACCATCACCTACGGCAACCGCCAGGCCGCCGGTTTCATCCCGATCAACGGCACCGAAAGCACCGACCTGATTGACGCCGCCGTGCTGTCCTCCTTCGGCGATCCCACCCCGGAGGGCAAGTCCATCGTGGACCTGGCCGCAGCGAAGGGGTGCCGGCCCGAACCGCCCGCCGGATCCGTCAGCGTTCCCTTCACTGCGCAGACCCGGATGAGCGGCATGGACTTCCCCGACGGGGCGAAGATCCGCAAGGGCGCCTCCTCCGCCATCCTGGACTGGACGGCGGAATCCGGCGGCATCGACGTCGACGTGCTGATTGCCGTTGAAGACCGGGTAAAGAGAATCTCCACGGGCGGCGGCACACCGCTGCTGGTGGCGGTCCGGGACGCCGACGGCGGCACCCGGGTGCTCGGCGTCGTCCACCTGAAGGACGTGGTCAAGGAGGGCCTGAAGGACCGTTTCGCGCAGCTGCGCGCCATGGGCATCCGCACGGTGATGATCACCGGTGACAATCCCTACACCGCCAGGGCCATTGCGGCCGAGGCAGGGGTGGATGACTTCCTCGCGGAAGCGACGCCCGAGGACAAGATGGCCCTGATCCGGCGTGAACAGGAGGGCGGCCACCTGGTCGCCATGACCGGTGACGGCACGAATGACGCCCCGGCCCTGGCCCAGGCCGACGTCGGCGTGGCAATGAATACCGGCACCTCCGCGGCGAAGGAAGCGGGCAATATGGTGGACCTGGACTCCGACCCCACCAAGCTGATCGACATTGTCGGTATCGGTAAACAGCTGCTCATCACGCGCGGTGCGTTGACCACTTTCTCCATCGCGAACGACATTGCCAAGTACTTCGCGATCATCCCGGCGATGTTCGTGGGGGTGTTCCCGGGCCTGTCCGCACTGAACCTGATGCAGCTGCATTCACCCGCCTCGGCAATCCTGTCCGCGGTCATCTTCAACGCGGTGATCATCGTGGCGCTGATCCCGCTGGCACTGCGGGGCGTGAAGTACCGGGCCGCCGGATCCTCCTCGATCCTTAGCCGGAACCTGCTGGTCTACGGTGTGGGCGGCGTGATCGCGCCGTTCATCGGCATCAAGGCCATCGACCTGCTGATCAGCCTTCTCCCGGGCTTCTGACATGGCACCCCTTAACCGCACAGCACGCAGCACACCTCTGACCAGGAGCAGTAAATGAACCCCGTCCGCAGCAGTATGCGCCAACTTGGCGTCTCCCTCCGGGCACTGGCGGTGCTCACTGTTCTCCTCGGCGTGGTGTATCCGCTGACAGTCGCCGGAATCGGACAGGCCGCCCTGCACGGCCGGGCCAACGGCTCGTTGGTCAGCAGCGGCGGCACGGACGTGGGATCGGCGCTGATCGGGCAGTCCTTCACTGACGCCGACGGCGCCGCCCTGCCGCAGTGGTTCCAGTCCCGGCCTTCGGCAGCGGGGGACGGGTATGACGGCGGCGCCTCCAGCGGCTCCAACCTCGGCCCGCTGAATGAGGACCTGGCTGCTGCCGTGGCGGAGCGGCGGGCCGCCGTGGCCGAGCTGGAGGCGGTGGTGCCGGCAGATGTTCCCGCCGAGGCAGTCACCGCGTCGGGGTCCGGGCTGGATCCGCACATCAGCCCCGAGTACGCCCGGATGCAGGTGGACCGGGTGGCCGCCGAACGCGGCCTGGACCCGGCCCGGGTCCAGGCACTCGTGGATGATGCCACGCAGGCTCCGTTCGCAGGGATCCTCGGACTGCGCACCGTTAACGTGTTGCTTTTGAACATTTCACTGGCGGAGCTGGACACTTAGTCCATGACGCGGGGACAACTGAGGGTATTCCTGGGGGCGGCGCCCGGGGTGGGGAAGACCTACGCCATGCTCGAGGAAGGGCGCCGCCTCCGCAGCGAGGGGGCGGACGTCGTCGTCGCGCTGGTGGAGACCCACGGCCGTGCAGCGACAGCTGCCCAGGCCGAGGGCCTGGAGACAGTCCCGCGCGCCGTCCTGCACCACCGCGGGCTGGAGCTCACGGAGCTGGACCTGGACGCCGTGCTGGCCCGCGCCCCGGAGTATGCGCTGGTGGACGAACTGGCCCATACCAATGTCCCCGGACTGAAGCA
Source organism: Arthrobacter zhangbolii (assembly GCF_022869865.1). Lineage (NCBI taxonomy): Bacteria > Bacillati > Actinomycetota > Actinomycetes > Micrococcales > Micrococcaceae > Arthrobacter > Arthrobacter zhangbolii. The sequence goes on from NZ_CP094984.1 coordinate 1,741,817, forward strand.
TGAAAAGCGGTGGCAGGACGTGCAGGCCCTGCTCGATGCCGGGATCAACGTCCTGTCCACCGTGAACATCCAGCACGTCGATTCGCTTAATGACGTGATCGAGCAGATCACCGGCACCCTGCAGGCCGAAACCGTGCCGGACGCCGTCCTGCGCGAGGCCGAACAGGTGGAACTGGTGGACCTGGCGCCGCAGTCCCTGCGGGGACGGCTGGCCGACGGGGTGATCTACCCGGCCGAACGCGTGGACGCCGCGCTGTCCAACTACTTCAGGCTGGGCAACCTCACCGCGCTGCGCGAGCTGGCCCTGCTGTGGCTGGCGGACGAGGTGGACTCGGCACTGAACCGGTACCGTGCGGAACAGGGCATTCACCGTAAATGGGAAGCCCGGGAACGGGTTGTCGTAGCCCTGACCGGCGGCCCCGAAGGACGAACGCTGCTGCGCCGGGGTGCGCGGATAGCCGCCCGGTCGGCCGGCGGGAAACTGCTGGCCGTCCACATTGCCGGTGCGGACGGACTGCGCGGAGCAGAGCCCGGGGAGCTGGCGGCGCAGCGGATCCTGGCGGAAAAACTGGGCGGCACCTTCCACCAGGTGGTGGGCCACGACATTCCCAAGGCACTGGTGGACTTTGCCCGCGGCGTCAACGCCACACAGCTGGTAGTCGGCGTGAGCCGCCGCCCGCGGATTGCGGCGCTGCTCTCCGGCCCCGGGATCGGGGCCACCGTGATCCGGGAGTCGGGGGACATTGATGTCCACATCGTGTCCCACTCGGCGGCAGCACGGGCGCTGGTGCTGCCGCACTTCGGCGGTGCACTCTCCAGGCGCCGCCGCCTGCTGGGTTTTGCCCTGGCCCTGGCCGGAGGTCCGCTGCTTACCGCCGGGCTGGTGGCCGTCCGGAGCGCCGAGACCATCACCGGCGACGTCCTGAGCTACCAGCTGCTGGTGATTCTGGTGGCGCTGGTGGGCGGGATCTGGCCGGCACTGTTCGCCGCGCTGCTTTCGGGTCTCACACTGGACTTCTTCTTTATCCAGCCGCTCTACACGGTCACGGTTGCCACGCCCTCCCACATGCTGGCCCTGGGCCTGTATGTGGTGAACGCGCTGCTGGTCAGCTACGTGGTGGATGCGGCGGCGCGCCGTGCCCGCACCGCCCGGCGGTCGGCGTCGGAATCCGAACTGCTGGCTTCGGTCGCGGGCAGCGTGCTGCGGGGTGAGGATGCCCTGGCCGCCCTGGTGGGGCGCACCCGTGAGGCGTTTACCCTGGGCGCGGCGCGGCTGAGGGCGGACGGCATGGACCTGTACGCCGACGGCGACTGGCCGGCAGATCTCCCGCCGGGGGACCCGGCCTTCACCCGGCTGCCGGTGGGGGAACGCGCCTTCCTGGATCTGTGGGGGCGTGAACTGGCGGCTTCGGACCGCCGGCTGCTGGCGGTGATCACCGCCCAGCTGGAAGCGGCACTGGAGCACCGGGAACTGACCGAGACGGCCCGCGGGCTCGGGTCCCTGGCCGAGGCGGACAAGGTACGCACGGCGTTGCTGGCCGCCGTGGGACACGACCTGCGCCGGCCGCTGACGGCGGCCACCGCCGCGGTTACCGGACTGCGGGCCACGGACGTCACCTGGTCCGAGCAGGACCGCAGCGAGCTGCTTGCCACTGCCGAGGAATCACTCGCGTCCCTTTCCACGCTGGTGACCAGCCTGCTGGACGTCAGCCGGCTGCAGGCGGGGGTGGTCGGGGTAAACCTGGAGCCGCTGAATGTTGCCGATGCCGTGCTGCCGGCACTGGAGGAACTGGACCTGGGCCCGGCCGAGGTGGAACTCGGGATTCCTGTGGACGGCCGGAATGTTCTTGCCGATCCGGTGCTGCTGCAGCGGGTGCTGGTCAATCTCCTGGCTAACGCCGTACGGTTCAGCCCGGAGTCGGCCAGAGCCGTGCTGGCCGTGAGCGAGTTTTCCGGACGGGTGGAAATCCGTGTCATAGACTCGGGCCCCGGTGTCCCGGAACCACGGCAACCGGACATCTTCACGCCGTTCCAACGGCTGGGCGACACGGACAATCAAACCGGCCTGGGGCTGGGACTGGCACTGGCGAAGGGATTCACTGAAGGTATGGGCGGCACCTTGGAGGCCGAAGACACACCCGGCGGCGGGCTGACCATGGTCCTTTCGCTGCCTGCCGCGGACCGTGTGTCCGCCGGGGCAGGCGGCCTGCCGGTGGGGGCCCGATGAGGATCCTGCTGGCCGACGACGATACGCAGATACTGCGCGCCCTGCGCATCACGCTCTCCGCGTACGGGTACGAGGTGGTGACCGCCGAGAGCGGCAGTGCAGCCATCCGTAAAACCGTGGATACCCATCCTGACCTGCTGGTCCTGGACCTGGGCATGCCCGGGTTGAGCGGGATGGATGTCATCGAGGCGGTCCGCGGCTGGAGCGCGGTGCCCATCCTGGTGGTATCCGGCCGGATGGATCCTGCGGACAAGGTCCGTGCACTGGACCTCGGCGCTGACGACTATGTGACGAAGCCCTTCTCCACCGAGGAGTTGCTGGCCCGCATCCGTGCCCTGTCCCGCCGGACACCGGCCGCGGCAGGGCCGAGCGAAATATCCTTCGGCTCGGTGCGTGTCGATCTGGCTGCCCGGCGGATTATCCGGCTGCCGGACGGGTCCGACATCCGCCTTACGCCTACTGAATGGCGCCTGCTGGCGGCCCTCCTGGCACACCCGGGCATGTTGGTGACGCGGGATACCCTCCTGCACGACGTCTGGGGGCCGGGCACCACCGATACGGGCTACCTGCGGCTGTACATCGGGCAGCTGCGCCGCAAACTGGAGGTAGACCCCGGGTGTCCCGAGCATCTGCTGACCGAGCACGGCATGGGGTACCGGTTTGTGCCGTAACGGCGCTGGAAACGCAAAAGCGTCCGTCCCCCTTCAGGGAACGGACGCTTTTGCGTAGCAACGGCAGGATTGCCGTGCGCGGACGGGCCGCTAAGCCTTATGCGCGGTAGAACACGGGGCCGGAGCCGACGTTGACGGACTGGACCACGGTCTGGTTGCCGTTCCAGCCGCTGTGGATGGCCTCGCCGTTGCCGATGTAGATGGCAATGTGGGCCAGGCCCATGCCGCCGTCGGCGTAGTAGACCATGTCACCGGGCTCCGGAGTGGAGACCTGGGTGCCGTAGGCAGCCAGCTGTGCGGGGGCAAGGTCGCCCACGGAGTGGCCGGCGGCGCGCAGGGCAACCTCAACCAGGACGGTGCAGTCCTGGGCGGCGCCCAGCTGCGAGTACGCCGATGCCAGCATGGTGGCGTTGCTGCCGGTGGCAGCAGCGGCGGCGGGAGCCGGGGCCGGGGTAACCGAAGTGGCCTGGGTGCTGATGATGCCGTTGTCCGCGGCAGCAGGGGCGACCGGTGCGGCGTAGGCCTCGGTGGTGTAGGTGGCGGCAGCGTAATCCAGGGCAGCCGGTGCGGCTGCTGCCTCGCCGGAGACGGTGATGACGTCGCCGGGGTAGATGATCGATGCCATGGACAGGCCGTTCAGGGCGAAGACACTGTCCAGGCTGACGCCGTAGTTGGCGGCAATGGCGCCCAGGGTGTCACCGGACTGAACGGTGTGGGTGGTGCTGGCGGCTGCCGGAGCGGCAACGGGAGCGGCTTCAGCCACGGGGGCTGCGACCGGTGCGGCCGGAGCTGCAGCCTGGGTCGGCGTGTAGTTGTCGTTCGCTACGACGCCTGCGGAGGCCGGTGCGGCCATTCCGAGCATCAGGCCGGATCCGGCGGCTACAACGGCTGCGGTGCTGCCGATGGTCCGTCCGCGGCTGACGGTGGTCTGTGAGATGGTGGACCAAACGCCGGCGGTCTCGGCACGGTGACGTCCACGGTTCTTATTGAATGACATGTTGATTTACCTCTCCCGATACCTGCGAGGTGAGCTGTCGGATGCGGATGGGAGACACCCGGTCATCGGAGTGAATCCGGCGACTTAACCCCAAGGATTCGTGGAACCCGTTATTGGTTCCCCCGCCCCTGCCGTGATGGTGCGTTCTGTGGACCCCGGATAAGCGGCAGAGCTAGGTAACTAGTCCGGGGGAGCCGCGTTCAGAGCGGCATGGAAATAACCGTACAAGATGGTTACGGTTGGATAACCATTTAGTGATCCGGTTCTCTGCAGCGTGTGAGTGGCGCCTCGATGTGCTAGTCACTCCGGCCCCTGCAATGCCATCCAATGCCATGCCGTCACACTGTTCCCGCCGATTTTTCAGGCCTGGTTGTTATCCGGCGCCGGAGGCGCATAACGGATGTTGTATATGGTGCACGTGATGCCAGGGATACACCGCCGTTCCGCAGACAAAAAATGTGAAGTCGCTCTCCCTGGCGGATCTGGGTTGCCGGTGCGCCAGCTCTCCTGCATAAGATACTTAGGCTACCTTTCAATCGAGGGCAGCCTCAACGATGCACAGGAGTAACGCGAGTGTCAGGCAGCAGCCAGAAACTATGGACCAGGGGATTCGTGCTGGCGATCGTCACGAACCTGTTCATTTCCCTCGTTTTTTACCTGCTGATGACCACCATGGCGCTCTACGCGGTGCAGGAGTTCGCCGCGTCGGACAGCGCCGCCGGCTTTGCCTCCGGTTCGTTTGTGATCGGCGCTCTTGCCGCCCGGGTCTTTGCCGGAAAGTTCCTTGATTTCGTTGGCCGCCGGCGCATGCTGATCGCCAGCCTCGCAGTTTTCGTAGCCGCTTCGGTGCTTTACATCCCGGCCTCGAACCTGGGCCTGCTGCTGGCAGTGAGGCTGCTCCACGGCGCCGCCTTCGGTGCCGCCAGCACCAGCCTCTCAGCCTCGGTGATGGGGCTTATCCCCGCCCACCGGCGCGGGGAAGGCACCGGATACTTCGGCATCTCCACCACCCTGGCCACCGCCGTCGGGCCGTTCCTGGCCGTGCTCCTGGTGGACTCGGCCAGCTACCGTGCGCTTTTCCTGTTTGCTGCCGCCTGCGCCGCCGTCGCCCTGATCCTCTCGCTGGTGCTGCGGCTGCCCGAGCGCACACCGGGCCCGGAGGAACTGAAGAACAAGTGGCGCATGCACCTGAGCGACATCCTCGACGTGTCCGTGCTTCCCATTGCCTCGGTAATGTTCATTGCCGGTGCCGCCTACGCGGGCATCCTTTCCTTCCTGAACTCCTACGCCCAGACGGAGGGCATGGTCCTCGGGGCAAGCCTCTTCTTTGTGGTCTATGCCGGGGTGGTGCTGGTATCGCGGCTCTTCGTTGGCCGGATCCAGGACCGCCACGGAGACAACGCCGTGGTCTACCCCACGCTTCTCTCCTTCGCCGCCGGCCTGGCGCTCCTTGCCTACGCCCCCAATGACACTGTCATGGCCGTGGCCGGCGTCTTCGTCGGGTTCGGCTTCGGTGCCCTGATGCCGTGCGCCCAGGCCATCGCAGTGGGCATGGCCGCACCGGCACGGATTGGCCTGGCCACGTCCACGTTCTTCATCTTTATGGACGCCGGGGTGGGTCTGGGCCCGCTCCTGCTGGGAGTACTGCTGCCGCTGAGCGGGTTCCACGGCATGTACTGGGTCCTTGCTGCGGTGCTGCTGGGCAATACGGTGCTGTACTACTTTGTCCACGGCCGCAAGGACCGGCGGCCGGACCATACCGCCTTCGTGGCTCAGGACACGCCCGCCGCCTGACGGGGTACCCTCGTTCCACAAGCGAGGGGAGCAGGCCCATGGCACGCGAGGCGGAAACACTGACGGTTCCCGGTCCGGACGGGGAACGCGAGATACGGATTTCAAGTCCCGGACGGGTGCTCTGGCCCGTCCCGGGGATCACCAAGCTCGATCTGGCGCGCTACATGGCGGACGTGGGTGAAGCCTTTATTCGGGCCAACGGGGACCGGCCGGTCTCCCTTGAGCGTTTCCCCGAAGGAATCGAGGGGGAAGTGTTCTTCTCGAAGAATCCGCCCCGGGGCATGCCGGAGTGGATGCGCGGGGTTACGGTGACCTATCCCAGTGCCCGGTCCCACCCGCAGGTGGTGCTGGATGAGCCGGCGGCCGCGGTCTGGGCGGTGCAGATGAACACAGTGGTATTCCACCCCTGGCCCTCGCGGGCGGAGAATACGGACAATCCTGATCAGCTGCGCATCGATCTGGACCCCCAGCCGGGCACGGACTTCGACGACGCCGTCCCGGCCGCGCTGGAACTGCGCTCCATCCTCGCCGAGGCGGGTCTGGAGGGGTATATCAAGACCTCCGGCAACCGCGGCATCCACCTCTTTGCCCCGATCCGGCCGGAGCATGAGTTCCAGGATGTCCGCCATGCCGTCATCGCCGCAGCGCGGGAGGTAGAGCGGAGGATGCCGGAGAAGGTGACCACCGCATGGTGGAAGGAAGAGCGCGGCCGGCGTGTATTCGTGGATTTCAACCAGGCCAACCGGGACCGGACCATGGCCGGGGCCTACAGCCCGCGCGCCCTCCCGGATGCCCCCGTCTCCTGCCCGATCAGCTGGGAAGAACTCGAACAGGTGCATCCGGGTGACTTCACCATTGCCACCATTCCCGAGCGGCTGCGTACGGTAGGGGATCCGTGGGCCGACATGTATGCACGGCCCGGCTCCATCGACGTGCTGCTGGGCTGGTGGGAGCGGGACCTGGCCAACGGGCTGGGCGAGCTGCCCTTCCCGCCGGACTATCCCAAGATGCCGGGGGAGCCGCCCCGGGTCCAGCCCAGCCGGGCCCGCCGCAAGGACTGACGGACCCGTACCCGGGCCGGGTTTCCTCCCGGGCCAGGTGCCCCCGGCAGACTCCGGCGGCGCCGGAATCCGCTGCGGGCCTGCGCGGGACTGGCTACGCCTTGGCGACCGTAATGGACCACTCCGCCGGACCGGTCTTGGAGAAGTCCGTGACCGGGTAGCCGCTTTCGGCCGCCCAGCGGGGGATGGCGTCCGTGGCCTGGGTGCAATCGAAGTTGATGACCAGCTCATCGCCCGCAGTCATGGTTTTCATGGCCTCCTTGGCTTCAACCAGAGGGAAGGGGCAGACGGATCCGTTGGTTTCCAGGGTTACTTTTGCCACGGTGTGACTCCTTTGTGGTGGGGTTTCGGATGGATGGATGAAACGGCTGCCGGTGGGGCAGCGGAGGTCATACTCCCGCCGGTACGCGCGCAGCTGCGGGTGCCTGCCGGCGGTTCATGATGGTCAGCTTCGCGGCCAGGCCGGTGCCCAGGATCATAAAGACCAGGGCTGTCCAGCCCTGGAAGCTGAACTGCGCCGTCTGCACCATGGCGTTGCCGATGGTGCACCCGCCGGCCAGTGCGGCGCCAATGCCCATCAGCGCGCCTCCGCCCAGGCTTTTTATGACGGTGGCGGCGTCCGGCACCCTGACCCGGAATTCTCCACTGCCCTTAGCGGCAATGAAGGAGCCAAGGAGGATGCCGACAACCAGGAACACACCCCAGTCCACCAGCTCGGCGTCGCCGGTCACCAAATAGCCAACAAGCTTGGAGGAGGGTGTGGTGATGCCCAGACCGTCTTCGCGGCCCGTGGCCCAGCTGAGCGGCCAGGCGGCAATGGCAATAATGCCGATGACCACCGCGGTGGCGAAGGCATTCCACGGCTTCTCGAACAACAGGTGTGCCAGGCCGGTTTTGGAAGGCGGCAGGGCGGCCATGGCGATGCGGGGCTTGTTCAGGTGATGCCGGACCGCCAGCGCGACGGCGGCAACCAGTACGGCGACAAACAGCCACGGAGAAACACCCAGGACGGTGTAAAAGTTGCTTTGTTCCACGGTCACTGAGCGCATGGCCGTGTTGAATCCGGCCAGCGGTCCGGTCTTCATGATGGCGGCGAAGAGGGCATAGGTAATCAGGGCAAGCCAGCTGCCCACCAGGCCTTCACCTGCCCGGTAGTAGGTGCCGGTGGCGCAGCCGCCGGCCAGGACGATGGCGAAACCAAAGATGAAGCCGCCCACGATAGTGGCGAGCCAGGGAAAGGCATCGCCATGGAGCCTGATGACTCCGGCTGCGTCGAGGGCGAAGACGCCCACACTCTGAACAGCCACCACCACCAGGAAAGCGGTCAGCCACCGCGTATTGCGGGTCACCCAGATGTCACGGAAAGCGCCGGTAACGCAGAAGCGCCCCCGCTGCATAACGAAACCGAGGGCCACCCCCACCAGCAGGCCTGAAATTAGCATGTAAAGCACTCCTGAGAAGACGAACTGCGGCCTATCCCGCCGCAGTTGAGCAACGCTAGTGCGGGCGGCCCCGGCCCTCAATGAGTGTGGCGCCATGTGACCGGGCATGAAGCCGGGTTACGGAACGGGTGGACATCCGTCGGCTTTCTTTGCCGTCCGGGCGGGCAGCCAGGAACGGATGCATGGCCGCCACGGGTGGGCGGTGCGATGATCGGAGGGCAGGACCATGTACATCCAAACCGTGGAACGGGATGCGATGCCGACCATCTCGGTGGTGATTCCTTGCCGAAACGATGCCCCCATGCTCGCCGCGTGCCTGCGGGGCCTGGCAGAGCAGACCCGTGCCCCGGATGAAATCCTGGTGGTGGACAACGCCAGCACCGACCGGACCGCGGAGGTCTGCAGGGCCTTCGGGGTCCGCCGGGTCCGGGAGGACAGTGTCGGTGTTGCCGCAGCAACCTTCCGCGGTTTCGACGAGGCCGCCGGTGAATGGCTGACCCGCATCGACGCAGATTCGGTTCCGCCACCGCACTGGCTTGCCCAGCTGGAGACTGCCCTGCTGGCGGCCGGCAAGGACACCGCGGTGACCGGCCCCGGGGATTTCTACGGAGCCGCTCCGGTGATCCTGTGGATTGCACGGAACCTGTACATCGGCGGCTACCGCTGGTCAATGAACCTGCTGATGGGACATCCGCCGCTCTTCGGCTCCAACTTCGGCTTCCACCGCAGTATGTGGGAACAGGTCCGGGGCCGGGTCCACCGCGGCGTTCCCCGGGTCCATGATGACCTGGACCTTAGTTACCAGCTGCGCCCGTGGATGAACGTTGTGTGGGACGAGACGCTTCGCGTCCGGGTGTCTGCCCGTCCGTTCCATACCTGGGCCGGGCTGGGCAGGCGGTTGGCCATGGCTTATGTGACGTTCCGGGTCGATTTTGCCGCTGAGGGGCCGCTGGCCCGGCGCAGGGAACGCCGGTACCTAGCGGGCGGTGCGGTATAGCCGCAGCAGGTCGTGGGTCAGCTGATAGGGGGATTCCTCGCTGGGGCTGTGTCCGCTGGCGTACACGGCAAAGGACGCGCCAATGCTCGCGGCGAACTCCCGGTGCAGCCGGACCGGCCACACATCATGCGCACCGACACCGACGAATTTGGGCACGGTGGTGGCGCCCAGGGCGGCGCGCAGGTCCGGGGCGTGGCGCATCAGCCGGACCATGTCCCGGATCGAATCCCGCCGGGTGACGGTGAAGCGGAGGTTGACCAGTTTCATCCGGCCTGCCGGCGCCCTGATGAAGTTGCGCCTGACCCCCCAGACAATCAGGTCCGCACTGATCCGGTCGCCGATCAGCGGAGCGAGCCACCCGATCCGGCTTACGCCGCGGAAACTCTGTCCGCCCCGGGGCGGACAGCCAAGCAGGGTCATGCTTCGAAACAGGTCCGGCCGCCGCAGTGCCGTGAGCTGGACGACGACGCCGGCAAACGAGTACCCGACCACATGGGCGGGGCCGTGAACGGCCAGCACCGAGATCAGGTCATCAACAAACAGGTCGTAGTCATAATGGGCCCGCGGAGGGTGCAGTTGCTCCGGGCCGGCCCCGGCGGACTCATACTGGCCGGCCAGGTCATAGCTGAAGGCGAAGTAGCCGGCGGCGGCAAGTTCGGGGAGCATAAGGGAGAAATCCTCCTTGGAGCCCATGGCGCCAGGCACAAGGATGACCGGCGTATCGGCAGGACTGCCCATACTGACGGCGGCCAGGGCCCCGCTGGGTGCCGGGAAAAAGGATCGCCCGGTTCCCGGTGGCAGGACCGTCCAGTCAATGTCGCCCAGTGCGGCGTCCCGCGCAGCAGCCGGGTCCGCGGCGGCAGCTGCACCTGGAACCGCGGCCGGTCCCGCAGCCGGTTCCGGGTGCAGTCTGCGGGGAAGCCTCCGCCCGGGAAAGATTCCCCTAAGTGCCATGGCTAAAAGATAGCGGCCGCGGACTGCCGCCGTCTGCGGGGTGGAGGCTGCTGACCTGTTCCGGCGGCAAGAAAACCCGGAAGATGCGTGCCGCGTGCTACCTGCCCGGGCAGGCCGGCCGTCACACGTTAGAATCTTTATGCCTGCCCCTAAATGTCCGAACCATCCCATTCCCAGGAGCTGACGTTGCCCGCAAAGCGTTCCCCCAACAAATACGTTTACCGAGGTATTGTCTTCACGGGCCTCGCCGCACGCGGCCTCTTCCGGGTCCCGGTGATTCCCTCGGGCCTGGAGAATCTTCCCACCGGCGAACAGATCCGCGGACTGGACCGCAAGGTGGTTCCCGGCAAAGGCGCCGTGGTAGCCATTACGCACTTCGGGTATCTCGATTTTGCCTTCGCTGAGCTGCTCATCTGGCGGAAGCTGAAGGTGCATATGCGCTTCCTGGTCACGAAGAAGGCGGCTAAAAAGCCTTTCGTCAAGGCCGTCTGCGACTGGTGTGAGCATGTGGTGGTGGACCGGGCCGACGGTGCTGCTGCGTATGCGGAGTCCGTGGAAAAGCTGCGGGGCGGAGACTATCTTGCGGTTCTCCCCGAAGCCGGGGTCAGCCGCAGCTTCTCGGTCCGCGAATTGAAGACCGGCGCTGTGCGCATGGCCGCCGAGGCAGGTGTGCCGATCATTCCGATTTCTATCTGGGGCGCCCACCGGATGAAGACCCGCGGACACGGGCTGAGCCTGTCCTCGGTGTGGAAGACACCGGTCCGCATGCACGTGGGCGAAATGATCCGCGTTGACGAAAATCCCGACGTCGCGGCGGAAACCCTGCGGCTGCAGGAGGAACTGCAGGCCGGAATCGACCATTGCATTGACACGTATCCGGTCACTCCCGCCCCCGGTGCGTGGTGGATGCCACGCAGCCGGGGCGGCAGCGCCATGGGAGTGGAGGAACAGCGTGTACTGGATGCAGCTGACCGGGAGAAGTACAAGATCACCGGCTAGAGGATGGGGTTGCCTCCGGTGACGGCAATCCGGGCTCCGGAGATGTAGCTGCCGTCCTCAGAGGCCAGCAGGACGTAGGTCGGTGCCAGTTCAGCCGGCTGGCCCGGCCGCCCCAGGGGTGTGTCGGCTCCGAAGGACTCAACCTTGTCTTCGGGCATGGTGGCCGGGATCAGCGGTGTCCAGATGGGTCCGGGCGCCACGCTGTTGACCCTGATGCCGCGTTCGCCAAGCAGCTGTGACAGGCTGGCGGAGAAGTTGGCAATGGCTGCCTTGGTTGCTGAATACGGTGCCAGCGTGGGCACCGGCATGTCGGAGTTCACCGAGGAAGTGCCGATCACCGAGGAGCCCGGGGACATGTGCGGCAGGGCTGCCTTCACCAGATAGAACATCGCATTGATGTTCACCTTGAACGTGTACTCCCACTCCTCGTCCGGAATCTCCTCAATGGATTCGCGGTCCATCTGGAACGCCGCGTTGTGGACAAGGATGTCCACCTTGCCGAACTGGTCAACAGCGGTATCGATGACGCGGCGGCACTGAGCTGCCGTATCCAGGTCTCCGCGCACCAGTACCGCCCTGCGGCCGGCCTCTTCCACAAGCCGGGCGGTATCCCGCGCGTCCGCATCCTCGTTCAGGTAGGAGATCACGACGTCGGCCCCCTCGCGTGCGTACGCGATGGCCACTGCCCGGCCGATACCGCTGTCGCCACCGGTAATCACGGCGGCTTTGCCCTCGAGCTTCCCGCTGCCGCGGTAGGTTTCCTCGCCGCAATCCGGAATCGGCGTCATCGCCTCCTGCGTTCCGGGCACTTCCTGTTGCTGCTTTGGCTGGTTCATGGTGGTCCTTTCCTGGCTTCGCTCCTGGTCCCTGGCCTGCTCCGTGCAGGCGTCCGTCACCGGAAGGCCGGGGCAGGTACCGGGGCGCACCCCGGTACCTGCCCCGGCACCGACCGCGGACTACGTCACGGCTACTGTGCGGCTACGGCGTCCAGCGCCTCGGCTACCGGCGTTGTGCCGTTGTTGAATTCGATGGTCCGGCCTGCCGTTTCGGGGCGGTCGAGGACCTCGGCTGCCACATGGGCAACATCCTCGCGGGATACCTGGCTGCCGGTAACCCCCGAACCGGTTTCGATTCGTCCCGTACCCGGATCCAGCGTCAGGGCGCTGGGGCCGAGAATGGTCCAGTCCAGCCCGCTGGCACGCAGGTGCTCGTCGGCGTCGGCCTTGGCCTCGGCGTACGCGTAGAACCCGTCGTCCTCCGGCACACCGTGATCCTTGCCTGCCCCGAAGTAGGAGACCATAACGTACCGCTTCGCGCCGGCAGCTTCGGCTGCGTCCATCGACCGGATGGCTGCGTCCCGGTCCACGGCAAAGGTGCGCTCGGGGCTGCCGCCGCCGGCTCCGGCAGTCCAGACCACTGCATCATGACCGCGCAGCAGCTCGGCCATCTCCTCCGTGGACAGGGCCTGGACGTCGGCTACCTTGGCAGCGGCCCCGGTGTCCTCGACATCCGCGGTGTGGTCCGGATTGCGGAACACTGACGTAACGGAGTGGTTTGCGGCGGTGAGCCTGCGGGCGAGGTGGAGTGCAACTTTTCCGTGTCCCCCGATGATGGCGATGCGTGACATGCGGCATTCCTTTCGTTGACTTACGTGCCTCCACCATAAGCATGCTTCGCATATTTTTGCGGCGAGGGAACGCGTCCTACGCCAATGGCTTAGTTTCGGGGACCGGGAATAGCGGCCCGGGGGATAGCGGGCGGTTCCCTGCGGCCGCTATGATCGCGCCACACCCTGGAACCCCGGAAGGAACACTGTGTCCCTTACTGCAGTTCGGCCGGATCTCACAGTTGAAACGATGGAAGGGCCGGTGCGCGGCGCCGTGAACAGCGGCCTGCGGACCTGGCGGGGGATCCCCTATGCGGCCCCGCCGGTTGGTGAGCTGCGGCTTCGCCTCCCGCAGCCGGTACGCCCATGGGCGGAGGTGTTCGACGCCACGGCTTATGGCCCGGTGCCGCCGCAGCCGCGCGGCCGGGGTCTCCTGGGTGCCGGCCGGCGGACGCCGATGGATGAGGATTGCCTGACGGTGAACGTCACTGCGCCGCTGGCACCCGCAGCGCCGCTGCCGGTCCTCGTTTACCTTTACGGGGGCGGCTTCACCACGGGAGCCGCTTCCGCCGAGGCGTATGACGCCACCAGGCTGGTGGAACGCGGGGACGTTGTGTACGTCTGCATGAACTACCGGCTCGGCGCACTGGGCTTTATGGATTTCCGCCGGTACTCCACGCCGCAGCGTCCCTTCGACGCGAACTGCGGCCTGGCAGACCAGGTTGCAGCCCTGCGCTGGGTCCAGCGGAACATTGCCCGGTTCGGGGGAGACCCGGGCAATGTGACCATCTTCGGTCAGTCCGCCGGCGCCATGTCCGTGACCGCCCTGATGTGCGCACCCTCGGCAAAGGGCCTGTTCCACCGGGCCATTGCCCTGAGCTCGGCACCGTCCACGGCCTACGGACCGGGACTGCCCGAAAAATGGGCCGCCAACCTGCTGGACCTCCTCGGCGTCCCCGAAGCCGACGCCGGACAGGCCCTGGCCAGCCTCCCGGCGTCGCGCCTGGTGGAGGCGGCGGTGCGCCTGACCCGGGACGTGGCCCCGGAATCCGAACCGGGCACGCGCGCCGTCGCACCGGTAGTGGACGGTGACTTCCTGCCACTGCACCCCATCGACGCCTTCCGGGCCGGGACGGCGCACCGCGTGCCGCTGGTCATGGGCAACATGGGCCGCGAAGGTGCCCTCTTCGACCAGTTCGAGGATGTGCTGCCAACAAAGCCGGAGCGGATCGACACCATGTTTGCCCTGACCGGGCCTGACCTCAAGGACCGGGTGCTGGGCGCCTACCCCGGTTATCCCGGGAAACGGGAAGCAGTGGATGTTGGCGGCGATGCGGTTTTCTGGCATCCGGGGATACAGGTGGCGGAGGCCCACTCAGCGTTTGCCCCAACCTGGTCCTACCGCTTCGATTACGCTCCCCGCATGGCCCATCTTTTGGGACTGGGTGCCACCCACGGCCTGGATATCCCGGCTGTGTTCGGCAACTATGCCTCCGGGCTCGGCCGGTTCCTGACGCTCGCCGGCGGCGGACGCACTGCCGTTTCGGTCAGCAACCGTTTCCAGGGGGCGCTGCTGCGGTTTGCGCGGACGGGGAATCCCGGGCCGATGTGGCCCGCGTATGAGACACAGTCACGCAAGACCAAAATCTTTGACCGGACGGATCAGATAGTGCCAGACCCGCACCACATCCGGCGCGTTGCGTGGGACGGCTACCTGGGCTATCGGTGAACCGTAAACCCGCGCGGGGGAAGCGGACCGGGGGGCGGGGGGCTAAACGGGGAGCTCGCGCAGCAGGCCGCCCAACCGGAGCAGTTCCAGGGGCGCATGCTGAGCCAGCGATATGCCAACAATATCCCCGGCGTCACTGACCGCATCGATGATGCGCAGCAGGTCAGGAACGCGGACGCCGCGGCTGCCGCCGCCGGTGGTGTCGGCAAAATCGCGCCGGTCCAGTACATCCAGGTCCACGTGCACCGCCAGTTTCGTGGCACCGGTCAGTGCCAGCCATTCCAGGATCCGGCGGGTGTCCTCAGGGGTGTCCGTGATGCCCACGCTGCGGATACCCAGGCGCTGTTTGGTGCCGATGCCGGGATCCTGCCAGTCCCGCAGGCCGATTTGGAGAATATTGGACGGCGGCACCACGGCGGGCAGCGCCGCGAGGAACTCTTCGTCACCCTCTCCGGCCAGGGTTGCCAGCGACATTGACCGGAACCCGGTGTAACCGTCGCCCGGCGTGCCGGTATCCGGGTGGGCATCCACCCACAGCACCGCCAGATCCCCGCCGTACAGTGCGGCAAGATGGCTGAACGGAGCTACACTCACCGAGCATTCCCCGCCAAAGGTCACCACGGTCTCCGGGGCAGCGTCCTGTATCACCTCCAGTGCCTGCCGGAGCTGCTGGAGAACAGCAGCACGCGCATAAATGCCGTCCACCGTTTCCACTGCCGCGTCCGATGTATCCGTACTTACCGGCACAAAGGCCGTGGGCCCGTCATGCAGCGGGGAAAGCAGCTCCAACAGGGGCGGGCCCAGGTGGTAGGAGAGCAGGGTCTGGTGCGGCTGGCCTGCCGGCAGCGACCCTACGGTTCCCGCTCCTGCGGCGCCCTGCCACTGCGGGAAAATCAGGCGGAGGGCCCCGGGGCCGGTGGGATGCATGGAATTCATGGCAGTCCTTAGGTGCGGAGGGGATAACCAGCCTACCGCCGGGGCACCGCGCAGAAACAGGCCGCACGCAAAATAGACTGGTGGTATGACTGCAACACTTGTCGCCCGGGATCTTTCCGGCGGCCACGCCCACCGCACCCTGTTCGAGCACCTGTCGCTGACCGTCGCCCCCGGCGACGTGGTCGGCGTGGTGGGTGCCAACGGTGCCGGCAAATCCACGCTGCTGAGCCTGCTGGCCGGCGCCGCGGAACCACTGGCCGGAACGGTCAGCACCAATCCTGCTGACGCCTTTGTGGGCTGGCTGCCGCAGGAGCACGAGCGGGTACAGGGTGAAACAGTGGGTGCTTACCTGGCCCGCCGGACCGGTGCGGCTGCGGCCACCGAGGCCATGGAAAAGGCTGCCGAGGCGCTGGGAACGGATACCCCCGGTGTGGACGATGTGTACGCCGCTGCCCTGGATCGCTGGCTGGCCTCCGGAGCTGCGGATCTTGAGGACCGTGCCCCGTCGGTGCTCGCGGACCTCGGGCTGGAGGTGGAAATGGACGCACCGATGACCGGCCTGTCCGGCGGGCAGGCTGCCAGGACGGCCCTTGCTGCGCTGCTGCTGAGCAGGTTCGACATAGTCCTGCTTGATGAGCCCACCAATGACCTGGACCTGGACGGGCTGGCCCGGCTGGAGCAGTTTGTCCGCGGCCTGCGCGGCGGGGTGGTGCTGGTCTCCCACGACCGGGAGTTCCTGGCCCGCTGCGTGACCACCGTGGTGGAACTGGACCTGGCACAGAACAGTGTGGGTGTGTACGACGGCGGATACGAGGCGTTCCTGGAAGAACGCGCCGTCGCCCGCCGGCACGCCCGCGAGGCCTATGACGAGTTCGCAGACAAGAAGGCCGACCTTGTTTCCCGGGCCCGGACCACGCGGGAGTGGAGTTCCCAGGGCGTGCGCAACGCGATGAAGAAGAATCCGGATAATGACAAGATCCGCCGCAAAGCCAGCACCGAGTCCTCCGAAAAGCAGGCACGCAAGGTCCGCCAGATGGAATCGCGGATTGCCCGGCTGGACGAGGTGGAGGAACCGCGCAAGGAATGGCAGCTGCAGCTGCGCATCGGGGCGGCACCGCGGTCCAGTTCCGTGGTCGCCACCCTGAACGCAGCGGTGCTAAACCGCGGCAGTTTTACCCTGGGACCGGTTTCCCTGCAGGTTAATGCGGGGGAGCGGATCGGCATCACCGGCCCCAACGGTGCGGGAAAGTCCACCCTCCTCGCGCTCCTGCTGGGGCGGGAAACCCCGGACGCCGGCACAGCGTCCCTGGGAGCCTCCGTGGCCGTGGGCGAAATTGATCAGGGGCGCGGGCAGCTGCCGGCCGGCGCCAGGCTGGGCGACGCATTTGAGGCCGCCGTCCCTGAACTTTCCGCGGCGGAAGTGAGGACCCTGCTGGCCAAGTTCGGGCTCAAGACGGACCAGGTCGGCAGCAGGGTCGGGGACCTGTCTCCCGGTGAGCGGACGCGTGCGTCCCTGGCACTGCTGCAGGCACGGGGGGTGAACCTGCTGGTTCTCGATGAGCCCACCAACCATCTGGACCTGCCCGCGATCGAGCAGCTGGAAGAAGCGTTGGAGAGCTACGAGGGCGCGTTGCTGCTGGTATCCCATGACCGGCGGCTGCTGGAAAATGTGCGCCTGGATGTGCGGTGGGAAGTTGAGGGCGGGACCGTCCGCATCCGGTGAGCCGGCGTCCTCCCGTGCCGCGGCAGCAGGGGAGGACATATTGCTTGACCGAATGTGATAGAAATTATGCAGGCTGCATCCCCGCGGATGCGGCGCTTAGCTCACGGATTGGTCTCGCTAAGTTATCGGACGATTTCACGGAAGAAGTGTCCAATGGATCCATGGAGTGGAAAACGCGGCTGCCCGGCAGCCAACCTGCACTGCGGCTGGGGAAGCGGCAGTGCAGCCGGGACGCCTCAGCGGTGTCTGCCCGGTGACGCCCCCGGAGTGGGCGGCTGGCAGTACGGCCTTTGGCTGTGAAGGCGCTGAAGCGGGCTGATCTGCCCGTCCTGATTGTTGTCTGGATGCTGTGCGTGGCCACTGACTGGTCCACGGGCACCAAGATTGCATTGAACGTCTTTGCCGTTGCCCTGCTTTGCGCCAAGGAATTCAGCGTCCACCGCTATCTGGTCAAAAACGCCGGTTCGAGGGTCTCGGGACGCCGCAGCGCAGCAGGACGGCTCGTTTCCGCCGCGTAGTCCGCCGTCCGAAAGAGCGCGGGCCGCGGCACAATCCCGCATGGCGTGCAGCCGTGAGCGGCTCCGTCTCTGGTTAGCTCTTGGGCGCCCGGCTATCGTTGATAGTCGCAGGGAGCAGGCTCAGCTTTCCCCGGCCGAAAAGAGTTCGTCGTGGATATTGGCGTTGAATCACTGGTGGTTGAAACCCGTAACGGTCGGGTTCAGGGCGTTGTTGACCAGGGTGTACGTACCTGGCGTGGCATTCCCTATGCGGCAGCGCCCGTGGGGGAGCTGCGGTTGCGCGCACCCCGGCCGCCGGAGAGCTGGACCGGGATCCGAGATGCACGCTTATTCGGTGCGGTGCCGCCGCAGTCCAAGGCACCCAGCCTTACCGGCACGCACCGCCGGGTGGCCATGGACGAAGACTGCCTGAGCGTGAATGTGTCCGCCCCGCTGGACCCCTCGGATACCCTGCGCCCGGTTCTCGTCTACCTTTACGGCGGTGCGTTCAGTTCCGGGTCCTCGGCCGAACCTACCTATCGCGGCGCAAAGCTGGTCAGGGACGGGGACGTTGTCTACGTTTGCCTCAACTACCGCATCGGGGCACTCGGTTTTATGGACTTCCGTGCCTACTCGACCCCGGAACACCGGTTCGACGCCAATGTGGGACTGCGGGACCAGGTAGCGGCACTGGAGTGGATTCAGCAGAACATCGAGGCCTTCGGCGGGGATCCCCGGAACGTCACCCTCTTCGGCGAATCGGCCGGCGGCCTGGCGGTAACTTCCCTGATGTGCATCCCCAGCGCCCGGGGGCTCTTCCATCAGGCCTATGCCCAAAGCCCGGCACCGTCGGGGGCATATTACCCCCACACTCATGCAGCCTGGGCCGCGGACCTGCTGGAAATACTTGGCATCAGCCCGTGCGATGCAGCGGAGGGGCTGACCACCATCAGCGCATCCAAGCTTGTCGAGGCGACCCGGAAGATGACCACGAAAATAGGTCCGGCCAAACAGCCAGGCTCGCTGAGCGTTTCGCCGGTGATCGACGGTGACTTTCTGCCGCGGCATCCAATCGACATGTTCCATGAGGGAGAATCACACCAGGTGCCGCTGGTGCTGGGCACCATGGCCCGCGAAGGGGCACTCTTCGCGAAGGTCTCCAACATCCTTCCGTCGACGCCTGAACGGATCGAGAAGATGTTCGCGGGGACCGATCCGCTCGCCCGGGACCGCGTGGTGGCAGCGTACCCGGGCTATCCCTCCCGCCAACGGTCCGTGGACATCAGCGGCGACCTGGTCTTCTGGTATCCCAGCCAGATGGTGGCCGAAGGGCACTCGCGGGTGGCCCCAACCTGGGCATACCGCTACGACTACGCCACGCCGATGATGAATCTCCTGGGCTTCGGCGCCACCCATTCCTTTGACGTACCCGTAATGTTCGGCGACACCGATAGCGGGCTGGCCAAAGCCCTCACGCTCCTGGGCGGCAGGGATGAGCTGAAAGCACTCTCCCGGAGGTTCCAGGGTTCACTGCTGAGCCTGGCCAGGCACTCCCACCCCGGCGCTGATTGGCCCGGATATGACGAGTTCCACCGGCACACACGCGTGTTTGATAAGGCCGACCGGATTGAATCCGATCCGTTCCCGGAACGGCGCAGGGCCTGGGCGGGCTACCGCGGCTACATCTGACGCGCTGCCCGGCCGGAGCGGGGCCCCCCGGGATTCGGCGGCCGGTGCGGGCGCCTCTCGCGGCACCGGCGCGGGCGTCGTAAGCTGGCTTATGATTTCCAGCACCACAGTTTTCAGCACCAGTTTTCAGCACCGCAGCTAAGGAGAGTCAGAGCGCATGAGCGAACATTACGACGTCGTTGTTCTCGGAGCCGGACCGGGCGGGTATGTGGCCGCCATCCGTGCTGCCCAGCTGGGACTGAAGACTGCCATTGTGGAGGAAAAATACTGGGGCGGGGTGTGCCTTAACGTCGGATGCATCCCCTCCAAAGCCCTGCTCCGCAACGCCGAGCTGGCGCAGATTTTTACCAATCAGTCCAAGACCTTCGGCATGAACGGTGATGTCACGTTCGATTACGGGGCGGCCTTCGACCGGAGCCGCCAGGTGGCCGACGGCCGGGTCAAGGGCGTGCACTTCCTGATGAAGAAAAACAAGATCACCGAATACGACGGCCACGGGATCTTCTCCGATGACCACACCCTTGAGGTCAGCCTGTCAAAGGGCGGCAGTGAAACCGTCACCTTCGAAAACGCCATCATCGCCACAGGCACCTATGTCCGGCTTCTTCCCGGTGTGGAACTGAGCGACAACGTGGTCACTTATGAGGCCCAGATCATGGACCGGGACCTGCCCAAAAAGATGGTCATTGTGGGCGCAGGGGCCATCGGCATGGAATTCGGCTATGTGCTGCGCAGCTACGGTGTGGACGTCACCATCATTGAGTTCCTGGACCGGGCGCTGCCCAACGAGGATGTTGACGTGTCCAAGGAGATCACAAAGCAGTACAAGAAACTGGGCATTCCCATCCTGACTTCCACCAAGGTGGAGACCGTGAAGGATAACGGCTCCTCCGTAACGGTGGCCTACACGGACAAGGACGGGAAGGCCGGCAGCATCGAAGCGGACCGGGTCATGATGTCCATCGGCTTTGCGCCGCGTACCGAGGGCTACGGCCTGGAGAAGACCGGGGTGCAGCTGACGGACCGGGGTGCCATTGGCATCGATGACTTCATGCGTACCAATGTGCCCCATATCTATGCCATCGGTGATGTCACCGCCAAGCTCCAGCTCGCCCACGTAGCGGAGGCCATGGGGGTGGTTGCCGCCGAAACCATCGGCAAGGCCGAAACGATGCCGCTGGGTGACTACCGGATGATGCCGCGCGCCACGTTCTGCCAGCCGCAGGTGGCAAGCTTCGGGCTTACCGAGCAGCAGGCCCGGGACGAGGGCCACGATGTGCTGGTGAGCACCTTCCCGTTTACGGCCAACGGCAAGGCGCACGGGCTGGGGGAGCCGGTGGGCTTTGTGAAGCTGGTGGCGGATGCGAGGTATGGGGAACTGCTGGGCGGGCACCTGATCGGCCCGGACGTCTCCGAGCTGCTGCCGGAACTGACGCTGGCCCAGAAGTGGGACCTTACGGCCGCTGAACTGGCCCGTAATGTCCACACCCACCCGACGCTGAGTGAGGCGCTGCAGGAGGCCTTCCACGGATTGACGGGCCACATGATTAATTTCTAGCGCTGCACGCGGCGGGCAGAACCGATCGGCAGGGCCGCACCACGGCCACGGTGGCGATTCCTGCGGGCCGACGGTCCAACACTGCCCCGATACGCCGCATCCGGCAGCGACTAAGGCATACTGGCCGCATGACGACGCCGCTGGAGGGTCCCCTTGCCGATTCCGAGTCCGGTCTTTGGATTCCCGGGAGCCTTGCCCGCCCGGGCACAGTGACCGGAACCGTACCGGCCGGATTCGAGGCCTACGCACGGATCTTCCATCCCGTCCACGCGCGGCTAATGGAATGGGACCGGGACTATCCGGTGCCGGTACAGTCCCGGACCATGCAGTGGCGGGACCTTGCCGAGACCCGCGGAACGCTGGCCCACCCGCTGATGCAGTGGAACTCCATCCTGGCGGGCTACCGCAACCCGGTCTGGAATGAACCGGGCTGGCAGTACGAAGATCCCCTCGTAGGCGCGTTGGCGGCCGGATGCCTGGCTGAGGTGGTGCGCATTCTGTCCAGCCATACGGATTCGCCCTCAGCCTGTATCGCCGGCCTCTGGGAGGGGTGGGGGTGGGTGAGCGGCGCGGCCGTGAACGTCACCGTGGACAGTGAAGGCCATACGTACGAAGAACCCCTGCCCCCGCCCTTCCATCAGGACACCGTGGCCGGTGCGGCCAGGCTGGAACTGCCGGGACGGAAGTACCTGCTGTTTAACGCCGACCTTGCAGTCTTCACCGAGCCCGGCTGGCACGAGGCCAGCGGATGGGACGTGCTGCAGAGCCCAAACCTGCTCTGGCCCGAAGACCGTGCGTGGTTCCTGGCCTCGGAAATAGATATGGACTCAACCATCGTGGGCGGCTCAGCCGCCCTCATCGGGCAGCTGGTTCACTCCGGGTCTGTGGAAGCACTGCCCGTGCCCGCAGACGGCGACATTACACATCAGGGGGACGTACTCAACGAAAGGCCGGATTGGCAATGACCGCTTTCACAGCCGTGCGGGGATGGCTGTCACAGAGAGGTCAGAGAGCTAACAGGGGTGTGTGAGCAAGGCATCCGCGGATCGGTCAGGACGGTGGCCGGGCTGTGGATAAGCTGAATATATGCCCCTCCAAAACATTAACTTCCATACCCGCAAGTGGGTCCGGCCCGAAGACCTGAACGCAAACGGCACCCTGTTCGGCGGCAGCCTGCTGCGATGGATTGACGAGGAAGCTACCGTCTACGCGATCCTGCAGATGGGGAACGGCCGGGTTGTCACCAAGTTCATGTCCGAGATCAACTTCGTCAGTTCCGCCGTGCAGGGCGACCTGATCGAAATGGGGCTTACCGCAACCAAGTTCGGCCGGACCTCGCTGACAATGCAGGCCGAAGTGCGGAACATGATCACCCGCGACAGCATCCTGACCATCGACAAGATCGTGTTCGTGAACCTGGATGAGCACGGCAAGCCCGCACCCCACGGCTACACCACCATCAGTTACGACCGTGACCGCCTGCCCACGCACCACTTTCCACCCATTCCCTTTACAGCCTAGTTAGCGCCCCGGCGGATACCTGCACCGCCCAAACCCCAAGCACGTGGACCGAAGCTCCGGGAGCCCGGCTTAGGCGGGGAGCGGGATAATACAAGGCATACTTACTAATATGAGTCTCGAGTTCCCCCTCCCGCAGGGGCACACGGCGGGCGGGGGTCCGCTCCGGATTGCGGTGCTGTCCCATCTGCATCACCCGATTGCCAGTCCGTTCCTGGGCGGGCTCGAAATGCACACCTCCCTGATGGCAGACGAACTCGCCGCACGCGGTCATGACGTGACACTTTTTGCCAAAGCGGGATCCGTGTCCGCAGCCCGGGTGGTGGATGTCCTTCCCGCCGCTTTTGAGTTCCGCCGCGGAATGCCCGATGACGCCATGCAGGTGCAGCAGGGGACGCTGGACAGGGCATTGGGCCTGGCACTGGACGCGGTCCGGGACGGCTCCTTCGACGTCGTCGTGAACAATTCGCTGAGCCTGCAGCCCTATCTGAAGTTGGCGGACCACCCCACCCTGACCATCCTGCACACCCCGCCCCTGCCGTGGATTGTGGACGCGGTTGAACAGGGGCGCGCGGCCATCTCCCCGCTGCACCGGTTTGTCAGTGTCTCCGCCCGGAACGCCACGGGCTGGGCACCTCATCTGCCGGACCTCCACGTCATCCACAACGGCATCCGTCTCTCAGACTGGCCCGCGGGTACCTCCCGCCGCCCTGGTACCGCGGTCTGGGCGGGGCGGGTGACTCCGGAGAAGGGCCTGCACATTGCGATCGACGCCGCCCGGAAAGCCGGCATGGACCTGCACTTTGCGGGCCCTGTCAGTGACGGTAAGTACTTTGACCGCGTTATAACTCCCCGGCTGGGTCCGGGCGTCAGACATGCGGGGCACCTCGATCACCGCGAACTGGCGGCCTTCCTGGGCTCGGGTGAAGTCTTTATCGCCTCACCCGTGTGGTCCGAGCCCTTTGGCCTTACAGCCCTGGAAGCCATGGCCTGCGGCACCCCCGTAGCGGCACTGCCGCTGGGCGCCATGCCGGAGATTATCGACGCCGACGCCGGCCGGGTGGCCGCCGGGCTCGGTGCCGAGGAACTGGCCGATGCCATGACGGCTGCGCGGGGCCTGGACCGCAGCCAGGTCCGCCGGTCCGCCGCCCGCTTCAGTGCAGGTGCCATGGTGGACTCCTATGAGGTGCACCTCCGCTCCCTGCTCCAGCCCGAGGGCCTGCCGTCACTTGCACAGCCGGCCGGGTTCTCCCGCCCCCAGTCCGGCAGCGCCGAAGCTGCCCTGCCCCTGAGCTGAGCCGATCTGTCATGACCTCCCGGAGAAAACCCCGTGTGGCGTACTACGCCCACCATCACGGCACAGGGCACCTGCGTCACGCAGCGAACATTGCCCGGCTTGACGCCGTGGACCTGCTGGTAACCGGCACCATGCCTGCCGCCGGCGTCCCGGACCTGCCGGGCGGGGCACGGTTTGCCCCGCTGCCGCCCGACGTCGCGCGGCAGGGCCCGTTCCCGCCGGGACCCGGTACGTCCCTGCACTATGCGCCCACCGTTCCGGCGGTCCGGGAACGCTTCGCACGGCTGCACGCGTACTGGGAGGAGTTCATGCCGGACGTTGTGGTGGTGGATGTCTCGGTGGAAACCGCCGTGTTCGCCCGGCTGGCCGGATATCCGGTCATCCACCGGCGTATGCACGGGGACCGGACGGATGCCCCGCACCGGCTCGCCTATGATTCCGTCAACGGACTGATTGCGTATTTCCCCCAAACCCTCGAAACCCCTGAACATCTGGCGGCCTACGGCACAAAAAGCACCTATCTCGGCATGCTCGCGCCGCGGTCAGCGGGGCGGCAGGCTGTTCAGCCGCGCACGGTTGCTGTCCAGACATCCCTCGGCGGGACCGGGGTCCGGCTGCCGGCCGTACTTGAGGCCGCCCGCGCAACCCCGGACTGGACGTGGCGGATCATGGGCCGTACTTCGGGTGCTGTCCGGGACGTGCCCTCCAATGTTGAACTGCTTGGCGTTGTAGCGGAGCCGGCACCGCTGCTGGCAGCCGCAGAGGTCCTGGTGACCTCGGCAGGGCACAACGCGGTGGCCGCGGCCGCCGCAGCCGGCCGGCCGGCCCTGATCATTCCCGAACAGCGGCCCTTCCGAGAGCAGGAACGGTTTGCGCAGGCGCTGGCCGGTGCCGGCGCCACTGCTGCCCCGGACTTCTCGGCACCTACGGACTGGCAGCGCACACTGGCGGCGCTCAGCGCCTCCGATCCGGAACTGCTGGCGCGGACACTGCTGGTTCCGGAGGCAGAATTCCGGAGCCGCTTCCTGACGGCAGTGGAGCGTGCCACCGCCGAATCCGGGGCAGGGGAGCGGCCGCCGGTCCCTGCATTCAGTAGGGAGCGCTGACCCGCACCGCAGCCAGCTCCGCCGGGCCGGGCGTGGCAAGCAGCCGAAGTTCCCCGCCGTCCGGGTCCCACGCCACGTAGCCGGCCCGGGCAAAGGCCTCCAGCCATCCCGTCATGGGCCAGGTTCCCCACTTTCTCCGGAACGCCCGGGCATTGACCACAATGGATTCCAGATGCTGCAGGGGCGGCCGGTGCACACCATGGTGCTGGTGGAACATCGTGGCCCCGGAGAATGCCAGGGGGATCCCCATCCCGCGGGCAGTGAACGCGAAATCGGTGTCCTCACCCCCATAGCCGGCAAAGGTCTCGTCGAAACCGCCGATTAGGTCAAAGGTTGACCGCCGGACGGCGAAGCCCAGGGACCAGAAAAGGGCGTACTCGGTGGACGGGGCCGCGGGTTCTCCGCGACCCGGGGAAAGCGCTGCCCGGGCGTGATGGGGAATGGACCCCTGCATCAGCACGTCCATGCTGCCTCCCGTCTCCCAGGCCGCCAGGTCCGCATCCGGGTACAGGTAGCGCGGCGTCGCCATCACCAGCCCTCCTGCCTGCTGCAGATCAGCCAGCAGCTGCTCGAACATCTCCGGGGCGGGGATGCAGTCCACGTCCAGGAAAACCAGCGTTCGGGTCTGCGCAGCAGCGGCGGCGGCGTTGCGGGCGGCACCAAGCGGCAGCGGCACACCGGACGGTGTGTCCACATGGACCACACTGAGGGGCAGTGTGCCCTGGGGCGGAACAGCGTCGGGCTGGTTCATGTAGCAGACCACTATGTCAGCCGGCAGGCGGGTGGAGCGCTGGATGCCCTGGACAGTCCGGGCCAGGTGCCGGTCCCTCCCGGAGCTGATGATCAGCACTGAAAACGGTTCGTCGCCGCCGGTCTGCTCCATGGGTTCCCCTCCGCCGCAGGCGCTCCCTGCCGGCGCCCAAAACAGTAAGTATACTGAAGGCAATTTGCTGACAGGGCCGGATTCGGCCCGGGAAAGGTGCAGTGACGTGGCAGAGTCAGGCGCGATGGCGGATTCCGGGGCAGTGGGCGCGGCGGTGTCGGATCCGGTGGGGGAGTCAACCGTCAGGGTGGCAAGCGTGCCGCACAGCCAGGTCTATATCCGCCACACGGGGCGTGTCCCCGGTGATTCGCGGCCAGGCGGTGTGCTGCGCCTGCCGGACCCGGATCCGCGCAATCCCGGCCAGTCAACGGAATCCACCTGGTGGCCGCCCGTCATGCTGGACCCGCACTGGATCCGGGAGAACGCCTCCACCTTTGACCTGATGCACATCCACTTCGGGTTTGATGCCATTTCCCCCCGGGACCTGCGGGCTGTGACGGCCGAGTTGAAGGCCCGGGGCAAGCCGTTGGTCTACACCGTGCATGACCTGCGCAATCCGCACCACCTCACCCCGGAAGCCCATGATGCCCAGCTGGATGTGCTTATTCCGGCGGCGGACCGGCTGATTACGCTGACGCCCGGGGCAGCTGCAGCCGTCGAGGCCCGCTGGGGGCGGCGGCCGGTGGTCCTGCCCCATCCGCACGTGGTGGAGCTCGGTGAACTCGAACGGCGGCAGCGCCTGCGGCTTTCCCGGCCGCCGCAGGGCCGGTTCCGCGTGGGGGTGCACCTGAAGAGCCTGCGGCCCAACATGCTTGACGGCGTCATCCTGCCGGCGTTGACGGCAGCGGTGGAACAGCTGCCGGGGGCCGTGCTGCAGGTTAACGGGCACCCGGACATCCTCACGCCGGGCGGGGACAAATACCGTCCGGAGCTGCACAAATGGCTCACCGAAGCTGAAACGGCTGGGCGTTTGGAACTGCAGGTGCGGGACTATTTCGATGAGACGGCGCTCTGGGATTACCTCGGCTCCCTGGATGTGTCAGTACTGCCCTACCGGTTCGGAACCCACTCCGGCTGGCTGGAGGCCTGTACGGATCTGGGCACCAGCGTGCTGGCCCCGTCCTGCGGTTTTTATGCCCAGCAACGCTCCACCGTGGCGGAGTTTGTGCACACCGAGGACGGTTTGGACGAGCAGTCACTGGCCACCGCACTCAAGGGTCTCTATGCCGAGCGTCCCTGGCCGGGGCTTTCACGCGCGGAGCGGACAGCCGAACGGCGGGCCGTGGCGGCGGCCCATGAGGAGATCTACGCGTCCGTGCTGGCGCCCTGACCGGTTTCCGGGCCGCGGACGGCCTGTTCCAGCCCGGCCAGGATCGAGGGTGTCAGCGGACTGCCGGGAAAGCGTGCCAACCGGCGAAGGGGAAGGCTGCCCATCAGCGACAGCGCTCCGGCGAGCCCGCCGGCTTCCCCGGCTCCGGTTTCCGCCGCTCCGGTTTCCGCCGCTCCGGTTTCCCCCGCGCCGCCGGCCGCTTCTGCTGCCAGTGCGCCAAGTACACGCTGCCCCCGCGGATTCGCCAGCCATTCTGCGATGGTCGAATCGAGGCTGAGCTGTCCTGTCGGTTCGGCGCCGGTGCCGGGCAGCTCCAGGCTGCCGCTGAGCCGGATGTCCCGCGAGGAGGACCCGACATCGATCCGGTAGCCGCCGGGATCGGCGGTCCACCGGTGCGCTGCCGGATCGAACCGGGCCAGCGCCGCCAGCGGCAGGTCAAAGGCCACATCGGCGGTGGCATCCGGTTCCAAATAGACCTTGCGGAAGGCCCGGAGTTCGCGGGGCGCAGCGGGGGCCGTGCCGCCCGGGGCGCCCACATAGAGCTGGATGACTTCAGCTCCGGCGCAGCTGCCGGTGTTCCGCACGGTCAGCCGTACCGAGACCATTTGACCCTCGTCTGACTCTGCGGTCTTCAGAGCCAGTCCGCTGTAGCCGAAGCTGGTGTAGGAGAGCCCGTGGCCAAAGGGGAAGGCCGGTTCCATCCGCCGGGCGTCGTACCAGCGGTAGCCCACAAAGATGCCTTCGCCGTACCGGACCGTCCCGGATTCACCCGGATAATTACCGAAGGCCGGTGTGTCCTCGATCCGGTGCGGGAAGGTTTCGGCGAGTTTTCCGGACGGGTTCACGGCGCCGGTCAGCACATCGGCGAGCGCCTCCCCACAGGCCTGTCCCGGAAGCCACGCTTCGAGGACCGCAGGCACATCCGATGCCCACGACGTTTCAACTGCGCCGCCGTTGAAGAGCACCACCACCGTCCAGGGGTTCGCTGCCAGGACGGCAGCGAGTGACTGCAGCTGGTCTGCCGGCAGCGTGAGGTCCGGACGGTCAAAACCCTCGGATTCCTTCTCCTCCGGCAGGCCCAGGAAAAACAGGACTGCGTCTGCGGCGGCAGCAGCGGTTTCCGCCTCGCTTACCAGCGCCTCCTCGGACTCCCCGTCCAGCCGGTACCCCGCGGCAAAGGAAACGGCGGTGAACCCTTCTGCCAGGACATCCAGCGGCACGCTGATCCGCGTAGGGTTCACCTGGGAGGAGCCCGCTCCCTGGAAGCGCGGTGTGCGGGCCAGTTCACCCACGACCGCCAGCCGGAGCTTTGGGGACAGGGGCAGGATGCCGCCCTGGTTCTTCAGCAGCACCATGGAGCGTGCTGCCGCGTCACGTGCCAGCCGGTGGTGTGCTTCCGGGTCCACCGGTTCCCGGGCCGGTGATGCGGTCCGCGCGGCCAGCTGCAGCAGCCTGGCAACGGAGGCGTCTACCATGTCCCGGTTGATGGTGCCGGCATCCAGCCCTGCCTCGAGTTCGGCCAGGCCCAGGCCGTTGCTTGCCGGCATTTCCAGGTCCAGGCCCGCGTCCAGTGCAGCCGCGCGGTCCGTGACAGCGCCCCAGTCGGAGACCACAACGCCGTCGAACCCCCAGTCGCCGCGCAGTACCGTATCCAGCAGCCAGGGGTTCTCCGCTGCGTGGATTCCGTTGATTTTGTTGTAGGCGGCCATCAATGACCACGGCCGGGCGGAGCGGACCACGGTTTCAAAGGCCTTCAGATAGATCTCGCGCAGCGTCCGGTCATCCACCGAGGCATCAATGCGCATCCGGTCCGCCTCCTGGTTGTTTGCGGCGAAGTGTTTGGGGCAGGCGGCCACCCCCTGTGCCTGGACGGCGCGTACCCACGCAGCACCCAGTTCGCCGGCAAGCAGCGGATCCTCGGAAAAGTATTCGAAGTTGCGTCCGCACAGGGGCGTGCGCTTGATGTTCAATCCGGGGCCCAGCACGACGTCGACGCCGGCCGCGGCCGCCTCCCGCGCCGTCGCGGCGCCCAGCTGCGCCAGCAGCTCCGGATCCCAGGAGCAGGCGGTGAGGCACTCGGCGGGAAAGCAGGTGGCCTCGATGGAGTTCCCGAGTCCCGGCTCATCCTCATTGTGTGGCCGGCGGATGCCGTGGGGCCCGTCGGAGAGGACAAGCGGCCGGATACCCGCAGGGGCAATGGCCGCCGTGCGCCAGAAGGATGCGCCGGACAGCAGGGAGAGCTTATGGGGCAGCGTCAGGGACCCGGCATCCCGGGGCATGGAAGCGGACGGGTTGTCGGATGCAGGCATTGGCATGTGCCGGAGTCTAGGGGCCGCCGGTGCCTGCCGGAAGAGCAAACCATCCGATGCCGCCCGGCCGGCTGCCGCATCGCTGCAGGGCCTGTCGGCGGCCGTGGGCTGCGGTTAGTGTTTTCGCTAAGCACCTGCGGCGGTGAACCGTGCCGCATGACGGGAGCAGACCATGATTACCCACCTGGACCGTTACCGGCAGATAGCCGAAATCCTCTCCCGTAACGGCCTAGGCTTTCTCGTCTCGGCCCTCGGGCTGGAGGGGCGGCTGCCGTTCCGGCGCCAGGAGCACGCTGAAGATGCCGTACGCCGGCCGAGCAGGCCCGAATACCTGCGGATTGCACTCGAGGAACTGGGACCCACCTACATCAAAATGGGCCAGCTGCTCTCCACCCGGCCGGACCTGCTGCCACCGGATTACCAGCGGGAACTGGCCAAACTGCAGGACAGGGCCGATCCTGTGCCCTGGCCGGCGATTCGGGAAGAGCTGCGCCAGGAACTGGGCGCCGAACCGGAATCGGTTTTCGGTTTCTTCGACACCGCGGTGATGGCCAGTGCCTCCATCGGGCAGGTGTATTCGGCGGCCCTGAAGGACGGCACCGCCGTCGTCGTCAAAGTGCGCCGGCCCGGCATCACCACGGAGGTGGACCAGGACCTGGAGATCCTGCAGAACCTCGCCAGCACGGCCAGCAAGCACTGGGAGGCCGCCAGGGACTACGATCTCACCGGCCTGATGGACGAGTTTGCCCGGACCCTGCGTTCTGAGCTGGATTACCTGCAGGAAGGACGCAACGCAGACCGGTTCCGGCTCAACTTCGAAGACAGTACGGCCGTGCAGATTCCCCGGGTCTATTGGGACCACACCACCTCACGGGTCCTGACAATGGACCGCATCACGGGAATGAAGGTCACGGATACCAAGGCGCTGGATGCGGCAGGAATCGACCGTCCGGCACTGGCTGTCGCGGCGGCCGGGGTGGAAATGCAGATGGTCTTTGACGACGGGTTTTTCCATGCCGACCCGCATCCCGGGAACCTGTTCGTGGAGCCCGGTGGCCGGGTGGGGCTGATTGACTTCGGCATGGTCGGAGAAGTGGATGAGAAGCTGCGGGGGCAGCTCTCCGCACTTTTTGTCGGCATTGTGCGCAAGGACCCGGAGCGGATGACCAACGCCATTGTCCGGCTGAACGCTTCAGGTGTGCGGGTGGACCGGGTGAAGCTGCGCATGGACCTTGGCCCGCTGATCCGTATGTACTCGGGCAGGAGCCTGGCCGATGCGCCTGTGGGCAGCCTGATCACCACCGGCCTGGGGATCCTCCGCACCCATCACATCCAGCTCCCGCGGGAGATGGCCCTGCTGTTGCGGATGCTGATTATGACCGAAGGCATGGGGGAGGTGCTGGACCCGGACTTCAGGATGGGCCCGACTCTGGCACCCTATGCACGCCGGATGACCGCCAGGCAGCTGAACCCGGTCAATTACGCCCGCCGGCTGGGGCGGGCAGGGGCAGAGGCCCTGGAACTGGGCACCGAACTGCCGGACCAGGTGCGCCGGCTCATCGAAACGCTGGACTTCGAAGGCATGGAGGTCCACCTCAGGGCGGAAGAACTGCTCCCGCTGGTTATCCGGTTGGAGCGGGTGGGGAACCGTTTGGTGGCAGCTATATTCGCCTCTGCCTTCATCCGTGGCGTGGGGGAGCTGACCCTCGGGGACGCTTCACGCTGGAAGTCGTGGCAGGCGCCCCTGATGAGTGCCGGCCTGGCATCCACCGGGGCGCTGGGCGGGTACATTGCCTGGACATCGCGGCGCGCCCGGCTGCGCGGTATGTAAACGGATGCTTAACCGGAACCGGGCGGCCCCGCAAAGGGGCCGCCCGGGCGGTTTACCGCGCTATGCGGTTCAGCTGTACGGGTTCGCCGGCGCAGCGCCGGACGGAACAGCCTTGGGGCGCAGACCCAGTTCGGCCGTGGGAACGTGGACGGTTTCCTTTGCCGTCAGTGCCGATACGGCGGCGATGGCGCAGATCGCTGCGGTGAAGTAGCTGGTGACCAGCCAGCCGCCGGGCTCCAGGCCACCGATGGCGGCAACGATGGAGGGCGCGAAACCGGCCATCAGGAAGCCGAGCTGAGTGCCGATGGCCAGACCGGAGAAGCGAACCTTGGCGCTGAACATCTCGGCGTAGAAGGACGGCCAGACAGCGTTGGCAGCCGCGTAGCCGCAGGAGAATACAGCAATGGACAGGGCAAACTGCAGCAGGGTGTTTCCGGATTCCATGGACAGCAGGTAGAAGGGCATGATCACCGCACTGGACACTGCACCGTAGACGAAGACCGGCCGCCGGCCGATGCGGTCTGCCAGACGTCCGAACAGCGGCTGGGTGAACAGTGCCACGAAGTTGCCCGCCACTACGAGCCAAAGCGTGATGTCCGCGTTGACGCTGCCGACTTCCGTGCCGTACTTGATCGCAAGTGTTCCGTACACGGTGGAGACAGCGGCGATGAAGGCGCAGCACACTACGCGCAGCACATCGCGCCAGTGGTCCTTCAGCAGCACACCCACCGGAAGCTTGACGATTTCATTGCGTTCCTTGGCTTCGGTGAAGGTGGGGGTTTCGTGCAGGGAACGGCGGATGAAGTAGGTGACTACCACTACCACGGCGCTCAGCCAGAACGGGATACGCCAGCCAATGCCGTACTTGATCTCGTCCGGCAGCGCGACGACGGGAATGAAGACCAGGGCTGCGAGGATCTGGCCGCCCTGCGTTCCGGTCAGCGTCCAGGACGTGAAGAAGGACCGGCGGTTGTCCGGTGCGTGTTCCAGGGTCATGGAACTGGCCCCGGCCTGCTCGCCGGCAGCGGAAAGGCCCTGCATCAGCCGGCAGAAAACCAGCAGTGCGGGAGCCCACCAGCCGATGGTATTGAAGTCCGGGAGGCAGCCGATGAGGAACGTGGAGCCGCCCATCAGAAGCAGGGTGAACATCAGCACGCGCTGGCGGCCAACCTTGTCACCGAAGTGTCCCAGGATCACTGCACCCACGGGGCGGGCAATGTACGCGAAACCGAAGGTCGCCAGGGACATGATGCTGGCCTGGGCATCCGCATCGGGGAAGAAGACGCGCGGGAAAATCAACGCGGCGGCGGAGCCGAAAATGAAGAAGTCGTAATACTCAACGGCACTGCCCATAAAACTGGCAGTGGCGGCCTTGCGCGGGGACTTGCCCGGCGCTTTTCCGGCGGGGGCGGATGCGTCCATTGCATCTCTCCTGACGTGGGGGCGTGGCGGTGGGGGGGACGGCGGATGGCGACGGGATGCCTTGGCCGGCATACCGTGCGGTTACCAGGTTCCGGGGTGTTTCCCCGTGGTGCGGGGTGTGCGGTACCTGATGTGCTGCAGGGTGTACTGCTTCCGCACCAAATGCGGTGGGGTGCGCCGTACCTGATGCAGTGTTGATGGTGTCCGGGTATGCCTAGCAGCAGCCATTGTGCGCTATGCGTACACATGTGCATACTCCGTACACTTGCAGTAATGTAACTCACAGCCGGATACCCCGGCAACTGTGACCTGCCGTCCGGGCCGTTCCGGTTCGGAATGAGCACACGGCAGCACCAAGTAGACCGGAAGGACAGTCCCATGAGTGGCACGGAGGAATCGTTCGTCGTCGGATTGATCGGAGAAGGCATTACTGCCTCCCTCACTCCTCCCATGCACGAGCGTGAAGCCGACCGGCAGGGCCTGCGCTATGTCTACCGTCCGGTGGACCTCACCCGGCTGGGTCGCCCCGGCTCGGATGTGGGTGACCTGCTGCGCTGGGGCAGGGACCTGGGCTTCAACGCCTTCAACGTCACCCACCCCTGCAAGCAGCTGGTCCTGGCCGAACTGGACGAGGTGTCTGAGGACGCCGCACGCCTCGGGGCGGTAAATACTGTCCTGATCCGGGATGGAAAGCTCATTGGCCACAACACCGACTTCTCCGGTTTTAGCGGTGCACTGGCCGCCGGCCTGCCGGACGCAGCGCTGGGGTCCGTGGTCCAGCTGGGTGTGGGCGGGGCAGGAGCCGCTGTCGCGTACGCCCTCCTGAAGGCCGGCACCGCGGAACTGACGCTGCTGGACCTGGACCCGGACCGCGCAGCCGAGCGCGCGGCGGCACTTGCACAGCTTTTCCCTGACCGGCGAGTGACCTCCGGAACGCCGGCGGACCTGCCCGCCGTGCTGCCCGGTGCCGACGGACTGGTCCATGCGACGCCGGTGGGCATGCATTCCCACCCCGGACTCGCCGTGGACCTGGACCTGCTGGACCCGTCCCAATGGGTGGCCGACGTCGTCTACCGCCCGGTCGACACGGAACTGATCATTGGCGCCCGCGCCAAGGGCTGCCGGGTCCTGGACGGCGGACGGATGGCCGTGGGCCAGGCGGTGGACGCCTTTGAGCTGATCACCGGCATCCGGCCGGATGCCGCGCGGATGCTTGACCACTTCCACGAGCTGATTGCCCAGGGACGCTGATGCGCACCTCCATAGCCACCGTCTGCCTTAGCGGAACGCTCGAAGAGAAAATGCGTGCCTGCTCCGACGCGGGTTTTGACGGCATCGAAATCTTCGAACCGGACCTGCTGGTCTCACCCTCCAGCCCGGAGGAAATCCGGGACCTCGCCGCCACGCTTGGCCTTACCCTTGACCTCTACCAGCCCTTCCGCGACTTCGAAGGCGTGGAGGAGGAGCAGCTGGAGGAGAACCTGCGCCGGGCGCAGGCCAAGTTTGCCCTGATGAACCGGCTGGGCATCGACACCCTGCTGCTGTGCAGCAACGTGGGTACGGCCACCATCAACGACGACGCCGTGGCAGCCCGGCAGCTGCGCCGGCTCGGGGACACCGCGGCCCGGTATGGCATAAAAGTGGCCTACGAGGCCCTGGCCTGGGGACGCTACGTCAACGACTTTGAGCACGCCCAGCGCATAGTGGACCTGGCCGACCATCCCAACATAGGTACCTGCCTGGACAGCTTCCACATTCTCTCCCGCGGATGGGACCCCGCCGCGATCGAGAAGATCCCGGCCGGGAAGATCTTCTTTGTCCAGCTCGCCGATGCCCCGGAACTCTCCCTGGATGTCCTGTCCTGGAGCCGGCACTACCGGGTGTTTCCCGGCGAGGGCGCCTTCGACCTCGTTGGGTTTATGGCCCATCTGGTCCGCAGCGGCTATGACGGCCCCGTGTCACTGGAAATCTTTAACGACGTGTTCCGCCAGACCGCCGAGGAGCGGACGGCAGTGGACGCCATGCGGTCCCTGATCTGGCTGGAGGAACGCACCTCGGCATACCTCGCTGAGCACGACGGCGGTGCCTCGTACCCAATGTCGCTGGCCACGCTGCCGCGGGTGGCGGAACCCAGCGGGTTCAACTTTGCCGAGGTCAAGGCGGAAAACCCGGAAACGGTATCCACCCTGCTCTATCAGCTGGGTTTCACCTTCGCCGGCCGGCACCGGACCAAGCCGGTGCAGCTGTGGACGCAGGGCCGTGCCCGCGTCATCATCAACGGCCAGCAGGCACGCGGCATGGAACCGGGGATTTCAGCACTGGGGCTGGATGTGAAGGACCCGCAGGCGGCGGCATCGCGGGCGCTGCAGCTGCGTGCACGTCCGGTGAACCGGCGCAGCCAGGCTGACGAGCAGGTCCTGCAGGCAGTGTTCGCCCCGGATTCCACCGAAGTCTTCCTCTGCGAAGCGACGGCCGACGGCACCGCCGCGTGGGCCGGAGAGTTCAGCCGGCCGGCGGGTACCGGCGGGCCGGAAGGGGCGCCGGACGCACCGGACGGCGACGGTTTGGCCGAGCCCCTGATCTCTGCCATCGACCACATCAACCTGTCCCAGCCGTGGCAGCACTTCGACGAAGCGGTACTGTTTTACGAATCCACGCTGTCCCTGGCCCCCATTGCCTCACAGGAGGTTCCCAGCCCCATGGGCCTGGTCCGCAGCCAGGTCATGCGCAGTGTGGACGGCGGGGTGCGGCTGGCGCTGAACATTGCCCCGCTCATTGTGGAATCCGGCCCGGAAAGCGGGGAGTACCCCCAGCACGTCGCCTTTGCCTCCACCGACCTGATCGCCACAGCCCGGCGGGCGGCCGAGCGCGGCCTGCGGTTCCTGCCGGTACCGGCAAACTACTATGAGGATCTTGCCGCCAGGTTCCGCCTCGACCCGGCGTTCCTGTCCGAGCTGCAGGAACTGAACCTGCTATATGACCGGGATGCGGACGGGGAGTTCCTGCACTTCTACACCGCAACCGTGGGCAACGTGTTCTTCGAAGTGGTGGAACGGCGTGGCAGCTATGACGGCTACGGCGCCCCCAACGCCCCGGTTCGGCTGGCGTCCCAGTACCTGGCATCGAGGAATGATTCCCGGCGCGGAGAGGGATGACCGTGGACGAGGGCTACTACGTTAAATCCGTGGAGAAGGCCTTCGCAATCCTCGGCGCGTTCACGCCGGACGTTCCGGAACACACGGTCAGTACGGCCGCGGCCGCGGCGGGGACCAGCCGCGCCGCCGCCCGCCGGTTCCTGCTCACCCTGCGGGACCTGGGCTATCTGGGCTTTGACGGCACCGCCTTCCGACTGGCACCGCGGACCCTGGACGTCGCCGCCGCGTACCTGGCACACCTCTCCCTGCCGCAGGTGGCCGAACAGCACCTGAAGCAGCTCTCTGCCGAGCTGGGGGAGACGACGTCGCTGTGCATCCTGGACGGAACCGACGTCGTCTACGTTTCCCGGATCACGTCGCTGCGGCTCCTGCGGGTGGCAGTGAACGTGGGGACCCGTTTCCCGGCCTGGGCCACCTCCATGGGGCGGGTCCTGCTGGCTCAGCTGCCGGCCGAAGAGCTGGAAACCTACTTCGCGGACGTCCGGCTGCAGCAGTACACGCGCAGCACCGTATCCTCAGTGGCGGAGTTGCGGGAGGAAGTCCTGCTTGCCGGCATCCGCGGCTGGTCAAAGGTGACGGATGAGCTGGAAGACGGACTGCGCGGTGTTGCCGTGCCGGTCCGGGGTGCGGACGGCACAGTGGTTGCAGCCGCCAACGTGTCCCTGCAGCTGCACAGTTCGGACGGCGTGGAGACAACGGTTCTTCCGCTGCTGCGGGCCGCCGCGGACCGGATCTCCAGGGATCTCGGCAGCCGCGGCGGCCCGGCCTAATCAGCAGTTACTCGCTGTATTCGCTGGCCTTGTAAATGCTCAGCCCCAATGACCTGGCCACCTGCGCCACGGCATGCTGGGCCTTGACGCTGTTGCCGGCGGGGTCCAGGGGAGGCGCGAAGCCGGCGATGGCCAGCTTGCCGGGCATCACGGCCAAGATTCCGCCGCCCACCCCGCTTTTGCCCGGCAGTCCAACCTGGTAGGCCCAGTCACCGGACGCGGTGTATAACCCCTCCATGGTCATCTCCGCCAACATGGCCGGCACATGCGCAGCCTGAACCACGCGGTCGCCGGTCAGCGGATTTACCCCGCGGTTTGCAATGGTGGCACCCATAGCGGCCAGGTCCCGGGCCGTAACCAGGGTCGAGCACTGCCGGGTATACACATCGCAGGCTTCCATCGGATCGGAATACATGGTGCCGCCCGAGTACAGCAGCCAGGCAATGGCCCGGTTGTGGAAGTTGGTGGACTGCTCCGATTCGTTCACCTCATCGCTAAGCCTGATTTTCCGCCCGGCGAAGGCGCTCTGGACCTGCAGGATGGCTTCCCACCGGTCCTCTGCTGTGTCGCCCGGGATCAGCGAGACGGTGGACATGGCCCCGGCGTTGACCAGGGGTGACACGGGTGCGTCGCCGTGCAGGGCGACGGAGATGACCGAGTTGAACGGTTCACCCGTTGGATCGGCGCCCACTTTCTGCTGGAAGGTTTCCAGCCCCACCTTTTCCATGGCCCAGGCCATGGAAAAGACCTTGGAAATGGATTCCAGCGCAAATTCGAAGCCGGTGTCACCCATTTCGAACAACTGGCCGTCGGCAGTCATGACGCAGACGCCAAACAACGCCGGGTCCACCGATGCCAGGTACGGGATGTAGCTGGCGTTCTCGCCGCCGGTGTCATCCTTATGGTCCGCGTAGGCGGTTTTCACGGCATTCTCAATGGATGCCTGGTCGAGTTTCATACTGCTGTGCTCCCGCCTGTGCCTGTGCTGCCGCCACTACCGCGCGGCCGGGTAGAACCGGGCGCCGGAGCGGCGCCCGTAGTAGCCGCGTGCTCGCCCTCATGCCCGGACGGCTGCACGTGGGCGGGCGGATGCGCAGCCTTGGCGTGCTCTCCGTGTCCGCTGTCCTGCGAATAGGTCAGCGGTGACCCCGAAGCCTCTGCCTCCCGGGTCAGCTGCTGCGTCGAAACACTGGACTCCGTCACCGTGCCCGGATTCGAGTGCTCAATCTGCCAGGTAAACGGCACGAACGGGCTGGAGGGGTCACGCCAGTGCGGCTTGCGGAAGGCGTAAATGATGAACGGCAGGATCACCATAATGGCTGCACCGGCTACCAGAATGCCCACATAGACGGCGGGGGAACCGACGGCGATCTGGGCGGGCGGGATGAAGCTGAAGGAGAAGGCCATCAGCGCGCCCAGGAAGCCGACTCCGGCGACAATCCACATGCCCACGTCTCCGCCGGGCACCCGGTAGGGCCGGGGGCGGTTCGGCTGGCTGTAGCGCAGGTAGATGGCCGACGCGAACATCAGCATGTACATGATCAGGTACAGGATCACGGTCAGCTGGCTCAGGATCTGGTAGGCAGCCTGCACGGACGGCAGGACCACATAGATGAATCCCAGGCCGGTCACCACAAATGCCTGGAAGAAGAGGATGTGCGTGCCCATGCCGTGCTTGTTGGTGTGTTGCCAGAAGCGCGGCAGGTAGCCGGCCTTGGCAACGGCCAGCATGCCGCTGGAGGGACCGGCCACCCAGGTCACCACGCCGGCCAGGACCCCCAGCAGGAGCATGGCCGCAACAATCGGTCCGGCCCAGCCGATACCGGCCCACTCGAACATGTCGTTATAGGAGGTCAGCAGGGACTGGGTCAGGTTGATATCCGCCTGCGGCACCACAAAGGCAATGGCCAGGGTGCCGAGGACGAAGATGACCACTGTGCCGGCTGCGGCAATCAGCACCGCAATCGGATAGTCGCGCGTCGGGTTCTTCACTTCCTTCACGTGGATGGCGTTCATTTCCATGCCGGCATAAAAAAGGAAAATCGACGCGGCGAGCACCACGTTGGAGAAATTGCCGAAGTCCGGCAGAAGTTCACCCCAGCCCATCTGGATCTGCGGGGTGTTTCCGGCAAAGAAATAGGAAAATCCAAGCACGATCAGGATGATGGCCGGAATGATGGTGCCGATGATCCCGCCCCACTGGCTCACTCGTGAGAAGGCCTTCGCTCCGCGGAACGCGATGAAGGTAGCCAGCCAGTAGACCACCAGGACCACTGCCAGGACGAACAGTTTGTTGCCTGCCAGCTGTGAGTCCAGGTTTTGATCTGTTCCCGTATAGGCCAGCGACACCGCACCGAAGGTCAGTACCGTGGGAAACCAGATAGTGACTTCGATGAAAAGCATAAACATGGCCAGGAAGGCCCAGCGGGGCCCGAAGGCCTCACCGACCCAACGGAAAACGCCGCCCGTTTCCGGCCAGCCCGTGGCCAGTTCCGCTGCGACGATGGATACCGGGATCAGGAAGACAATCGCGGCAAATACGTAATAGAAAACGGAACTCAAACCATATTCCGCCTCCGAGGGAAGTCCGCGGAGGCTGACCACCGCCACAATGTTCATCACGGCCAGGGCACCGATGGTGATTTGCGCTTTCTGCTTCGCCGAAAGCCCCTGCTGATCGTTCGTGGATGCAGTTGAAGCGCTTGCCTTCGAATCGCTCATTCAACTCACCTCCTGGGATTAGTGGTGGAACCCGGGGTGCTCCGACTCGCGGGGCATGGGCGCACTCAGTTGTTCCAGGTACGCGGTTTCCCGGCGGATGTCCGTGAGCAGATTGTCCGCCAGGTCCATGCTCAAACCGTTGCGGACCACAATCCGTTCAACTGTCAGGTTCGCCAGGTCATCCGGCATGGGATAGGCGGGAACCAGCCACCCCTTGGTGCGCAGTCGCTCCGCCAGATCGTAGAGATTCCACTTATCGGTATGCCCCTCCTTCAGCCGCCACGCGAAGACCGGGATGTCGGAGCCGTCATTCCACAGCTCGAAGGGACCGATCTCCGCAATGTTGCTGGACAGGTAAAGCGCCACGTCCTGGGAGGCCTGCTGCACTTTGGCATAACCGTCCCTGCCCAGCCGGAGGAACAGATAGAACTGCAGCACTACCTGCGCCCCGGGCCGGGAGAAGTTCAGCGCGAAGGTGGGCATGTCCCCGCCGAGGTAGCTGACGTAGAAAATGAGGTCTTCCGGCAGCCACTGGCGTTCACGCCAGACCACCCAGCCGAGGCCGGGATAAACCAGCCCGTACTTATGTCCGGACGTGCTGATCGAGTGGACCCGTTCCAAGCGGAAGTCCCATTCCAGGTCCTGCTGGATAAACGGGGCAATCATCCCGCCGGACGCGGCGTCCACGTGGATGGCGATGTCCAGGCCGGTGGAGGACTGGATCTCGTCCAGCTTGGCGGCAATCTGCTTCACGGGTTCGTACATGCCGGTATAGGTCACACCCATAATGGCGACCACGCCGATGGTGTTCTCATCAACGTACTTTTCCAGTTCAAAACCGTCCAGGCACTTATGCTCCTCGCTGATGGGAACAAGCCGGGCTTCAATGTCGAAGTAGTTGCAGAACTTTTCCCAGCACACCTGCACAGCCGAGCTCATCACCAGGTTCGGTTTATCCACGGACTTTCCCTCGCTGCGGCGCTTGTGCTGCCACAGCCGCTTTAACGCCAGCCCGCCCAGCATGCAGGCCTCGGAGGAGCCCACCGTGGACGTGCCGATAGTGCCCTCCGGATTGGGGGAGTGCCACAGATCCGCGAGGATGCGCCAGCAGTTCTGTTCAATCTGCGCTGTCTGCGGGTATTCGTCCTTATCGATCATGTTCTTGTCGAACGTCTCGCTGTAGAGCCGGTTGGCGTAGTCGTCCATCCAGGTGCTCACGAAGGTCGCCAGGTTCAGGCGGGCGTTGCCGTCGAGCATGGTCTCGTCATGCACAATCTGGTACGCGGTCTCGGGCAGCATCTGCCCGTCATTCAGTTTGAACTTCGGGGCTGACGTTTCCTCGCCCGGACGGGCGAATATGGGATTGACGGTCACTGAATCAGGTTTTTTCTGCGCCATTTTGGAACCCTCTCGTCGACGGAATGCCTACCGGCAAGGCCGCAGTGAACGGCGGTCATATCCCCACAGGGCAGCGCGCACGAAAAACTATACGCGGGGCGAAAATCCATTACTAGGCTCCCGCTCCGCACTGCCGGCACGGCCGCCAAAGCCCTGCCAAAGCAGGTGCTGCCCGCCTGGTTTCGCCTGCCCCGCATTGAGCCCGCCGGTAGCCGGGCATAACCTTGCTGGAACCGAGATTCACCACCGTCCCCGCCGTCCGGGCTCCGCGCAGCACCGGAGTCCGCCCTGCCGGGACCATAGCAACAGGAGAATCGCATGGCCTCACTTGCACGCCGGGAACGTTTCGAGCTGCCGGAACCGGTACGGAAATTCTTCGAAGGTGACTGGGATGTACCGGCCTTCCCCGTGGAGGAATACCGGGACGGCTCCACCATGGTGGTCCGCGCCGAACTTCCCGACATTGACCCCGATACCGGACTGGACGTCACCGTAAGCGACGGTGTCCTGCAGATAAAAGGCGAGCGGCGCCAGGAGACGGAGCACAAGGACCGGCACGGATACCGCTCGGAGTTCCGCTACGGCTCCTTTTCGCGGGAGATTCCACTGCCCACAGGCAGCGACCAGGACGGGGTGAGTGCCACCTACAACGACGGCGTTCTGGAGGTCCGCATACCGGTGCCGGAGCCCGGAGCCTCGTCAACGAAGATTCCGATCTCGCGGGGCTGAACCGAAGGCAGGTATGAGCACGCCACCGGTGGCACGGCGTAAACGGGTCTACCCGGACTGGCTGGTCATTGCGACGCTGGCATGCGGCGGCATTGTCGTCTCGCTGGAAAAGACGGCAGTGGTTCCGCTTCTGCCGGAGTACCCCCGCATTTTCGGGGTAACCAGCGATGACGTGTCCTGGATGGTCACCGTAACGCTCCTCTGCGCCGCGGTGGCAACGCCCATCGTCTCGCGCCTGGCGGACATGTTCGGCAAGCGTCGAATGCTGCTGCTCGCCATGGCCATGATGGTCGCCGGCGCCTTTGCCGCATCTCTCGGCGGTACGTTCACCTGGGCCCTGATCGGCCGGGGCCTCCAGGGCTTTGCCGGAGCCGTAATCCCGGTGGGCATCAGCATCCTGCGCGACGCGCTTCCACAAAAGAAAATCGCCGGCGCGGTCTCCATGATGAGCGCGAGCTTCGGCATTGGCAGCGCTTTGGGTCTGCCGCTGTCCGGGCTGATCTATGAGCGGCTGGGCTGGGAAGCCACTTTCTGGGTGGTCGGCGTGATTGCCGCCGTCCTTATGCTGGGCGTTTTTGTTTTCGTCCCCGAGTCCGACGTGCGGGCCCCCGGCCGCTTCGACTACACCGGGGCCCTGCTGCTTTCAGCCGGAATGACCGCCCTGCTGCTGGCCATCAGCAAGGGCGGCGTGTGGGGCTGGACAAGCTACCCGATCATCGGCCTCTTTACCGCAACCGCCGTCTTTTTTGCCCTCTGGTTTCCGGCCGAGCTGCGCAGCGGAGCGCCTCTGGTGGACCTGCGTACCTCTGCCAGGCGGCCGGTGCTGCTCACCAACGCCGCAGCCGTACTGGTCGGGTTCTCGATGTACGCCAACATGCTGGTCACCACCCAGCAGCTGCAGCTCTCACCGGTCACAGGTTTCGGGTTCGGCCTGAGCGTGCTGGGGGCCGGACTGACCATGATTCCATCAGGGCTCGCGATGGTGGCGGCGGCCCCTGTCTCCGCCCGGCTGACCAACGCCTTTGGAGCCAGGACCACCCTGGTCTCCGGCTGCGCCGTGATGGCCGCAGGCTACGCCTCCAGAGTGCTCCTTGTTCATTCCGTCACCCAGATCATCATCGGGGCAGTGATCGTATCGGTGGGTACGGCCATGGCCATGGCCGCCATGCCGACCATCATTATGAGCAACGTGCCGCTGACGGACACCGCCGCCGCCAACGGCGTCAACACGCTGCTGCGCTCGGTTGGAACATCCACGTGCAGTGCCGCCGTAGCCACCATACTCACGTCACTGACCCTGCGCGTGGACGGTACGGTCTACCCCGGTCTGGATGCCTTCCGCACCATCTTCGTCTTCGCCGGACTGGCGGCGCTCCTGGCCACGGGGGTCTCCTGCCTGGTGCCCCGTTCACAGCGGCGCGAGGCAACCCATCCGCAGCTGCATCCCGCCCCGGGGCAGGAACAGCCGAAACCGGCGGATGAAAAGCAGGAGATCATGCTCCGCGGCAGGATGCTCTCCGACAGCGGTCCGGTGCCCGGCGGAACGGTGACCGCCCTGGATGCCGCGGGAAACCGGGTGGATTGGGCCCGTGCAGACGATGCCGGCCGGTACAGCGTGGTGCTTCCGGGCGATGGCCACTACGCAGTGGTGGCCACACAGTCTGCCTGGCAGCCGGTCACCGAGGTGCTGGCCTTCCCCGGCGTCCAGCAGGAACACGACGTCCGCTTCCGGAACCGCCGGACCCTCTCCGGCACCGTGCGGCAGGAAGGACGTGCCGTCCCGGCGGCCCTGCTGATCCTGCTGCGGCCGGGAGGAGAGGCCTCCATTTCCACCCGGTCGGATGACGGCGGGAACTATGAGCTGCCGCTGCCGGGATCCGGTGTGTACATCCTCAGTGTCATTGAGCCGGACGGGTCCACCACCCACAGCAGGCGGCTGTCCTTCCCCCTGGCCAACAGCGTCGTCGACATCGAGCTGGACGGCAGCCGCGGGAACCGGACCGGAATACAGGTATGAGGGCAATGCTTCCTCCGGCCCGGAAGCCCCTCCCTGCACCACCCGGTCTCCGCCTGATCCGCGGTGCACGGTCCCGGAGGAGACCAAGCGCACATCCCCGGCTTTGGTACCCGCCCACCCAAGCGCATACGATCATTCAGGCGCGAAGCGGGCCCCGGCGGAAACAACGTGCCGAGGCAGTACCCGCAGCGCGGATTCCTTCAAACTGTCTTTAGTTAGGTATGTGGTGGACCTCACCCTTATGGTCGCGCTGGTGATCGCGCTAGCACTGTTCTTCGATTTCACCAATGGTTTCCATGACACCGCCAATGCGATGGCCACCCCCATCGCCACCGGTGCTATCAAGCCGAAAACCGCCGTGGCCCTGGCCGCAGTGCTGAACCTGGTCGGCGCCTTCCTCTCCACCGAAGTAGCCAAAACCATTTCCGGCGGCCTGATCCGCGAAGGCGACGGGGGCATACAGATTACCCCCGTCATGATTTTCGCGGGCCTGATGGGAGCGGTGATCTGGAACCTGATCACGTGGCTGAAAGGACTGCCCAGCAGCTCCTCCCACGCCCTGTTCGGCGGCCTCATCGGCGCCGCCGTGGTGGGTGCCGGCTTCGGCGCCGTGGATTTCTCGGTTCTGATGTCCAAGGTGATCCTGCCAGCGCTGATCGCACCCCTGATCGCCGGTTTCGTCGCCTACCTGGCCACCAAGCTCGCCTACCGCATCACCCGGCGCCATGATCCGGATTCCGGGAGCAAACTCCCGCGCCGGCGCGGCGGCTTCCGGTACGCCCAGATTTTCTCGTCCTCCCTGGTGGCCCTGGCTCACGGCACCAACGACGCGCAGAAGACCATGGGCGTGATCACCCTCGTCCTGATTGCCGGCGGACTCCAGACGGCCGGCACCGGCCCGGAGTTCTGGGTGGTAACCGCCTGCGCCGTCGCCATTGCCGCCGGTACCTACGCAGGTGGCTGGCGCATCATCCGCACCATGGGAACCGGACTCACCGAAGTGAAGCCGGCACAGGGATTCGCCGCTGAAACAAGCACCGCGGCCGCCATCCTGGCCTCCTCCCACCTGGGCTTCGCACTGTCCACCACGCAGGTAGCCTCCGGCTCGGTCATCGGGTCCGGCCTGGGCCGCAAGGGTGCCGAGGTGCGCTGGCGTACCGCCGGCCGGGTCGGCAGCG
Source organism: Arthrobacter zhangbolii (assembly GCF_022869865.1). Classification (NCBI taxonomy): domain Bacteria; kingdom Bacillati; phylum Actinomycetota; class Actinomycetes; order Micrococcales; family Micrococcaceae; genus Arthrobacter; species Arthrobacter zhangbolii. The sequence goes on from NZ_CP094984.1 coordinate 1,786,301, forward strand.
GCTGGCTGCTCACCCTCCCGGCTGCCGCCGCCATGGGCGCCGTTACCGCAATGATCGCCCAGCTGGGCATGGTCGGCGTGGTGGTGGACGCCGTCGTCGGCACTGCCGTCATCCTCGGTATTTTCCTCTGGTCCCGCCGCAACCGGGTTGGTCACGACAACGCCGTCACCAACATTGAGAGTGCCGGTGAGGTGGTCCGGATCAAGAAGAGCAGGGGCAAGTCCCGCGGGAAGAACCAGGGCGCCAGGAGCGGCCAGGGCAATACCGGAAGCAAGGGCGGCGGCAAGGCTGCCGGCAAGCTCAAGGAAGGTTCCAAATGAACATCCACTGGCTGGATTACCTCACGGTTTTCGGGGTTACCCTCCTCGCCGCGCTGACGGTTGTGGGTATCTACTCCTTCGGGGTCCGTCTCTACGCGGTCTCCCTCGATGAGGACACCGGCACCCCCGCAAGAACCCGTCCTGCCCTGGCCAAAGCCGGCGCTTTTGCCTGCTTTGCCCTCAGCGGCGCAGCAGTTCTGTACGGCATCTACCTGATCGTTCCGGCGCTGCACGGCTAACTGCGCGGCTTACGCTGCACAGAACAGGCAAAAAGGCCTGCAGGATCGTGATGATCCTGCAGGCCTTTTCCGTTGTCCGGGGGAGGAGCGCCGTCAGTTCCGAACGGCGGTGTCCGCGGCATGGTCCGGAACGTAGAACGGATAATCCGTATAGCCCTCGGCGCCGAAGGAGTAGAACGTGGTGGCGTCCGGAGTGTTCAGCGGCAGGTCTTCCTCCCAGCGCCGGGCGAGGTCCGGGTTGGCGATGGCAGGGCGTCCCACAACGACGGCGTCCGCCAGGCCGTCGGCCAGCATCGCCACGGCCTCGTCCCGGGTAGTGATGACGCCGAAGCCGGAGTTCAGGAATACCGGCCCGCCGAAACGGCTGCGCAGGGTCTGCACCAGCTCACCGGCGGGGTCCCGGTGCAGGAGGCTGAGGTAGGCAAGGCCCAGCGGGGCAATGGCATCCACCAGTGCGCCGTGGGTGGCCAGCACATCGGCCGGGTCCGTCTCGAGCGCGCCCTGGACGTTGTGTTCGGGGGACAGCCGCAGGCCAACCCTGTCGGCACCGATCTCCGCAGCGACGGCGCGCACGGTTTCGATGACAAAGCGCGCGCGGTTTTCCGGGCTGCCACCGTAGCCGTCCGTCCGCAGGTTGGCTGTGGGGGAGAGGAACTCGTGCAGCAGGTAGCCGTTGGCACCGTGCAGCTCCACGCCGTCGAACCCGGCATCCACCGCGTCCCGTGAGGCACGGACGAAGTCATCGATGACCCTGGCCAGTTCTTCGGTTTCCAATGCGCGCGGCACGGGATACTGCTGCTTGCCGTCATAGGTGTGGGAAAGCCCGTCCACTGCGATGGCGCTCGGCGCCACCAGTTCCAGTCCGCCCGTGGTGTTGGTGTGGGTCACCCGGCCTGCATGCATCACCTGTGCCACAATGCTGCCGCCGGCTTCGTGTACGGCGTCGGTAACCTTCCGCCATCCGTCCAGCTGCTCAGCATCAACCAGGCCGGGCTGGCCCGGGAACCCCTGCCCTTCGCGGGAGGGGTAGGTCCCTTCACTGACAATCAGCCCCAGGGACGCACGCTGACGGTAGTGCTCCACCATCAGGGGGCCTGGGATACCTTCCCGTCCGGCACGCTGACGCGTCAGCGGTGCCATTACCAGGCGGTTGGACAGCTTCAGGCTGCCCGCGGTCATGGGGGAAAACAAATTCACTAAGTAACTCTTCCTGTAGATCGCCGCCGTCCGCGCCCCCGTGGGACGCCGGCAGCGGCAGGTTCACTCCATAGGCGGACAACCCCGAGCCCCGCGGGTCTATTCCTCTCGGGCTCCGCCCGCCGCCCGCCGCCCGCCGCCCGGGACCCGGGGGCATCCGGCCGCGCACCTGCTTCCGGGCAGCTGTCCATCGCCGCCGTTTCTCGGGAACACGGTTTCGCGGCAACACCGTTTCCAGGGAACACCGTTTCCCGCGGAACCCGCGCTGGCTAGCATGGGCCCATGAGCCGGGCCGTGTATTACGCGTCAGCTTCGCTGGACGGATTTGATGCCGCCGGACTGGAGCCCTTAGGCAGCGAGGTGCCCGCTCCGGCAGGCGCCGTCGTTATGGGGGCAGGCACCTACGCGCGGCTCCGCAGGCAGGTGGAAGAGGAGGGAACGGGAGCCTGGGACTGTCCGCCGGCCCCTGTCTGGGTCTACACGCACCATGAGTTTCCCGGCGTTGAAGGGGCGGACATCATGTTTGTCCGGGGACCGGTGGCGGAGTTTGCAGCCGACATCGCGGCATCAGCCGACGGCGGGGACATCTGGCTGCGCGGAGCGGATCTGGCGGGGCAGTACCTCCGGCACGGACTGCTGGATGAGCTGCGCCTGACACTTCATCCGGTAGTGCTGGGCGCGGGACAACCGGTCCTGCCGTCGGCAGCCGGCCGGTCCGCACGGCTGCTGGCTGCGCGGCCGTCCGCCGACGGCAGTGTCCTGCTTAGCTACGGGTTCGGCTAGCGGGTTTCGCGGATCATGTTGGTGATCCGTGCGGTGGAGAGCCGGCGGCCCTGTTCATCGGTCATGACCACTTCGTGGGTGGTAAGGGTATTGCCAAGGTGCACGGCGGTGGCGGTTCCGGTCACCAGACCTGAGGAAACCGACCGGTGATGCGTGGCACCAATCTCAATGCCCACGGCGTGCCTGCCCGGTCCGGCGTGCATGCCGGCGCCGAAGGAACCGAGGGTTTCCGCCAGGACCAGGTGGGCGCCCCCGTGCAGGATTCCGGCCACCTGCTCGTTGCCCTCCACCGGCATGGTGGCCACAAGCCGGTCCGGTGACATCTCCAGGAAGCGGATGCCCAGTTTCACCACCAGGCGGCCGGGGCCGTGCGAGGAGAGCCACTCATGCATTTCCTCCGGAATGCCGGCCTCGATCAGGTCGCGCTTGTACGGGTTCGTGTCCGCCTCGGAACCGGCCTGGCCCGGCGTGAAAATCTCGCTCATGGCAACTAGGCTTGCATTTGTGAGTGAATCTACCAAACTGGCCGCAAAACCCCTTGAAGACAGCAACAGCGCAAGCCTCGAAACTCCCGGCGGGAGCGGCACCGGAACCGGCACGGTGAGCGCCGACGGAACTGCCGCCGCTGCTCCGGCTTCCCTGGGCAGCGTCAACGCCGGCGGCCATAACCGGCTCCTGGTTATTGACGGCCATTCCATGGCCTTCCGGGCTTTCTACGCCCTGCCGGCAGAGAATTTCTCTACGGACACCGGCCAGCACACCAACGCCGTCTATGGATTCACCTCCATGCTGATCAACCTGATCAAGGAAGAGAAGCCCACGCACGTGGCGGTGGCGTTCGACCTGGATACCCCCACGTTCCGTTCCGAGGAGTACACCGAGTACAAAGGCGGACGGAACAAGACGCCCGAGGAGTTCCACGGGCAGGTGGACCTGATCATCAAGGTCATGGAAGCCATGCGCATCCCCACCCTGTCCATGGACGGCTATGAAGCCGATGACATTCTTGCCACCCTGGCCGCCAAGGCCTCGGACCGCAACTGGGATGTCATGGTGGTCTCCGGTGACCGCGATGCGTTCCAGCTGGTGGATGACCACGTTACGGTTTTCTACCCCAAGAAGGGCGTCTCGGACCTGCCCCGGATGGACGCCGCCGCAGTCGAGGCGAAATACCTGGTTCCGCCGGACAAATACTCCGACTTGGCCGCGCTCGTAGGCGAGAGCGCCGACAACCTTCCCGGAGTTCCGGGCGTAGGGCCCAAGACGGCTGCTAAGTGGATCAAGCTCTACGGCGGGCTCGAAGGCATCCTGGAGAACCTGGACGCCATCAAGGGCAAAGTGGGGGATTCGCTGCGCGCCAATATTGAGGACGTCAAGCGTAACCGCAGGCTCAACCGGCTCCTGCGGGACCTTGACCTCCCGGTGGACCTGGACGCCATGGCCGCCCAGCGCCCGGACCGCGAAGCCATCGAGGAACTCTTCGATGCCCTGCAGTTCAACGCGCTGCGCAAGCGGCTCTTTGACGTCTACGGCGAGGAAGAAGGAGCCGCCGGCCCCGAACACGCCGAAGTGGCTGCCCCGGCCCACAGCATCATTACCGATGCCGCCGCGCTGGAGGCCTGGCTGCGTGCCACCAACCAGGCCCGGACCGCCGTCCAGCTGGTGACTGAAGGAACCGCCGCGTCCCGCGACGTCGTTGGCATCGCCCTGGTAACGGACGCCTCCGCCGCCTATGTGCCGCTGACCGAGCTCGACGCCGACGCGGAGCAGGTGCTCGCTGCCTGGCTCGCTGATCTGGACGCTCCGAAGGTGGTGCACGATTTCAAGGAAGCCTACAAGGCGCTGTCCGCCCGCGGCCTGCACCTCGCCGGCGAGGTGGATGACACTGCCATCTCCGGGTACCTGATCCAGCCGGACCGCCGCAGTTATGACCTCGCGGACCTGGCCCAGTACCACCTGCGCATGAACATTGTGCCGGCGGCGGCAGGCAGCAACCAGCTCGAGTTGTCCCTGGGTGACGAGGACGCCGCCACCCCCGCTGTGTCCAAGGCCTTTGCCGCCCTGCGCCTGAGCGAGCATTTTGCCGGTCAGCTGGTGGAGCGCGGCGCGAACCAGCTGCTGGGCGGGCTGGAGCTGCCGCTCTCGGAAGTCCTGGCCGAAATGGAACTTGCGGGCATCGCGGTCTCCGGAGAGAAGCTGGACCGGCTGCTCGATGACTTCAGCGCCACCATCACCCACGCCAGCGAGGAAGCCTTCCGGATCATCGGCAAGGAGATCAACCTCGGCTCCCCGAAGCAGCTGCAGGCTGTCCTCTTCGACGAACTCGGCCTGCCGAAGACAAAGAAAATCAAGACCGGCTACTCCACGGACGCCGATGCGCTGACAGACCTCATTGTGAAGACCGGGCATCCGTTCCTGGAGCAGCTGCTGGCCTTCCGCGACGCCTCCAAGCTGCGCTCCACCGTCGAAGGGCTGCGGAAGTCCGTAGCCGACGACGGCCGCATCCACACCACATACGCACAGACAGTGGCAGCCACCGGCCGGCTGTCCTCGGTCAACCCGAACCTGCAGAACATCCCCATCCGCTCCGAGGAAGGCCGCCGCATCCGTGAGGTGTTCGTGGTGGGCGAAGGGTACGAGGAACTCCTGACGGCCGACTACTCGCAGATTGAAATGCGCATCATGGCGCACCTCTCCGGCGACGAAGGGCTGATCTCGGCCTTCCGTGCCGGTGAGGACCTGCACCGCTTCGTCGGTTCGCATGTGTTCAACGTGGCGCCCGAAGAAGTCACCAGTGCCATGCGCTCCAAGGTCAAGGCCATGTCCTACGGCCTGGTCTACGGCCTGAGCTCCTTCGGCCTCTCGAAGCAGCTGGCCATCCCGGTGGACGAGGCCCGCACCCTGATCCGTGACTACTTCGAACGTTTCGGTGCCGTGCGTGACTACCTGCGCGGCGTCGTCGAGCAGGCCCGGAAGGACGGCTTCACCTCCACTATCGAGGGCCGCCGCCGGTACCTGCCGGATCTTTCCAGCGACAACCGCCAGCTGCGCGAAATGGCCGAGCGGGCCGCGCTGAATGCCCCCATCCAGGGCTCGGCAGCGGACATCATCAAGAAGGCCATGCTCGGCGTGGACACCGAAATCAAGGCGCAGGGCCTGAAGTCCCGGATGCTGCTGCAGGTCCATGACGAACTGGTGCTCGAAGTCGCTCCCGGCGAGCGGGATGCGGTTGAGAAGCTGGTCCGGGCGCAGATGGGCGCCGCGGCTGACCTCTCGGTGCCGCTGGACGTCTCCGTGGGCCAGGGCATCAGCTGGCACGAAGCAGGGCACTGACCCGCCTTCCCCGGTACGCTCCGGCATCCGGCCGCCTGCAACGGGCGGCCGGATGTTCTAGGCTGCAGGAAACAATGCGAGCTACGGGGGCAGGAATGACCGAGTCAGATAGCCGGAGTGCCGATGGACTGCGGTTCGTCTCCTTTCCCGCCGGGTACGACGCCGCAAATCCCGAGTCCGCCGACACACGGACGCTGAACTGGGTTGACGCTGTGAACCTGGGGTTCCATGAGGAGCGCCAGACGCCGTCGGACGTAGCGGCCATGGTGGATGCCTACCAGTGGGACCGCCGGATCCTGACCGGCGTCTATGACGACGCCGCGCCTGAATATGCCTGGGACCCGGCGGTGCCGGTGGCTACCTACGCCACTATGGTGAACCGACTGAATGTGGGTGGAGCCGACCTGCTCGCGGCCCATCTGATCACCATGGTGACCGTCCGGCCCACCCACCGGCGGCGGGGCATCCTGCGCCGGCTCATCACCGGCGACCTTGCCCGTGCGAAGAAGTCCGGCCTGGCGCTGGCCGCGCTGACCGCCTCCGAGGCCACCATTTACGGACGGTTCGGTTTCGGCGCCGCCAGCTCCGCCGCCACCGTCCAGCTGGATACCCGCGGGGGACTGGAGGTCAGCGCGCCGCCGGAAGGCAGCATTGCAGTGGCTGACGGCGGAAAGCTGCAGGCCCTCGCCCCGGAAATCTTCCGGGCGCACCTGGAACGGACCTTCGGTGCCCTGGGCAGGCAGCACAGCTACGCCTTGCGTGCCTCCGGAGCATGGAGTGACGGGACCACACAACCGGACAAGGCGCTGCGGGGCGTGATCAGGTACACCGCGGACGGCGTCCCGGACGGTTATGCCGCCTTTAAGTCGCTGGGATGGCGGAACGAACCCCACACCATGAAGGTCACTGACCTGGTGGCCGCCAGCGATGAGGCCTACCGCGAGCTCTGGCGATATCTCGGGTCCATTGACCTGGTGGACCGGCTGACCTTTGGTGCTGCCCCTGTCGCGGATCCGCTGCCGTGGATGCTCGCGGACCGGCGGCGTTACAAGGTCACCGAGGTGGAGGACGTGCTCTGGCTGCGGATCCTGGATACCAGGGCCGCGCTGGAAGCCCGCGGGTACTTCGGGGACGGTACGGTGTCCCTGGAGGTCAGCGACCCCCTGGGCTTCGCCGCCGGCACCTGGCTTCTTGAGGTCAGGGGCGGTGCCGGGACGGTCCGGGCGATCGCTCCCGGAACGGCAGCGCAGGCACCGCAGGCCACCGTGGACATCTCCGCGCTCGGCTCCCTGTATCTTGGTGATGTCACCGCCCGCACCCTTGCCGCAGCAGGCGGGGTGCGCGGTACACCGGAGGCCCTGGCCGTATTGGACGGGATGTTCAGCGCCGGCCCGGCACCGTACTGCAGTACCCATTTCTGACCACCTGAGTGCCCGCGTGATTTTTTCGGGCTCCGGATGACCGTCTCCCTTTGACCTGCGTTGGCGCGTCCGGCTAGACTGATCGGGCGCGTAATAGCGCGAGTTATTACCCATCCTGTCCATCTCCGGGCAAACAAGCTGTGTGTCAGAGGCGTTTTCGTGCCTAGGGCCTGCACTTGGGCAAGTATCTTGCTTGCGGCGGCCGCTAGGCCTGCTGCCGGTTAAGTGGAAACCAGCCCGGAATACAAAACAACTTCCACATCGGAGTCCCAACTACATGACCATCACCACCAACGAGAAGTCCGGTACCCCGCAGGTCGCCATCAACGACATCGGTACTGCCGAGGACTTCCTCGCCGCGATTGACGCAACGATCAAGTACTTCAACGACGGCGATCTCGTCGAAGGCACCGTTGTCAAGGTCGACCGCGACGAGGTCCTGCTCGACATCGGTTACAAGACCGAGGGTGTCATTCCTTCCCGCGAGCTTTCCATCAAGCACGACGTTGATCCCGGAGACGTTGTCTCCGTTGGCGATCAGGTCGAAGCCCTGGTGCTCACCAAGGAAGACAAAGAAGGCCGTCTGATCCTCTCCAAGAAGCGCGCACAGTACGAGCGTGCCTGGGGCGACATCGAGAAGGTCAAGGAAGAAGACGGCGTCGTTACCGGTACCGTCATCGAGGTTGTCAAGGGTGGTCTTATCCTCGACATCGGGCTGCGCGGCTTCCTGCCGGCATCCCTCGTGGAGATGCGTCGTGTCCGCGACCTGGCTCCGTACATCGGCCAGCAGATCGAAGCCAAGATCATCGAGCTGGACAAGAACCGCAACAACGTTGTTCTGTCCCGCCGTGCATGGCTCGAGCAGACCCAGTCCGAGGTTCGTTCCACGTTCCTCAACAAGCTGGAAAAGGGCCAGGTTCGTCCCGGCGTTGTGTCCTCCATCGTCAACTTCGGTGCATTCGTGGACCTTGGCGGCGTAGATGGCCTGGTTCACGTCTCCGAGCTGTCCTGGAAGCACATCGACCACCCCTCCGAGGTTGTCGAAGTTGGCCAGGAAGTCACCGTTGAGGTTCTGGAAGTTGACCTCGACCGCGAGCGTGTCTCCCTGTCGCTGAAGGCTACGCAGGAAGATCCGTGGCAGACCTTCGCCCGCACCCACGCCCTCGGCCAGGTTGTTCCGGGTAAGGTCACCAAGCTGGTTCCGTTCGGTGCGTTCGTTCGCGTCGAAGACGGCATCGAAGGCCTGGTCCACATCTCCGAGCTGGCTGTCCGCCACGTGGAGCTCGCCGAGCAGGTTGTCTCCGTTGGCGACGAACTGTTCGTCAAGGTCATCGACATCGATCTCGAGCGTCGCCGCATCTCGCTGTCCCTCAAGCAGGCCAACGAGGGTGTCGATCCCGAGGGCACCGAGTTCGATCCGGCTCTGTACGGCATGGCCGCAGAGTACGACGAAGCCGGCAACTACAAGTACCCGGAGGGCTTCGACCCCGAGTCCAACGAATGGCTCGAAGGTTACGAGACCCAGCGTGCCGCTTGGGAGCAGCAGTACGCTGACGCCCAGGCCCGTTGGGAAGCCCACAAGAAGCAGGTTGCTCAGCACAACTCCGAGGATGTTGCAGCTGCATCGGAATCCAACGATTCCGGCACCACCAGCTACTCCTCCGAGCCGGCTGTTGCTGAGACGGGTGCCGGCACGCTGGCTTCCGACGAAGCACTGGCGGCACTGCGCGAGAAGCTCACGGGCAACTAATTCCGGTTTAGTCGCCTCGGCGACCCGGTTGCAGTAACCACATAAAAGCGGACCCCCACGAAAGTGGGGGTCCGCTTTTTGGTTTAGCCACAGGTAGTCCGAGTGGTTGGTTCGCGCTGTGACGCTTGCGGAAGTACGGCGGTGGATCTAGGTTGAGTCGCCACGGGGGATTGGCGGCTTGCCGATCCCCACGCCGATCATGAGGACGAGGGAGTCCGCGGATGTTCGCTCAACCCACAAAGAGGGCCCTGTCCGCCGGAGCGCTGGCACTCGCCGGCGCCCTTGCCTTCGGCGTTGCCGGATGCTCGGGATCGTCGGATTCGGGCGGCTCCGATGAACAGATAAAAGTCGGCCTGGTCACCAAAACGGATTCCAATCCCTTCTTCGTGAAACTCCGCGAGGCCGCACAGGCCCAGGCCGACGCATCGGGTGCTGAACTCATTTCCCTGGCCGGAGCTTTCGACGGTGACAACGAAGGACAGGTCGCCGCCATTGAAAACCTCGTCAGCCAAGGTGTCCAAGGCATCCTGATTACTCCGAATTCCTCGTCCGGGATACTCAATGCGATCAAGTCCGCACGCGACGCCGGCGTCATCGTCATCGCTTTGGATACAGCCACCGAACCTGAAGATGCCGTGGACGCAACCTTCGCGACCGACAACTTGGCGGCAGGGGTGTCGCAGGGCGAGTGGGTGAAGGCGACCCTTGGGGATACAGCTCCGCAGATCGTCATGCTGGACGGGACGCCGGGAGGAACTGTGGACACGTTCCGGCACGACGGTTTCCTCCAGGGTTTCGGTGTGGAAGAGGGCGCCGCCGAAATTGTGGGGCAGGAGAACACCAACGGTGACCAGACCAAGGCCCAGACAGCCATGGAGAACCTGCTGCAGAGGGCTCCCGGGGTCAACGCCCTCTACACCATCAACGAGCCCGCGGCTGCGGGAGCCTACGAGGCCATCAAAGGTGCAGGCCTTACCGATCAGGTGGTAATTGGCTCCGTTGACGGCAGCTGCACCGGAGTCGAAAACGTAAAGAACGGCGTCATTGGTGCCACCGTGATGCAGTTTCCGGCCAAAATGGCGGAGCAGGGCGTAGACGCCGTGGTGAAGTACGTTCAGGACGGCACAAAGCCGAGCGGCTTTACCGATACCGGCTCACAGCTTATTACTGATACACCGGTGGACGGCCTCGACTCGAAGGACACCTCATGGGGTGCCGAAAACTGCTGGGGCTGATCCCGGACGCCCCGCAGCTGCCGGTCCCGCCAGCTGTCTGCGGGGCACCGTTCGGTGAACGCCGGCAGGCGGGCCTCCCATGAGTTCCGAAGCTGTCCTCCAGGGGCGGTCATCCCGCGGAATTATCCGGCAGATCCTTCGCGAGCCGCTGCTTGGCCCGCTGCTGGCCCTGGTGCTGGCCGTCATCATTTTCAGCCTGGTCTCCGAAACTTTCCTGGCCCCGTACAACCTTTCGCTGATCCTGCAACAGTCCGTAGTCGTAGGAATCCTCGCTGTTGGCCAGACCCTCATCATCCTGACTGCAGGCATTGATCTCTCCATTGGCGCGGTAGCAGTCCTGGGAACGATTGTGATGGCTCAGGCGGCAGGCGCCGGTGGTCCCCTGGTGGCGCTGGCCGCCACCTTTCTCGTCTGTGTGGCGCTTGGCGCCGTCAACGGGGGATTGGTGACCGTGTTGCGGCTTCCCCCGTTCATTGTCACGTTGGGGACATTTACGGCCATTCAGGCGGCGACTCGGCTGCTGGCTGGCTCGCAGACCTATCAGGTGCCGCAGGGTCCGCTAACGTTCCTCGGCACCAGCTTTTCCATCGGGAGGTTCAACACCACCTACGGAGTGGTGGCCATGCTGCTGGTGTATCTGTTCGTCTGGTACGCACTCTCCCAGACAGCCTGGGGCAGGCACGTCTATGCAGTGGGCGGGAACATCAACGCGGCCAGGATGTCCGGTATCAAGTCCGGACGGAACCTGTTCTCCGTTTACCTGGCGACAGGCGTGATAGCAGCCATTGCTGCCTGGGCCGCCCTGGGCAGGATCCCCAACGCCGACCCCAATGCGTACCAGAACGCCAACCTCGAATCCATCACTGCCGTGGTCATTGGCGGCACCAGCCTTTTCGGCGGCCGCGGCGGCGTTGTAGGGACACTGATTGGAACCCTGATCGTGGGCGTGCTGCGCAATGGACTCACGCTCGCCGGCGTTGACAGCCTGTACCAGAACATTGCCACGGGGATTCTGGTCATTGTGGCGGTTGCCGTGGACCAGTTCGCCAGAAGGAGGTCCCTGTGACAAGGGCAGAGGAGGTCCCTCCGGTGCTGCAGGCCCGGGGACTGGTCAAGAAGTACGGCAACGTGACAGCAATCAACAGCGCGGACTTCGACCTGCGGGCCGGTGAAGTGCTCGCCGTGGTCGGCGACAACGGCGCCGGGAAGTCCAGCCTCATCAAAGCCCTTGCCGGCGCCCTGGTTCCGGACGCTGGCGAGATCCTCATGGGCGGCACAAAGGTGCATTTCCGCAACACCCGCGATGCCAGGGCCATGGGGATTGAAACGGTGTACCAGGACCTGGCCGTGGTGCCTGCCCTCGACATCGCCACCAACGTTTTCCTGGGCCGGGAAGTCCGGCGCAGGGGACTGATGGGTACACTCTTCCGGCGGCTGGACATGCCCAGAATGCGCACGGAATCCTCGGGGCACCTGTCCGACCTGAAGATTGGAATCAAGTCGGTCAGCCAGTCAGTGGAAACACTGTCCGGCGGCCAACGCCAGGGTGTTGCCGTGGTCCGCGCCGGGGCCTTCGGCAAAGGGGTCATCATCATGGACGAACCGACGGCCGCGCTGGGGGTAAGGGAATCGGGGCAGGTCATCGACCTGATCCATTCCATCCGCGAGCGGGGAATACCGGTGGTGCTGATCAGCCACGACATACCGCACGTTTTCGAAGTGTCTGATCGCATTCATGTTCACCGGCTCGGGATGCGGGCCGCCGTCGTCAGCCCCAAAATCCGGTCCATGTCCGAGGTAGTGGCCTTGATGACCGGCGCGGAACAACCGACCGACGGCGAGCGGGCAGGCGGTGGCTGACCAGCCGCTGGGCGTCTTCGCCGGACTGGCCACGCTGGACGTTATCCATCATGTTTCGGCTGTTCCCCGGGCCAACGAAAAGGTCACCGGAACGGCCCAGTTCGTGGCAGCGGGCGGCCCCGCAGCCAATGCCGCAGTGACGTTCGCGGGACTCGGCGGGCGTGCGGTTTTGCTCACCGTTTTGGGCCGGGGACCGGTGGCAGGGCTGATCCGTGCGGACCTGGGCGCATGGGGCGTCGAAGTGGTGGACATTGACCCGGAACGCACCAGCGGGGCACCGGTGTCCAGCATCGCCGTAACCGCGGCGTCCGGGGAACGGTCAGTGGTGTCTGCCGATGCCGTAAGCGACGGCGCCGAGGCACCTGCGGATTTGGCGGACCTGCTCATTGGTGCCGGCACCCTGTTGGTGGACGGGCACTATCCGCTCCTGGCGGTGGCCGCCGCCCGTGCCGCACGGGACCGCGGCATACCCGTGGTGGTCGATGCCGGGCGCTGGAAGTCCGTGATGGCTGACCTGCTGCCGCTCGCCGATGCCATGGTGTGTTCGGATGATTTCCGCTACCCGGGGACGGCCACCTCAGCGCACACCGCGGGTATCCTGGTGGCGCGCGGCGTACCCGGGGTAGTGACCACCCATGGCAGTGAACCGGTCCTGTGGTGGCGGCAGGGCGAGCACGGCGCCGTAGACGTGCCGGCGGTGGAGGTCCGCGACACTTTGGGAGCCGGGGACGTCTTTCACGGCGCCTACTGCTATTTCAGCTCCAGTTCCGGCCGCGGGATTGCCGGGGACCTGGAATCCGCCGCCGGGATCGCCGCACTGCGGTGCACGGTTCCAGGGCCCCGGGCCTGGCTCGGCCTTCTTGATTCGCCCCCGTCCATGCCGTAAGGCGAAAAAGCGGCCCTTAGGCCGATTCCCGCTCCACAAGCGAGGTCGGCAGGCGAGTGATCCGCTCAGCCGGCCGGCCCTCAATGAGGTCCACCAGTACCTCGGCCATCTTCTCGCCCAGCAGGGAGATCGGATGGTGGATAGTAGTCAGCGCTGGTGTGAGACTGGTGGCGTAATAGTCGTCGTCGAAACCGACGACGGCGATGTCCTCGGGGATGCGCAGGCCGCGCTCCCTGATGACCGAGTACGCGCCGGCGGCCATCTGGTCGTTGGCGGCGAACACGCCGTCCAGGGGTGCCCCGCGGTCCAGCAGCCGCCGCATGGCTGCTGCACCGGAGGCGACCGTGAAGTCGCCGATTTCCACCAGCGCGTCTGTCAGCCCGGCGCGGAGAACCTCGCCCCGCCAGCCCGCGAGACGGTCCACGCCCGGGTGCATGTCCTGCGGACCGGCAATGGTGGCGATGTTTGTCCGTCCCGATCCGGTCAGCCGGGCGGTGCCAGTGGCGGCGCCCTTTTCATTGTCGACCTCCACGAAGTACGCATCCGCGGAGTTCAGGAGCGGCCGCCCGGCGAAGACCAGGGGCAGGGAACCGTCCAGATGGGCCCAGGAGTGGTCGCCGGTATGGTGGGAGACCACCAGGACGCCGTCCACGTTGCCGCCCAACAGGTAGCGCCGGGTTTTCTCCGGATTCGATTCCGAGGACGTCACCATGTTGAGCATGTACTCAGTGGTGTTCAGGTACCGCGCAACGCCCTCAACGACGGCGGCGAAGAACGGATCCGCAAAGACCTTCGAGGTGGATTCCGGGACCAGGAGGGTGACCGTGAAAGTACGCCGGCTCGCCAGTGTCCGCGCCGCCCGGTTAGGTACATAGTTCAGGGCCTGCACGGCCTTCTGCACCGAGGCGGTGAGTCCCGGATCAACGGACGATGCGCCGTTGACTACCCGGGACACCGTTGCCCGGGACACCCCGGCCAGGGCCGCGACCATTTCCAGGGTCGGGGCAGGACGGACCTGGCCGGGCTCAGCGTTCACCATGTTCTCCCTCGGGACCGGGGCCGGGACATTCGGCCGATGCCCAGCTTACGGGACCTCACACCGCTGGGGCCGCCGCGGCCGTGCTCCTGCCCGCGGCGATGAGCTGCCGGTAGGCATGGCCGCTGTCCTTCACCGTCCGTTCCTGCGTTTCGTAATCCACCCGCACAATGCCGAAACGCTTGCTGTATCCCCAGGACCATTCGAAATTATCCAGCAGGGACCACACAAAGTAGCCCCTGACATCGGCTCCCGCAGAGATGGCCTCCGAGACCGCCCGGATGTGGTCGAGGATGAACCGGGTGCGTTCGGTGTCCGGGACGCTCCCGTCTTCGAGCACCTCGTCGTCGTAGGCAGCCCCGTTCTCGGTGATGTAGAGCGGCGGCAGCTGCGGATACTCCTCGCCCAGCCGCAGCAGCAGCGTGCGCAAGCCGCCGGGGTTCACCTCCCAGTCCATCCCCGTGCGGGGCAGGCCGCGGCTGGGGAAGGTGATGTGCTCCGCCCCGATCCATGGTGAGGCCGTGGGCCGCCCGGCACCGCCGCCGTGCCCATCCGAGCCGGAGGTGTCCGGATGCCCGCTGATCTGGTCATCGTGATAGTGGTTGACGCCCAGGAAATCGATAGGCGCCCCAATGGTTTCCATGTCACCGGGCAGGATCAGTTCGTGCAGGCCGTACGGTTCGAGGTCGCGAAGCGAGTCCTCCGGATAGGCGCCGCGGAGGATCGGGTCCAGGAAAATCCGGTTCTGCAGGGAATCGAACAACCGGGCGGCCTCCACATCCACCGGGTCCGCCGCGTCGCGGGGGATCGAGTTGCTCAGGTTGAGGGTGATGCCCAGTTCCCTGGCTCCAAGTCCGCGCAGCTCGGTGACTGCCATGCCATGGGCGAGATGCTGGTGATGGACGGCGGCAATTGCTGCGCGGGGGTCCTGCCGGCCGGGCGCGTGTGCACCCGAACCATAGCCGAGCAGCGAGGAGCAGAAGGGCTCGTTGAAGGTCGTCCAGTGGGCCACCCTGTCGCCCAGGGCCGAATAGACGTCCTGGGCGTACTCCACGAACCGGAACGCGGTGTCCCGGTTTGTCCAGCCGCCTGCCTCCTCCAGTGCCTGCGGAAGGTCCCAGTGGTACAGGGTTAGCCAGGGGAGGATGCCGGCTTCAAGGAGTTCATCAACGAGGCGGGAGTAGAAGTCCAGGCCCTTCCGGTTGAGGTCCCGGCCGCCTGGCCGCACCCGTGCCCAGCTGGTTGAGAACCGGTAGGAGTCCAGTCCCAGGTCCTTCATCAGCGCCACATCCTGGGGCATCCGGTGATAATGGTCCACGGCCACCGCGGGGGTGTCGCCGTTCCGGACGTTGCCGGGGACGGCCGCGAAGGCATCCCACACGGACTCTTCCTTCCCGTCCTCGGCGGCGGCGCCCTCAACCTGGGCAGCCGCCGTCGCGGAGCCCCAGATAAAGCCGGCCGGGAAGTTGTTCCATTCCGGGGTGTTGTTTGTCATTAGCCCTTCACTGCTCCCTGCATAATTCCGGATATAAGTTGTTTGCCTGCCAGCACAAAGAGCACAAGCAGGGGGATGGTGGCCAGTACTGCGCCGGTCAGGACCACCGAGTAGTCCACGTACCGGGAGGACTGAAGCTGGCTGAGTGCCGTCTGGAGGGTCGGGTTTCCGGCGTCGAGCACCAGCAGCGGCCAAAGGAAGTCAGTCCAGGCCGACATAAAGGTGAACAGGCTGAGAATGGCCATAGCCGGCCTGGCGGCGGGCAGGGCCACATGCCAGAACGTCCGGATCATGTTGGCCCCGTCCATGCGGGCGGACTCAATCAGCTCGTCCGGGATCACGTCCACCAGGTACTGGCGCATAAAGAAGACACCAAATGCCGTCACGAGCGTCGGTACGATCACCGCGCCGATTTCGCCCGTCCACCCGAGGGTCCGCATCACCATGAACAGCGGAATGATGCCCAGCTGGGTGGGTATGGCCATGGTGGCCACCACCGCAACCATCAGCACCCCGTTGCCGCGGAACCGCAGTTTGGCGAAGGCATACCCCGCCAGCGTGGAGAAGATGACGACTGACACCGTGATGATGCTGGAGATCAGGACGCTGTTCCACAGTGCGGTCCAGAACGGGATGGTGTCCATCACCTCGCCGACGTTGGTCCAGAAGTTGCCGCCCGGCAGCAGCGGGGGATAGGTCAGGCCCAGTGCCTCGTTGGACCGGCTGCCCACTATCGCCGACCACCACAGCGGGTAGGCGGAACCGATAAAGAAGGCCAGCAGCAGACCGTACGTCAGGAATCCGGGGCGAAGCCCGTTTCCGAAGGCCCGGTTTCGCAGACTCGGCCCTCTGCGGGGCGGTACCGGTTCCCGTCCGGGCGCGGCCTTGCGCTCTATGACACTCACTTTTTCTTCCCTTTCACGGCGGTGCGGCCGCGGGACGGGCCGCCGGAGGCAATCCGCCTGGACAGGGCCAGGTTGATGATCCCGACAACGATGATCAGGAGGAACAGCAGCCACGCGATGGCAGAGGCCTCGCCGAAGTCCTTGCGCTGGAACCCCATTTCCCAGAGGTACAGAACCGTTGTCTGGAACTGCCGCTGGGAGCCGCCGGCTTCCGTCGGGTCCAGGAGGCGCGGTTCGGTGAAGATCTGCAGTCCGCCGATGGTGGAGGTGATCACCACGAAAATCATGGTGGGCCGGATGCTCGGCAGGGTGATGCTGAAGAAGCGCCGGAAGGCACCGGCACCGTCCAGGGCTGCGGATTCGTAGATTTCCCGCGGCACTGACTGCATGGCGGCGAGCAGGATCAGGGCGTTGTACCCGGTCCAGCGCCAGTTGACCATGCTGGCCACGGCCACATGGCTGGGGAAGGTCTCGGTCCGCCACATGATGGGATCAATTCCGAAGTTCCCCAGGATGCTGTTGATGAGTCCGTAGTCTTCGCCGAACATATTCGTGAAGATCAGTGCCACGGCCACGGGGGTGACCACGTAGGGGACCAGGACACTCATGCGCCAGAAGGTTTTGGCCCGGATGTTCTGGTCCAGCACGGCGGCAATCAGCAGGGCGCCGGCCAGCTGCGGAATGGCTGAAAGCAGGAAGATGCTCATGGTGTTGAAGAGCGAGTTCCAGAAGAAGCGGTCCGCGAGCACATTGGCAAAATTGCCCAGTCCGACAAATTCGCCCTGGCCCTTGAGCAGGTGCCAGTCGTAGAGGGACACGTAGAACGTGTAGATGAGCGGGAAAAGGCCCACCAGTGCGAAAAGGAGAAAGAACGGGGAGATGTAGAGGTACGGCGACGCCTTGAAATCCCAGACGTTAAGGCGCTGCCGGAAAGAGGGTTTGGGCTTGTGCGCCGGCGCCGGGGGCGCGGACGGCTTGAGGGTTACGGTCATTTCGATTCTCACAGTCCATGAGGGGCCCCCGGTTTCCCGGAGGCCCCGACGGGGAGCTAGTCCTGTTCGACCTGCTCGTTCAGCAGTTTGATCGCCTCGTTCCAGGCACCTTCGCCGTCCAGGCTGCCCGCATCAAGCTGCGTCAGGGCGGCTCCGAAGACCTTCTCCTGGATCACCGAGTCATCCGGGCCCTTGAACTGCGCCTTCACGCCCTCCGCGCGGGAGGCGAGGATCGCCCCGGTAGGAGCGTCGTTGAAGACCTTATTGGGCGTTGCATCCTCGGCGAGCTGTTGCTGTGCTTCCAGGGTGCTGGGGAAGTTGTTGGCCGCTGCGGACTGCTTGACCTGCTGTTCCGGGGCGGTGAGCCAGGCGGCCAGCTTTGCTGCTTCCTCCTTGTGCTCGGACTCTTCCGATACGGAGAGGAAGGCGCCGCCCCAGTTGGATGCCCCACCGGGGAACACATCGGCGAAGTCCCAGCCGGAGTCTTCGGCACCGCCGGCAGATTCCAGCTGTTCCTGAATGGTGCCGAGCATCCAGCCCGGGCACACGAAGGTGGCGAAGGAACCGTCGGTGAAGGCGCGGCCCTTGCCCCAGTCCCACTTCTTCTCGTTGCCGGACAGGCCGGCCTCGGTTCCGGCAGCGAGCTGCATGAACTGTTCCTTCATGGCGGCGTTGTCCTCAATGTTCAGGTCGCCGTCGGCAGTGTAGTAGCCCTCTTCCATCTGGTTCACCATGGAGTTCCAGACAAATCCTGACTGGTCATACCAGCCCAGCCCGGTCTTCTCGTGGTATTCGTTGCCCAGTTCGAAGTAGCGGTCCCAGGTGGCGTCATCCCCGCCGAAGAGTTCCGCCACTGCCTCGCGGTCGCTGGGCAGGCCGGCGGCTTCGAAGAGCTTTCCGTTGTAGCACAGGCCCTGCGGCCCGATGTCCGTGCCGTAACCGATAACGCGGCCCTCCGCGTCGGTGCCCTGCTGGTATTTCCAGTCGACCCAGTTGTCCTTGATGTCCTCAGCGCCGTAGTCATTCAGGTCCACGAATTCGTCGGAGACCTCCATGACGGCGCCGAGCCAGCCTTCTTCG
Organism: Arthrobacter zhangbolii; assembly: GCF_022869865.1. Classification (NCBI taxonomy): domain Bacteria; kingdom Bacillati; phylum Actinomycetota; class Actinomycetes; order Micrococcales; family Micrococcaceae; genus Arthrobacter; species Arthrobacter zhangbolii. The sequence continues at coordinate 1,804,833 of NZ_CP094984.1, forward strand.
ATGGCGACGACGTCGCTGACGCCGGAGCCGGCGGCCAGTTTCGTGAAGAGGTCAGTCTGCGCGTTGGCTCCGCGGTCGATGTTGTTGTGCCGGATCTTGATGCCCGGGTTCGCTTCTTCGTACTCGGCGTAGAGATCGTCGTAGCCGAAGGTGCCGAAGGTGGTGATGGAGATTTCCAGGGGATCCTCCGCGGTGCCGGCCTGGCTGTCTCCGCCGCCGCAGCCGGCGGCGAGCAATGCGAGGGCTGCGGCGCCTGCCACTGCCCCTGCCCGGTGCTTAAAGTTCTTCACGGTCACTCCTTTGTGTGTGGGTCTAGCCGGTGGTGATAACTGTTTGGACCGTGCCGGGACAGCAACCGGGCCTGATCCGCCGGGGGCGGGACTGAAGCTGGATACAAAAGAGAGCCGGTCCGCAAACTTCCGCCGGACTGAGAGAGCGCTCTCTGATCTTCGTGTGAGCCTAAGTGTGACAACGGTCACTGTCAAGAGAGCGCTCTCTCAGATTGGTTGTGGCATGCGGGTGCGGGATTATGCGCTGGGGGGAAGAGGGGTGTCCCGCCCGGCGTGCCGGGGCTACTGTCCGCTTAGGCGCGTGTGCTGACCGTGATCGTGAATTTGGGGTTGCGGGCTACTTCACGGGTGGGGCCGACCAACCGGGTCAGGGCCGGCTTGTAGGCCAGATGGCTGTTCCAGACGGTCCAGAGTTCCCCGCCGGGCACCAGGACACGGCCGGCGTCGGCAAACAGCTTCAGCGCAATACCGGCGTGCACGCTGGCACCGATATGGAACGGCGGGTTCAGCACCACCAGTTCGGCTGAACGCTCCGGAAGACCGGCCAGTGCGTCATCCCGCCGGACCCGCACCTGCTCCGCCACGCCGTTGGCTGCCATGGTTGCGGAGGCGGAGGCCACGGCGGCAGCTGACTGGTCTGTGGCCAGCACCTGCAGATCCGGGCGGGTCAGTGCCAGATATGCGGCAATGGCCCCGGTACCGCAGCCCAGATCGATGGCGGACGCCGCCTGCCGTGCTTGCGCCAGGTACGGCAGCAGGAACCGGGTGCCGATGTCCAGGGATGCCCCGGCAAATGCGGCACCGTAGCCCCGCAGTTCCAGCGGTGCGGTGAGTCCGACATCGTGCTTCTGGGCGAGCGGAAACCGGTCCTCAGGCAGCCGCTCAGCGGGCAGCGGACCGGCCGCGGTCAGGATCCGGGATTTCTGCCGGGCCAGGCCGGCGGAGACGGAGCCGAACCACCGCCCCAGGACGGCGTTCATGGCGGTGGTCATGTGCTTGACCCTGCCGCCGGCATAAACCACCACACCGGGATCGGCATGCCGTGCGATCAGGGCGGCTATTTCCTCGAGCGCGTCAAGGGACCGCGGCAGCCGCAGCAGCACCGTGCGGGCTCCGTGCACCAGTGCCGGATCCAGCGGCAGCGAGCTGTACACCCCGGCCAGCCCGGCGGCGTCGGCGTTGCGTGCCAGTGCCAGCTCACCGGAATACGGATCCTGATGGACCCGCAGGTCCCGCACACCGTGCAGCGCGGCCGCTCCGAGAGTCAGCGCACCATAGGCGTCCCCAATGACGACGACGCCGCCTGCGTCCGCGCGCAGGCGGTCTGCGGCGGTATCCAGCAGCAGCCGGTCCGCAGCATCGTGGGCCTGCAGGTTCTCTGCCTCGACATCGGGGCGGCGGCTGAGGTTCTCAAAGGAAAACCCGGGTGTCACGGCGGGGTCTTGCGTCACAGGTCGATCCATTCTGTTCCAAGCGGTTCCGGGGTGCTGACCCCGGCGGTGAAGGCTGCCAGCCGGTCATGAAAATGCTCAGCACTGCCCGGGATGTCCGGCAGTGCCACGGTGATACTGGCCCCGGCCGCTCCGTAGTCGGTGCCGGTGACGCTGAGGCCGGCATTGCGCAGGTCGTTTTCCAGCCGTCCAGCCTCGGCGTGGCCGGCCGGCACCGCGTAAAGCAGCATCCGACGCCGTTGCAGCAGGGGAGCGGTGGACAGGGCAGTGGAGACGGATTCCGAGTAGGCCCGCACCAGTCCGCCGGCACCCAGCAGAATGCCGCCGAAGTAGCGTACGGTGACCGCCGTGATGTCGCTCAGGTCCGTAGCGCCGCCGGCGGTTTCACGTTTGGTCAGTGCCTCCAGCATGGGGATGCCGGCGGTTCCTGAGGGTTCGCCGTCGTCGTTTGAGCGCTGGACCTCGCGTCCCGGGCCCAGGACGAAGGCGCTGCAGTGGTGCCGGGCGTCGTGGAATTCGCGGCGCAGTTCTGCGACCAGCGCCCGTGCCTGGTCTTCGGTTTCGGTGCGGCGCAGCACCGTGATGAAGCGTGAGCGTTTGATCTCCAGTTCGGAGCGGTGCTCCCCGGCAACGGTGGTGTAGCGCCCCGCCGCCGCGTCGATGTCACTCACCCCTTTAGTCTAGTGGTCCGGCGTCGCGACTGCCCGGGGGCCCGGGGCTTCGGCGGTAGGCTGGGCTGCATGCTCAAGGTTGGACTCACCGGCGGGATCGCCGCCGGAAAATCCCTGGTTGCCCGGACCCTCGTGGAATGCGGCGCCGTTTTGATTGATGCCGATGCCCTGGCCCGCGAGGTGGTGGAACCGGGAACTGACGGTCTCGCCGCCGTCGTGGAGGCGTTCGGTCCTTCCGTTCTCGCGCAGGACGGCAGTTTGGACCGTGCCGCGCTGGCGGCAGTGGTGTTCGGCGACGATGAGCGCCGGGCGGTCCTTAACGGCATCATTCATCCGCTGGTCCGTGCCCGCGCCGCAGCGCTGGCGGCTGAAGCTCCGCAGGATGGAATCCTGGTGCAGGATATTCCGCTGCTGGTGGAGACCGGACAGGCCGGAAACTTTGACTTTGTGCTCGTGGTGGAGGCTCCCGAAGAGGAACGCCTGGTCCGGATGGTCCGGGACCGCGGGATGGATCCCGACGCCGCACGGGCGCGGATCGCGGCGCAGGCCACCGCCGCTGAGCGCGCGGAGGCCGCCGACGTCGTCCTGCACAACACCGGTACTCCCGAAGACCTGGCGGCCGCTGTGCGGGCGCTGTGGGAACAGAGACTGGTGCCGATGAACCGGCGCAGGCCGGACGCCGAAGGGACCGGATAATTTCCGTTCAGCCCCTAGCAAAGCGGACCACGGCTGACCGCATGGCGGAGTAGTTTTGTAGACATGAGTCTTGCGCAGGACATCAAGAGAGTAGTGGCGCCCTTCGAGGTCGTCAGCGATTACCGGCCGGCCGGCGACCAGCCCACCGCCATCAAGGAACTGGCCGAACGGATCAATGCCGGCGAGAAGGACATAGTCCTCCTCGGAGCCACCGGTACCGGCAAAAGTGCCACCGCGGCATGGCTGGTGGAACAGGTTCAACGGCCCACCCTGGTCATGGTGCAAAACAAGACCCTCGCCGCCCAGCTGGCCAACGAATTCCGTGAGCTGCTGCCGAACAACGCCGTGGAATATTTCGTTTCCTACTACGACTACTACCAGCCGGAAGCCTACGTCCCGCAGACGGACACCTTCATCGAGAAGGACTCCTCCATCAACGAGGAAGTTGAACGGCTGCGGCACTCCGCCACCAACGCCCTGCTGACCCGCCGCGATGTCATTGTCGTGGCCACCGTTTCCTGCATCTACGGTCTGGGCACCCCGGAAGAGTACATCGAGCAGATGGTGACCCTGCGCCGCGGGCAGCAGATGAACCGAGATGACCTGCTGCGCAAGTTCGTGGCCATGCAGTACGTGCGCAATGACATGGACTTCCACCGCGGCACTTTCCGGGTGCGGGGCGACACGGTGGAGATCATCCCGATGTACGAGGAAAACGCCATCCGCGTCGAGTTCTTCGGCGACGAGATCGAGAACATCTATACCCTGCATCCGCTGACGGGCGACGTCATCCATGAAGAAACCGAGATGTACGTTTTCCCGGCGTCGCACTACGTCGCCGGTGAGGACCGGATGCAGCGGGCCATCCGCAACATCGAGGATGAACTGCAGGTGCGGCTGGCGGAACTTGAATCCCAGAACAAGCTGGTCGAAGCCCAGCGGCTGCGGATGCGCACCACCTATGACCTGGAAATGATGCAGCAGATGGGGTTCTGCAACGGCATCGAGAACTACTCCCGGCATATTGACGGCCGCGGCCCGGGGACCGCCCCGCACTGCCTGCTGGACTACTTCCCGGACGATTTCCTGCTCGTGGTGGACGAGTCACACGTGACCATTCCGCAGATCGGCGCCATGTATGAAGGCGACATGTCCCGTAAGCGGACCCTGGTGGACCACGGCTTCCGGCTGCCCTCGGCCATGGACAACCGGCCGCTGAAGTGGGACGAATTCCTCGAGCGGATCGGCCAGACCGTGTACATGTCCGCCACCCCGGGCAAATACGAACTGTCCAAGTCGGACGGCTACGTGGAGCAGATCATCCGGCCCACCGGGCTGGTGGACCCGCAGGTGGTGGTCAAGCCCAGCAAGGGCCAGATCGATGACCTGCTCGGCGAGATCCGCACCCGCACGGAACGGGACGAGCGCGTGCTGGTGACCACCCTGACCAAGCGCATGGCCGAGGACCTGACCGGGTACCTCCTCGAGCACGGGGTGAAGGTGGAGTACCTGCACTCCGACGTCGACACCCTGCGGCGCGTGGAGCTGCTGCGCGAGCTGCGGATGGGCACGTTCGACGTGCTGGTGGGCATTAACCTGCTCCGTGAGGGCCTGGACCTGCCCGAGGTGTCGCTGGTGAGCATCCTCGATGCCGACAAGGAAGGCTTCCTGCGTTCCTCCACGTCGCTGATCCAGACCATTGGCCGCGCCGCGCGTAACGTCTCCGGCGAGGTCCACATGTACGCGGACCGGATCACCGACTCCATGGCGCATGCCATCGACGAAACCAACCGTCGCCGGGACATCCAGATCGCCTATAACAAAAAGCACGGCGTGGACCCGCAGCCGCTGCGCAAGAAGATCGCCGACATCACCGATCAGCTGGCCCGCGAGGACGCCGACACCAAGGCACTCCTGGAGGAAGCGGCCAGGAACAAGAAGGCCAAGGGCAAGGGCAAGGCTGTCCGTAAGGACGGACTTGCCGCCGCCCCGGCGGAGGACCTGACCGAGCTGATTGCCTCCATGACCGAGCAGATGCATGCGGCCGCGGCCGAGCTGCAGTTCGAACTGGCAGCCCGCCTGCGCGACGAGGTGGGAGACCTGAAAAAGGAACTGCGGCAGATGCAGTCTGCCGGGCACGCCTAGGGTTGCGGAGCAGGTCTCGAGCTACCCGAAAACGACGGCTGGAGACCTGCTGGCTGCTACCTGGTCAGGGCGGAAAAAGCCTTGCGCCGCAGGGAATGCAGCGCGGGACGCCTTTCAGCTGGCCTGCCTGCCGGATATAGCTGCCCAGCCTCCGCGCGCTTCTGTTCCACGCGGTTGGCCAAGGTGAGCTGGAGGGATCCCGCGGCCTCCGGCATCGCCAGCCGGCCGCCCGCACGGCCGCTGTCTACCGCCCAGCCGCTGCCTATCGCAGCCAGGGAACCATGCTTGATGTCGTAGTAGCCCGCCTTAACGCTGAGGGCGACACCGCGCGCCCCGGCGGCGGCAGCAAGCAGATGGAAGTGGAAGCGTGTGGTGATCCACTGCTGGCGCGGGCCGATGGGAAGCCCCTCCTGCCACACCTGTGCAAACGGCAGGAAATTTTCTTGGGGAATCAAGTCCGCCAGAAGGGCGTATGCCGGGTGATCGGCACCCGGGATGGCCTCCACGTAATAAACGGGCGTTTCGTCATCCGCGAGCTCTTCAATCAGGCTTCGGGCTGAAGCCACTACTTCCTGGAAGCGCCCCTCGTCATTCATGTCCGCCTGGATGCAGACGAAAATACCTTCCCGGCCCGCTGACCGGGCAACTTCAGCCCCAACTCCCAGGAAGGCGTCGTCCAGGCCGAGCTTTGCCGAAAGAGCCACGGCGCTCTCCTCGTCGCGCACACTGACATAGTCAAAACCTTCAAACAGCCGGGAAGCACGTTCCGCAGGGACAGCGAACGGCATCAGGCCCTGCCCGGTGGCGTACAAGCGTGCCCCGGTGAGGGACTGGACCGCCCGCATCCCGGCGATCAGCCCGGTATGGTGCGGCCAGACAGCGTTCACGTAGCCGCCGCCGAGCAGGTGAAGCGAGCGGGCCTCCCGTAGTTTGACGAGGCCGAGGTCATAAGCCGGCGATCCGAGATTCGTGACAAGGTCAGCAACCCGCTGCCCGACATCCTCCGCGGGAAGCTCCGCAGCTGCCTCGCTGACCGCGCGCCACAGGGTATTGGTGATGCGTAGCTTGGGATGGAGACCTTCAAACAGCAGGGCGGCAGTGCCCGGCTGCGGGCAATCCACCCACACCGCGGTCTCCGGGAATCTCTCAGCCAAATACCTCAGCCAGCAAGCAGTAATGAATTCATCGCCGTAATTGGGGTTCCCCGCTGTGGCGACCAAGTAATAAGGCCGATTATCCATGTACACACCCTAACGCAGCCAACCACGCTGAAACGTATGTATCGGAGCCGTACCACGCCAACCATCCGGCGCCGGGATAGGCTTCCTTCATGGTTTCGCGTTTCATTCTCCCGACGCCGGCGCCTGCCGTCTCGGAGCCCGCAGCCGCCGTCGGCACGCCCTGGTGGGAGGTGCTGGGAGCCCTGGGGCCGTTAGCGGTGCTCGCCGCGGCCACCCTGACGTTTATCATCGGGTGGAAGACCCTCGAACAGCGCCGGAAGGCGGATCAACGCTCTGAATGGTGGGCACGTGCCGAGTGGGCCATCGAGGCCTCGCTGTCGGACGATCCCAGGCGGCAGGAAACCGGATTGGGGGTGCTGGATCTGCTGGCCCAGAGTGATCTTGCCGGGGCCGAAGAAGCGGCCATTATCAGCATTGCCTGGGCGCGCCCACTGACGGCGATAGTGGACTCGAACGGCGGGATGGGCCAGAATGAAGACACCACGAGCGTACCCGGAGCGGAGGAGGTCGACGATGACAACAGCAGCACTGCCGCTGGCACACGGAGATAGAACCCCGCGTCCCGCCGACCAGCCCGTACCTGACCGGGACCGTGAGCGGGTGCAGATCCGGGCAGCACGCCTCCGCCTCACCACTGATCGCAAGCTCGGCAAGCCCACCCCGGACTGGGTCCGGGAGCTTGCAAAGAAGCCCCTCTAACCGTCGAAGCTCCGCAGCGGAGTCTCCACAAACGCTTCAGGTCCCCGGCTATCCGCCGGGGACCTGCTTTTTATGCGTCGCCGCCGCGCACCATGCCCAGCAGGCGGTTGAAGATTGCCTCGCCGTCGTCGGCAATGCCGTCGTGGTGGAAGTCGCCGCTTTCCCAGACCTGCAGTCCCTTCACGGCAGCAGCGGTTTCCAGCGAGAGGTCCCGGTCCACATAGATGTCATCGGTGTACACCGCGGCCGCCACCGGCACGGTGTTCCGTGCCAGCCGGGCAGTGTCATAGAGCGGACCCCAGTCTGTCTTCTTCGCCAGCAGTTCCGCGGTCTCCTTCAAGGGCACCAACGCCGGGTCCTCGTCGAAGTACCACGGATAGACCATCTCGCCGGTGAACAGCGGCTCAGCGGCCGCGGGCTCGAATTCGGGATGGGACTGCAGCACCCGCCAGGCCGCCCAGTTCGTGGCTTCGCCCTGCCCGTAGATGGACTCGTGCATCAGGGCGTAGAGCGGGTTTGATGCCCGGCTGACCAGTCCGTGCGTGGTCTCCAGGAAGGTATCCGAAAGCCGGTCGCCGTCGGGGGTGGGAACAAAGGCTTCCTGCAGGAAGTAGTGCAGGCCGTCCACCCGGGTGTTTCCACCCAGGTACGAGCCGGCCATCTGGAAGCGCCGGACGGAGAGCCGTTCGCCGGACGGCAGGTATTCGGGAACGCTGTCCAGATGCCGGGCTATGCGGGTGACGATGTCCCGGTCTTCGGGGTAGCGGGCAAAGTATTCGGCGTTGCGTGCGGCCACCCGCCCGAAGGTGGCCTCATACACCCGGTCAGCGGGACCGGTCAGCGGCGCCAGGCCGCCGGTAATCAGGCTCCCGCGCAGACCTTCCGGCGCGTAGGAGAGGTATGTGAGGGTACAGAAACCGCCGTAGCTCTGCCCGTAAGTGGTCCACGGCCCGGAGCCCAGGGCCCGGCGGATCAGCTCGGCGTCCGCAACAATGGAGTCCGCCCGGAAATGGGTCAGGTAGTCCGCCTGGGCGGCGGAGTCACCGCGCAGGGCCAGGGTCTGCCGGTCCGCAGGGGTGGACAGCCCGGTGCCGCGCTGGTCCAGCATCAGGATGCGGAAGTGCTTCGAGGCGGCCTTGGTCCAGCCGCCGAACTGCAGCAGCCGGCTGCCCTTGCCTCCGGGTCCGCCCTGCAGGTACAGCAGCCACGGCAGTTCCCGCACCCGGGCAGCAGGGAGGGCAGCATCGGAGTACTCACGGGCGAAGACGGTGATGCTTTCCCCGTCCGGTGCCGCGTGGTCGAGGGGAACAGTGAACCGGTGGTCGGTGACGTTCATGCCGCGCACCGTGTAGGGGGCCGACGCAGTGTGGGGAACGGGGATACGCGGGACCGGGGCGCTCATGCTGCCCCTCCTGAAACCACGGGGCTGCCGAAGGAGGACAGCGCGTCGCCGGTCAGCCGGAACGTGGTCCACTCATCCTGCGGAACCGCACCCAGGGACTTGTAGAACCGGATGGAGGGTTCGTTCCAGTTCAGCACGCACCATTCCACCCGGGCGTAGCCGCGCTCGACGGCGATCCCGGCCAGGGTGCGCAGCAGCGCCTTGCCCATGCCCTTGCCCCGCGCTTCGGGCCGGACGTACAGGTCCTCGAGGTAGATGCCGTGCACACCTTCCCAGGTGGAGTAGTTCAGGAACCACAGGGCGAAGCCCTGGACCTGTCCCTGCTCCACTGCCACATGCGCGAAAATGGCCGGATGCGGGCCGAAGAGGTTCTCCTCGAGGGCCTCCACCGTGTTCTTCACGGCGTGCGGCTCCTTTTCGTAGATCGCCAGATCATGGATGAGTTCCAGGATGACGGGGACATCTTCTTTGCGCGCGGGACGGATCTGCATGGGATCCAGCCTAATCCAGCCGTCCGGCGGTGATCACCTTGATGACGGGGCTGCCGGCTTCGTCTGAGGCGGCCAGGTCCACTTCCGCGGTGATGCCCCAGTCCAGGTGGTTGGCAGGATCCTTAAAGATCTGCCGGACCTCCCACTTGCCGGGCACTTCCTTGATGATCAGCAGGTTCGGGCCGCGGCCGTCGGGGCCGTCATCGATGTCCTCGTGTTCCTCGAAGTAGGCGTCCAGCACGTCCGCCCAGCGGTCGGCGTCCCAGCCGGCGTCGCCGTCGAGCTCGCCCAGCGCGCGGTCATCCTCGTCCGCGAAAAGCTTGACGCGGGAGAACATCTCGTTGCGCACCATCACCCGGAAGGCCCGGACGTTGGCGGTCAGCCGGTCCGGCACGGGCGGAAGCACGGGTTCGCTGCTGGCGTCGGGGTTGACTCCGGAGGTGAGTTCCTCCCATTCGTCCAGCAGCGACGAGTCGGTCTGGCGGACCAGCTCGCCGAGCCACTCGATGATGTCTTCCAGGTCCTCGCGGAGCCGCTCCGGGGGCACCGTGTGCAGCAGCGCCTTGTAGGTGTCGGAGAGGTAGCGCAGCAGCACGCCCTCCGAGCGCGCGAGCGAGTAGAACTGCACGTACTCGCCGAAGCTCATGGCCCGCTCATACATGTCCCGGACAATCGACTTGGGGCTGAGCTCGAACTCGCCCAGCCAGGGAGCACCGGAGCGGTATACCTCGAAGGACTGCTCCAGGAGTTCCGCCAGCGGCTGGGGATAGGTGACCTCTTCGAGCAGCGCCATCCGCTCGTCATACTCGATGCCCTGGGACTTCATGGCCGCGATCGCTTCGCCGCGGGCCTTTTTCTCCTGGGCGGAGAGCACCTGGCGCGGCTTTTCCATAATCGCCTCGATCACCGAGACCACATCCAGGGCGTAGGACGGGCTCTCCGGATCCAGGATTTCCAGTGATGCCATGGCAAACGGGGACAGCGGCTGGTTCAGGGCAAAGTTGGGCTGCAGGTGCACCTTCAGCCGGACGGTGCGGCCGTCGGCGTCAGGTTCGGGCAGCACCTCCACAATGCCCGCGGTTTTCAGTTCGCGGTAGATGCTCAGGGCCTTCTTCATCAGCGCCAGCTGGGAGGACCGCGTCTCGTGGTTGTTGGTGAGCAGTTTCTTGGCTGCGGTGAACGGGTCACCCGGGCGCTCCAGCAGGTTCAGCAGCATGGAGTGGGTGATGTTAAAGCTGGAGGTGAGCGGCTCCGGGGTGCCGTCCACGAGCTTCTCGAAGCTGGGTTTGCCCCAGGACACAAAACCGGCCTGCGGTTTCTTCTTCACCACCTGGCGCAGCTTCTTCTGGTCGTCACCGAACTTCGCCTGCGCCTTGGCCATGGCCTTGGCGTTTTCGATCACGTGTTCCGGTGCCTGCACCACCACGGTGCCGGCGGTGTCATAACCCGCCCGGCCGGCGCGTCCGGCAATCTGGTGGAATTCGCGGACCTTCAGCGGCCGGGTGCGGGTGCCGTCGTACTTGGACAGGGCAGTGATCAGCACCGTGCGGATGGGCACGTTAATCCCCACGCCCAGGGTGTCGGTGCCGCAGATGACCTTCAGCAGTCCGGCCTGGGCCAGCTGCTCCACCAGGCGGCGGTACTTGGGCAGCATGCCGGCGTGGTGTACGCCGATGCCGTGGCGGACCAGCCGGTTGAGGGTCTTGCCGAAGCCGGGGGCGAACCGGAACCCGGCGATCAGCTCGGCTATGCGGTCTTTCTCCTCGCGGGTGCAGACGTTGATGCTCATCAGCGCCTGGGCCCGGTCAATGGCTTCGATCTGGGAGAAGTGCACCACGTAGACGGGGACCTGTTTGGTGGCCAGCAGTTCCTCCAGGGATTCCTGGATGGGGGTTTCCACGTAGTAGTAGTGCAGCGGGATGGGCCGCTGCACGGAGGAGACCGTGACGGTGTCCCGGTTGGTGAGCTCGCTGAGTTCGTTGGCGATCCGGGTCATGTCGCCCAGAGTGGCGGACATCAGCAGGAACTGCGCCTGCGGCAGCTCCAGCAGCGGCACCTGCCAGGCCCAGCCGCGCTGCGGATCGGAGTAGAAATGGAACTCGTCCATGATGACCGTGCCCAGATCCGCGTCCGGCCCTTCACGCAGGGCAATGTTGGCCAGGATCTCCGCGGTGCAGCAGATGATCGGTGCGTCCTTGTTCACCGAGGAGTCCCCGGTGACCATGCCCACGTTCTCAGCACCGAAAATCTCGCACAGGGCGAAGAACTTCTCGGACACCAGTGCCTTGATGGGAGCGGTGTAGTAGCTGCGCTCGTCGTGGGCCATGGCGTGGAAGTGCGCGGCAATGGCCACCATGGACTTACCGGATCCGGTGGGCGTGGCCAGGATGACGTTGTTACCCGTCACCAGTTCCATCACTGCCTCGTCCTGCGCCGGGTACAGCGACATACCGCGGCTCTCAACCCATTCCAGGAAGGAGGTGTAGGTCTCGTCGGGGTCAATGGTTGCGGTGGCGGAGGGACCGGAGGGCAGCTGCTCAAGAAGTTTCATGTCTCTACCAGACTAACGGGGCCGCGCCTGTCGCGTTTTTCCTCCCTTTCCGGCGGTAGGCTCGGCCGCATGAAATGGGATCCGGAAAAGTACACACAGTTCTCCTCGCACCGCGACAGGCCCTTCTTCGACCTCACCGCCCGGATAGCGGCGTCCTCGCCCGGGCGGGTGGTGGACCTGGGCTGCGGCACCGGGGCACTGACCGCTGCGCTCGCCGCCCGCTGGCCCGGTGCGCAGGTGACCGGGGTGGATTCCTCCGCCGACATGATTGAGCAGGCCGGGGCGTTGGAGTGTGCACCTCCGAATCTGGAGTTCATCCGGTCCCGGATCGAGGACTGGGAACCGGACGCCGGTACGGACGTGGTGGTCTCCAACGCTGCCCTGCAGTGGGTTCCCGGCCACCGGGACCTGTTGCGGAAGTGGGCCAAACGGCTCGACGCCGGCGCGTGGCTGGCAGTGCAGGTGCCGGGCAACTTCACTGCCCCGTCGCATGTGCTCATGCGTGACCTGGCGGCGAGCGCCCGCTGGGCACCGAAGCTGGAGGGGGTGCTGCGCCATGCGGACGCCGTCGCCGCGCCCGACGAGTATCTGGCTCTCCTGGTTGAAGCGGGGATGGACGCCGATGTCTGGGAGACCAGTTACCAGCAGGTTCTCCCCGGGGAGGACCCGGTACTTGAATGGGTTCGCGGCACGGCGCTGCGCCCGGTGATTGCTGCCCTGACGGCAGAGGAGCTCTCCCGGTTTGAGGCCGAATACGCGGCTCTGCTGCGCAGTGCCTACCCGCAGCACGGCTGGGGAACCGTCTTTCCGTTCCGCCGCATTTTTATGGTGGCAAGGAAAACGGCGTAGGTCAGGCTTCGGGCGGCAGGCGCCGGCGCGGCCCGGAGGGATCCGCGCTGTTTGCGATGGTCCCGGTGCGTGCGGCTTTCATCAGCGGGGTGTTCAGCGTATCGATCTGGGCGCTCGCATGCGCCCGGGTTCCTGCGCCGCCGCGTTCGTACAGCCGGGCGAAGTACAGGGCGGCACCGAAACCGGTCAGGAAGAAGCCGGCCACAATTGCTTCCGGGTTCAGTGACGGCAGCTGGCCGGCCGCGGCCAGCACGGCCAGGATGGGAATCACCGGCCCAAGCGGCAACCGTGCGCCCTCGCCCGGCCATTTGCGGAATCCCAGCACGGCCGCCGCAACGCTCACCACAATCATGGCGATAATCGCCGCCACGTTGGCAACGGAGACTACAAACGCGGTGTCCCGCAGCACCACCAGGAGAACGGTAATGATTCCCAGCAGCAGCACGCTTATGTAGGGGTGGCCGTTGCGTGTGTGCCGGCCCAGTGCCGGGGGAACATCCCGCGGGCCACCATGCGCAGCATGATCTCCGAGGCGCCCAGCACATTGGCGTTGGCTCCCGAGAACGTGGACAGGCAGGCCGCAAACGCCACCAGGACGCCACCCCAGGCCCCCATGACCGTCTCGGCAGCCTGGGATACGCCGGTGGCGGTGAACCTGGTGATCCCGCTGGCTGTCATGGCCAGGACGGTGCCGAGGTAGACGAGACCGGAGACCAGGATGGTCAGCATGATGGCGCGCGGAACTGTTTTGCGCGGATTCTTCACCGATCCGGCCATGTTGGTGATGACGTTGAAGCCGGTGTAGGCAGTGAACAGCAGTGCGGCGGCGGAGAAGATCCCCCCGGTGCCGGAAGGCAGCGGCCGGTCAAGGTCATCGGGCCGGAGTTCGGTGAGGCCCCAGACGGAGAACAGCACCAGCAGGCCCAGTTTGATGCCAACGATCCAGGTCTCCGCCCGGGCGACGAGCGACGTCGGGCCGAGGTTCAGTGCGGTGACCAGTACGGTGGTGGCGAGCGCCACCGCCAGGGTGCCGGCCGCGGGCAGGAAGTATTCGCTGAAGTAGTCGCCGAAGGAGGCCACCAGGTAGGCGATGATGGTGGCCCCGTTGAGGTAAAAGGCCCACATCACAATGAACCGCCAGAAGGGGCCGAGGATGGTGCCCACGGGGGCGTAGCCGGATTCGCCGTCGCCGGCCCTGGTGGAAACCACGATGAAGGACAGTGCACACAGGAACATCACGATGCCCGCGAGGATGTAGCTGACGGCGGCGGCGGGTCCGGCCAGGTTGACCGCCGTGCCGGAAAGGGTGAATACCCCTCCGCCCACCGTGGTGCCAACCCCGAACGCTACGCAGGCTACGAGGCCGATCTGCCCCGGGGCCCGGGGCGTCCGGGACTTTGGCGACGCTGGTTCGGCCACGGCTGCGCTCCCTCACTCGGTCCGGCAGGCCTCTTTGGAGCGTACGGCCGGCCGCGAAGCAGGGTCAACGGGGAGCGTGGGTTGTGCGCCTTTACCAGCCGCGTTCCTTCCATTCGGCCAGGTGCGGCCGTTCGGCCCCCAGAGTGGTGCCGGCGCCGTGGCCGGGGTGCACCACGGTGTCATCCGGAAGGTATTCGAATATACGTTCGAATACGTCGCGGTACAGGGACGCGAAGCGTTCCGGGTCCTTCTGCGTGTTGCCCAGGCCGCCGGGGAACAGGGAGTCACCGGTAAAGAGGTGGGCCGGCGCGTCCGGCTCCCGGTAGAGCAGGGCCACGGATCCGGGGGTATGCCCGCGCAGCTTGAGTGCTTCAAGTTCGGCGCCGCCAAAGGGCACCCTGTCGCCGTGTTCAAGTGCCAGGACGGTGGGTACTTCGATGTCCCCGATGTCCTCCGTCCCGGCGGCGGTACGCGCTCCGGTGGCAGCCGCCGTTTCGGCGAGCGCACGGACATGGTCCCAGTGGCTGTGCGTAGTGATCACCAGTTCAAGCTTCGCCGGCACCCGGGCATCGGCGGCCCCTTCGGCCAGCAGGCGCTGGATGGCGGCGAAATCATCAGCGGCATCAATAAGGACCTGGGCGCCGGTGTCCTTGTCGGTGAGCACATAAACGTTGTTGTCCATGGTGCCCACGGACGCGCTCCGGATGGTGATGTTCTGCAGATTCTCCATCGGCCCAGTCTAGCGAGGCCGTTCCCGCACGTGCTTGCGCAGGGCTATTGTCTGCACCCGCAGACGGGCGTAGGTTGCAAGGATGCTCCTGAGGCTGGTCCGGCAGTACCTCGCTCCCTACAAAGGCACCGTAGCCGCCGTCGTTGCGCTGCAGCTGCTGCAGACTGTGGCAACGCTGTACCTGCCTACCCTGAACGCCGACATCATTGACCGCGGCGTCGTCACCGGGGATACCGGCGTCATCATGGAGGTGGGCGGCTGGATGCTCGCCGTCACGGCGGGCCAGATTCTCTGTTCCATCGCTGCCACGTTCCTCGCCGCGCGGGTGGCGATGAGCACGGGCCGCAATATCCGTTCCGAGCTGTTCACCAACGTGGAAACCTTTTCCTCCCGCGAAGTGGGCCTGTTCGGGCCGCCGTCACTGATTACCCGGACCACCAATGACGTGCAGCAGGTCCAGATGACGCTGCTGATGACGTTCACCATGATGGTCTCGGCGCCCATCATGGGCATTGGCGGGGTGCTGCTGGCCCTGAACCAGGACATACCGCTCTCCGGGATCCTGCTGCTGATCCTGCCGGTGCTGTTCGTTGTGATCGGTTTGGTCCTGCGGCGCCTGATCCCGCTTTTCCGGCGGGCGCAGCGGCAGATCGACCGGGTGAACTCCGTATTGCGGGAGCAGATCATGGGGATCGCCGTTATCCGGGCCTTCATCCGCGAGCGCTCAGAGGAACAGCGGTTCGATTCGGCCAACGCCGACCTGACCGGCACCCAGTTGCGGATCAGCCAGCTGCTGGCGCTGCTGTTCCCGGCAGCCATGTTGGTGGCCAACCTCGCCACCGTTGCCGTGATCTGGTTCGGCGCGTTCCGGATTGAGGCCGGGCAAATGCAGATCGGCGCCCTGACGGCCTTTATCGCCTACATCATCCAAATCCTCATGGCCGTGATGATGTCCATGTTCCTGATCATGATGCTGCCCCGCGCTGCAGTCTGTGCCGAGCGCATTTACGAGGTGCTGGATACCCGCACCAGCGTCACGGACACCCCGGACGCGGCGGAACTGGAGTACGACGGCGGCCGGCTCACCTTCACCGACGTCGGCTACAGCTATCCGGGGGCGGAGGACCCGGTGCTGCACAGCATCAGCTTCGAGGCGCTGCCGGGGGAGACCACAGCCATCATCGGCTCCACCGGGGCCGGGAAAACCACCCTGCTGAATCTGGTGCCGCGCCTGCTTGATGCAACTTCCGGCACCGTCAGCGTGGACGGCCAGGATATTGCCGGTGTCACCCTCGCCTCCCTGCGGCACGGGATCGGCCTGGTGCCGCAGCGGGCCTACCTGTTCAGCGGCACCATTGCCTCCAACCTGCGCTTCGGACGTCCGGAGGCAACGGACGCGGAACTGTGGGAAGCGCTGGAGACCGCCCAGGCCGCAGACTTCGTCCGGGCCGGGGACGGCGGGCTGGACCATCCGGTGGAACAGGGCGGTGCCAATTTCTCCGGGGGACAGCGCCAGCGCCTGGCCATTGCCCGTGCCCTGGTGGTGCGGCCCTCGATCTACCTCTTCGATGACAGTTTCTCCGCCCTGGACTTTGCCACCGACGCGCGGCTGCGCAGCGCCCTGAAACCGCAGACCCGGAACGCCACCGTGGTGGTGGTGGCCCAGCGGGTCAACACCATCACCGACGCTGCCCGGATAGTGGTCCTGGAGGAGGGACGGGTCGTAGGGCAGGGAACCCACACCGAGCTGATGGAGTCCTCCCCGACGTACCGGGAAATCGTCGCCTCCCAGCTCACGGCCGAGGAGGTCGCGTGAGCGGGCACGGGGCGGGCATGCGAGGACGCCCGGGAGCCCCGGCAACGGCGAAACCCGAGAACTTTGCCGCCAGTGTCCGGCGCATCCTGGTCCTGATGGCACCGGACCGGCTCCGCGTGGCCGCCGTGATGCTGGCCGCCGTCGTCTCGGTGGCGCTCGCGGTCAGTGCCCCGCGAATCCTGGGGGAAGCCACCAACGTCATCTTCGACGGCTTCATCGGGAACAGCCTGCCGGCGGGAATGTCCAAGGATGCCCAGGTGGAGGCCCTGCGGGCCTCGGGGGAGCGGGAACTGGCTGACATGCTCGCCGCCATGGACGTGGTGCCCGGGCAGGGGCTGGACTTCGGCCGGCTGGGCGGGATCCTGCTGGGCGTCCTGGCGATCTACCTGGCGGCCTTCGTCTTCGGCTGGTTCCAGGCCCGGCTCACGGCCCGTATTGTCCAGAACGCCATGTACCGGCTGCGGCGCGACGTGGACGGCAAGCTGTTCCGCCTGCCCATGTCCCACTTCCAGCAGCAGTCGCGCGGAGATGTCCTGAGCCGGGTCACCAATGACATCGACAACCTGGCCCAGACCCTCTCGCAGAGCCTCACCCAGATAGTCACTTCCGTGCTGACCATCATTGGTGTCCTGGCGATGATGCTCTCCATTTCCCCGCTGCTGGCGCTGATCGCCGTGGTCACGGTTCCGGTCTCCGCCCTGGTGACGGTACTCATTGCCCGGCGCTCGCAGGCGGAGTTCAAAACGCAGTGGAAATCCACCGGTGAGGTGAACGGCTATATCGAGGAAATGTTCACCGGCCAGGACGTGGTGAAGGCCTTCGGGCAACAGGAACGGGTGATTGAAGGATTCGCGCCGGCCAATGACCGTCTGTTCCGGTCAGCATTTCGGGCACAGTTCGTTTCCGGCATCATCATGCCGGCGATGATGTTCATCTCGAACCTGAACTACGTGGCAGTGGCCGTGGTGGGCGGGCTGCAGGTGGCCGGCGGGCAGCTGTCCATCGGCGGGGTCCAGGCCTTTGTGCAGTACAGCCGGCAGTTCAGCCAGCCCCTTGGCCAGCTGGGCGGGCTGATCAACATGCTCCAGTCCGGCGTCGCCTCGGCCGAACGCGTGTTCGCGCTGCTGGATGCGCGGGAACAGGAACCGGATCCGGCGCACCCGGAACATCTGGACAAGGTGCGCGGACGGGTGGCCTTCGAAGACGTGTCCTTCAGCTACAGTCCTGAAGCGCCGCTCATCAAGGATCTTTCCTTTGTCGCCGAACCGGGGCAGACGGTGGCGATTGTCGGTCCTACCGGTGCCGGCAAAACCACCCTCGTGAACCTGCTGATGCGCTTCTATGACGTTGATGCCGGACGCATCACCATTGACGGCGTGGACATTGCCCGGCTGAGCCGCGAAGAGCTGCGCAGCCGGATCGGCATGGTGCTGCAGGACGCCTGGCTCTTTGAGGGCACCGTCCGCGAAAACCTGGCCTACGGCGCCCCCGGGGCCACGGACGAGCAGATCCATGCCGCTGCACTGGCTACGCACGTGGACCACTTTGTCCGCTCCCTGCCGGAAGGCTATGACACCGTGCTGGGCTATGACGGCGGATCCCTGAGCCAGGGCCAGCGGCAGCTGCTGACAATCGCCCGCGCCTGGCTCTCCGACCCGGCCATCCTGGTGCTGGATGAGGCAACCAGCTCCGTGGACACCCGCACCGAGGTGGCCATCCGGATGGCAATGAATGCCCTCCGTCAGGACCGGACCAGCTTCGTGATTGCGCACCGGCTCTCCACCATCCGCGACGCGGACGTCATCCTGGTGGTGCGCAACGGAGAGATTGTGGAGCAGGGTGTCCATGACGCGCTGCTCGCTGCCGAGGGCTTCTATGCCGAGCTGTACCGCTCCCAGTTCGCCGGACCTGCAGTGGAATCGGCCGGGGGTGCTGAGGCGGCCGCTGCGCCGTCCACACCGGACGGGCACTAGCATGGCATCATGACTCCCGCGCCCGGCACCGGCCCTGAATCGCCCTCCACCGTCACCGATCCCGGTGTCCTGCCCTGGGTTCGGATCGACGCTGCAAGCTCGGTCCCCCCGTACGAGCAGTTGCGCCTGCAGATCCTGGACGCCGTTAACGAGGGCCGGCTCGCCGTGGGCACCCGGCTGCCGCCGGTCCGCGCGCTGGCAGGCCACCTTGGGCTTGCGGTCAACACGGTGGCGCGGGCCTACCGGGAGCTGGAACAGGCCCAGGTGGTCACCACCCGCTCCCGGGCGGGAACAGTGGTGGCCGCCGCCGGTGACGCCGGCCGCAGCCGGGTAGCCGAGGCCGCCCGGGTGTTTGCCGACGCGGCCCGCGCCAACGGCATTCCCGCGGACGACGCCGTCGCGCTGGTGCGCGCCGCCCTGCAGTAAGGCTGCTGCTCTTCGCCCGCGGCGAAACTCGGCTGCTCGAATACGTTTTCGAATCGGTGTTTGAACTAGAGTGGAAAACGTGCCTAAATCGACTCTCACGACGGCGGACACTGTGTTTGCGCCGCATACTGCCAATGATCTGTCCCGACTGGTAGTGAAGGGGGCGCGCGAGCACAACCTCCGGAACGTTGACCTGGATCTGCCCCGGGACGCCATGATCGTGTTCACCGGCCTGTCCGGCTCCGGAAAGTCGTCGCTGGCCTTCGACACCATCTTTGCGGAAGGACAGCGCCGCTACGTCGAATCGCTTTCCGCCTACGCCCGCATGTTCCTGGGCCAGGTGGACAAGCCCGACGTCGACTTCATCGAAGGCCTCTCGCCTGCGGTCTCGATTGACCAGAAGTCCACATCGAAGAACCCGCGTTCCACCGTGGGTACCATCACCGAGATCCATGACTACATGCGCCTGCTCTGGGCACGCGTGGGACGCCCGTTCTGCCCCGTCTGCGGCGAGCCGGTCAGCCGGCAGACCCCGCAGGCCATTGTGGACCAGCTCCTGGAGCTTGAAGAAGGTACCCGCTACCAGGTCCTCGCCCCGGTGGTCCGCGGCCGCAAGGGCGAATTTGTGGACCTGTTCAAGGAACTTGCCGCCAAGGGCTACTCCCGTGCCCGGGTGGACGGCAAGCAGATCCAGCTCTCCGACCCGCCCAAGCTCGGCAAGCAGATCAAGCACAACATCGAAGTGGTGGTGGACCGCCTCGTAGCCAAGGACGGCATCCGGCAGCGGCTCACCGACTCGGTGGAAACCGGCCTGGCCCTGGCCGATGGCCGGATAGTGGTCGACTTCGTGGACCTGCCCGAGGACAGTGAGGACCGCACCCGGGCCTTCTCCGAAAACCTGGCCTGCCCGAACGAGCACCCGCTGGCCATTGACGAGATTGAGCCGCGCTCCTTCTCCTTCAACAACCCCTTCGGTGCCTGCCCGGTCTGCACCGGCATCGGCTCCAAGCTGGAGGTGGATGAGGACCTGATCATTCCGGACCCGTCCAAGTCCCTGGCCGAAGGCGCCATCGCTCCCTGGTCACTGGGCGCCGCCACCACCGAATACTGGAACCGGCTGCTTGAAGGCCTGGCCAAGGACATGGGCTTTTCCATGGACACCCCGTGGAAGAAGCTGTCCGCCAAGGCGCGCGAGGCAGTCCTCAACGGCAAGGACCACAAGGTGGTGGTCCAGTACCGGAACCGCTTCGGCCGCGAACGCAAGTACAGCACCGGCTTCGAAGGCGTCATCCAGTACATCCACCGCAAGCACCTGGAAACCGAATCGGACCATGCCCGGGACCGGTACGAGGAGTACATGCGCGAAATCGCCTGCCCCGAGTGCGGGGGAGCGCGGCTGAACCCTGCCTCCCTCTCCGTGCTGATCAACGGCCGCAACATTGCCGAGATCAGCGCCCTACCGCTCCGTGAGGCCGCCGAGTTCCTGGGCAGCCTGACCCTCACCGGACGGGAAGCACAGATCGCCAGCAACGTACTCAAGGAGATCCAGGCGCGGCTGACGTTCCTGCTCGACGTCGGACTCGAATACCTGAGCCTGAACCGGCCGGCGGCCACCCTCTCCGGCGGCGAGGCACAGCGCATCCGCCTGGCCACCCAGATCGGTTCCGGCCTGGTGGGCGTGCTGTACGTGCTCGACGAGCCGTCCATCGGCCTGCACCAGAAGGACAACCGGCGGCTGATCGAAACCCTGACCCGGCTGCGCAGCCTGGGCAACACCCTGATTGTGGTGGAGCACGACGAAGACACCATCCATGAAGCGGACTGGATTGTTGACGTCGGACCCGGTGCCGGTGAGCGCGGCGGCGAGATTGTGCACTCCGGTCCGTTGGCTGAGCTGCTCACCAACGAACGCTCCATTACCGGTGCCTACCTTTCCGGCCGGAAGAAGATTGAGATCCCGGCCAAACGGCGCAAGGTGGACAAGTCCCGCCAGCTGAAGATCGTGGGCGCGCGGGAAAACAACCTGCAGAACCTGAACGTGGACATTCCGCTGGGCGTGTTCACGGCGGTGACCGGTGTCAGCGGCTCGGGCAAGTCCACGCTGATCAACGACATCCTCTACAAGACCATGGCGAACAAGCTCAACGGCGCCAAGCATGTGGCCGGCCGGCACACCCGGGTGGAGGGCCTGGAGCAGCTGGACAAGGTCATCCACGTGGACCAGAGCCCCATCGGCCGCACGCCGCGTTCCAACCCGGCCACCTACACCGGCGTCTGGGACCACATCCGCAAGCTTTTCGCGGAGACCAATGAGGCGAAGGTGCGCGGCTACCTGCCGGGCCGGTTCTCCTTCAACGTCAAGGGCGGGCGCTGCGAAGCCTGCCACGGCGACGGCACGCTCAAGATCGAGATGAACTTCCTGCCGGACGTGTACGTGCCCTGCGAGGTGTGCCACGGCGCCCGGTTCAACCGGGAAACCATGGAAGTCCACTACAAGGGCAAGAACATTGCCGAGGTGCTGGACATGCCGATCGAGGAAGCAGCGGAGTTCTTCGCAGCGTTCGGTCCCATCTCCCGGCACCTGAACACGCTGGTGGACGTGGGCCTGGGCTACGTCCGGCTCGGCCAGCCGGCCACCACGCTCTCCGGCGGCGAGGCGCAGCGCGTGAAACTGGCGAGCGAGCTGCAGAAGCGCTCCAACGGCCGCAGCATCTACGTCCTGGACGAGCCGACCACCGGCCTGCACTTCGAGGACGTCCGCAAGCTGCTGGAAGTGCTGCAGGGTCTGGTGGACAAGGGCAACACCGTGATCACCATTGAGCACAACCTCGACGTGATCAAGAGCGCGGACTGGATCATTGACCTGGGTCCCGACGGCGGCAACGGCGGCGGCAGGGTCGTGGCCTCCGGCACCCCGGAGAAGGTGGCCAAGGTGGAGGGCAGCCACACGGCCACGTTCCTCGCGGAGATCCTCAACCCGTAGCCGTTCTGCGGCAGGGCGCCATGATGCCCCCGGGCGGTCCGTTTCGGCGGACTGTCCGGGGGCATTCCCGTCTTCCGGACCGCGTGATGTTTGGCCCGGCCATGCCGTGTTGCCCGGGCACGGCGCGACGCTGCCACAGACACTTCTGCGGAATATAACCGCCGCCGACATATTCCATTATTGGTATACCTTTTTCCCTTAGTCCTTCCCTGTATGCCAAACTTGGGCCGTGACTTCTCCCCGGCTCTTGGTGCTCTTTGATCTCGATGGAACGCTGGTTGACCCCAACGGCGCCATCACCGGCGGTATCAGTGCCGCCCTGTCCGCCTGCGGCCTTCCGGTTCCGGCTGACGCGGACCTGCAGCGGATGGTGGGCCCCGCCCTCGTGACCTCCCTGCGGGATATCGCAGGCGTACCGGAAAGCCGGGTCGAAGAGGTTATCCGGCAATACCGCACCGGCTACCGGTCCGCCGGGATGGCACAGAGCCGTCCCTACCCGGGGATCCGCGACGCCGTCGAGCGGCTGGGCGCCCTGCACACGGTGGCCGTTGCCACCCAGAAGCCGGAGGCCCTGGCCGTGGAACTCCTCGGAGTGCAGGAGATGGGTGGACTCTTCGCCTCCGTGCACGGCTCACCGGCGGATGAACAGGCCGCCGCCGCACTGGACGGCAAGCGCAGCATTATCCGTGCGGCCCTGGAACGGCACGCCGGGAGCTACGACGCAGCCGTGATGATCGGCGACAGGCGCCACGACGTCGAGGGTGCACACGCCAACGGACTGGACTGCATCGGTGTGTCCTGGGGCTTCGCAGCCCCGGGCGAACTGGACGGAGCCGGCGCCGCCGTTGTGGTGGATACCGCCGCGGAACTGGTGGATGCGGTACTGCGCTCCGCTGAGAACGGACCGGCGCTCCATGGCGCTCTATAACCTCACGCGGACCAGTATCCGCGGCCTTGTGGGCGGCCTGTGCCGGCCCACCATCACCGGACTGGAGAACGTACCGTCCAGCGGACCCTTCATTGTGGCCTGCAACCATCTCTCCTTCCTGGACAGCGTCCTGGTGCAGGCGCTGCTGCCGCGGCGGGTCGGGTTCTTCGCGAAGGCCGAGTACTTCACCGGCACGGGCCTCAAGGGCTACGCCATGAAGAGCTTCTTTGAAGGCGTGGGGTCCATCCCGGTGCAGCGTGACCAGCAGGCCGCCAGTGTGGCAGCCCTCCGGACCCTGCTGGACATCCTCGAGGACGGCGGAGGGGTAGGCATCTACCCCGAGGGCACCCGCTCACGGGACGGGCTGCTCTACCGCGGCCGGACCGGCGTCGGCTGGCTGGCACTGACCTCCGGTGCCCCCGTGGTTCCGGTGGGCCTGATCGGCACGGAGAACCTGCAGCCGGCGGGCAAAAAGACCGTGAAGCCGGGGCACTTCACCCTGAGGGTCGGTGCGCCGCTGTACTTCCAGAAGACCGGACCCGAACATGCCCTTCCGGCGCGCCGGCAGGCCACGGACCGGGTCATGGACGCCATCGCCGAACTCACCGGCCAGGAGCGCGCGGAGAGTTACAACCGCAACCGGCCCGAGGGGTAGCCCGCGGGGTTCAGCGTCCCGCGAAACGCCGGCCGTAGGTCAGGGACGCCGCGGAGGCGAACGTAGGATGGAACAGTGGCAGATCCAGCAACCTACCGGCCAAAAACAGGGGAGATCCCCACGGCCCCGGGCGTTTACCGTTTCCGGGATGAACACGGCCGGATCATCTACGTGGGCAAGGCCAAGAACCTCCGCTCCCGACTGAACTCCTACTTCGCCAATCCGCGCGGCCTGATGCCCAAAACCAGGGCCATGGTGCACACTGCCGCCGGCGTGGAGTGGACCGTGGTGGGAACCGAGCTGGAAGCACTGCAGCTTGAATACACGTGGATCAAGGAATTCAATCCGCGGTTCAACATCATGTTCCGGGACGACAAGTCCTACCCCTACCTGGCCGTGACCATGGGGGAGAAGTACCCCCGCGCCCAGGTGATGCGCGGCGACCGGCGCAAGGACACCCGCTATTTCGGGCCCTTCTACCCGGCCAAAGCCATCCGGGAAACCCTGGACACGCTGCTCCGCGTCTTTCCGGTGCGCACCTGCAGCAGCGGCGTTTTCAAGCGCGCCGAACGCACCGGCCGGCCCTGCCTGCTCGGCTACATCGACAAGTGCGCCGCCCCCTGCGTGGGGAGGATCAGCCCCGAAGACCACCGCCAGCTCGCCGCCGAGCTGTGCGATTTCATGGCAGGGGAGGGCAAACGGTTCATCTCCAGCCTGGAAAAGGAGATGCAGGCCGCGGTGTCCGAACTGGACTATGAGACCGCGGCCCGTCTCCGCGACGACATTTCGGCACTGCGCAAAGTGTTCGAGCGCAACAACGTAGTGCTCAGCGAAGACACCGACGCGGACATTTTCGCCCTCGAAGAGGATGAGCTGGAGGCCTCAGCCCAGGTCTTCCACGTCCGCGGCGGGCGCATCCGCGGACAGCGCGGCTGGGTGGTGGAAAAGGTGGAGGACAACGACACCGCGGATCTGGTGGAGCACCTGATCCAGCAGGTCTACGGCGAGGCGAATTCCACGGACCGCATTCCGCGCCAGGTCCTGGTCCCGGTGCTTCCCCCCAATGCCGAGGAACTGGCCGAGTGGCTGCACGGCCTGCGGGGCGCGCGGGTGGACATCCGGGTGCCCATGCGCGGCGACAAAAAAGCGCTCATGGAAACCGTGGCCCGTAACGCCTCCGATGCCCTCCGGCTGCACAAGAGCCGCCGGGCGGGCGACATCACCACGCGCTCTGCCGCCCTGCAGGAGCTCCAGGAGGCCCTGGACCTGGACGCGGCTCCGCTGCGGATCGAATGCTATGACATCTCCCACGTCTCCGGCACCAATGTAGTGGCCTCCATGGTGGTGGCCGAAGACGGCCTGCCCAAGAAATCCGACTATCGGAAGTTCTCCATCACCGGAGAAGCCGCACGTGATGACACTGCCTCCATGTATGACGTCATTTCGCGGCGCTTCCGCAACTACCTGGCTGAAAACGCGGATCCGGCAGCTGATCCGGATGCCCCGCAGGAACTGCCGGCAGAGCGCCTCGACGACGGCGCAACCGACGTGCAGCCGCTCACGGATACCCTGACCCCGGCGCCGCGCACCAAGTTCGCCTATCCGCCGAACCTGGTGGTGGTCGACGGCGGCCAGCCCCAGGTTGCCGCGGCCTCCAGGGCACTGGCGGACCTGGGCATCACCGACGTGCAGGTGGTGGGTCTGGCGAAACGCCTCGAGGAGGTCTGGGTCCCGGACAGCGATTTCCCGGTGATCCTGCCCCGCGCCTCCGAAGCACTGTTCCTGCTGCAGCGTATCCGCGACGAGGCGCACCGGTTTGCCATCACCTTCCACCGCCAGAAGCGCGGCAAGTCCATGACCGCTTCGCTCCTGGACGAGGTCCCGGGCCTGGGCCCCGCCAAGCGGCAGGCCCTGCTCAAGCACTTTGGCTCAGTGAAGAAACTCCGGGCTGCCTCCGAGGAGGAACTGCAGCAGGTTCCCGGCATCGGACCGGCCATGGCTGCTAACCTCCGCAGCCGTCTGGCCGATAGTTCCAAGGCGGAGGCGGCACCGGCAGTGAACATGTCCACCGGCGAAATCCTGGAAACTTAGCTACGCTGGGAAACCGGCGTGTCGCGGGAACGGATGATGCCTTTCCGGGCAGGGCCAGGCAGTGCAACAGGATGGGATCACACCACATGACGCAAGAGGACGGCTTGTCCATAGTCAAGCCCGAGGAATCCGAGCTGCTCGTTGTCACGGGCATGTCCGGCGCCGGACGCAGCACGGCTGCGAACGCGCTCGAGGACCACGGCTGGTACGTGGTCGAGAACCTCCCGCCGCTGATGCTGGGCACCCTCACCGAACTGGTGTCCAGGATGCCGCAGTCCATCCCCAAGCTGGCCGTAGTCATCGATGTCCGCAGCAAGGAGCTCTTCCGGGACATCCAGGAAGCCCTGCGGAACCTGCGTGCCGCGGGCGTCGCCTACCGGGTGCTCTTCCTCGACGCCGACGACGCAACCCTGGTCCGCCGGTTTGAACAGGGCCGGCGCCCGCACCCCCTTCAGGGGGACGGCAGCATCCTGGATGGCATCGCCTCCGAACGCGAGGTGCTTGCCGAGCTGCGGGACAGCTCCGACGTCGTGGTGGATACCTCCAAGCTGAACGTGCACGCGCTGGCCACCACCGTCACCGAGCTGTTTACCGAGTCCGGTCCCATTGTGCTGCGCCTGAACGTGATGAGCTTCGGCTTCAAATACGGACTGCCCGTGGACGCGAACTACGTGGCGGATGTCCGCTTCATCCCCAACCCGCACTGGGTCCCGCAGCTGCGCCCGCACACCGGGCTGGACGAGAATGTCCGGGACTATGTCCTGCAGGCCAAGGGAACCGCCGAGTTCCTGGACCGCTACGTGGAAGCCCTGGAGCCGGTCATCGACGGCTACCGCCGGGAGAACAAGCACTACGCCACCATTGCCGTGGGCTGCACCGGCGGCAAGCACCGCTCCGTAGCGGTTACCGAAGAGCTGGCCAAGCGCCTGGCCCAGCTTCCACGCGTCACCGTCAGCTCCCACCACCGGGATCTGGGGCGCGAATAATGTCCTTTCTCACCGGACCGCTGCCCCTGATACCGGAGGCGAAGGGACGGGAGGAACCCGGTAAGGCCGGATCCGTTGTCGCCCTGGGCGGCGGCCACGGCCTCTCTGCGTCCCTGTCTGCCCTGCGGCTGCTCACCACCGACCTCACCGCCGTCGTCACCGTGGCCGACGACGGCGGGTCCTCGGGCCGCCTGCGCCGGGAGCTCGGTGTCCTGCCGCCCGGCGACCTCCGAATGGCGCTGGCCGCGCTCTGCGACGACACCGACTGGGGCAGGACCTGGCGTGACGTGATGCAGCACCGCTTCCGCTCCCGTCCGGGCGTGGACGGTTCACTGGATGACCATGCCCTGGGCAACCTGCTGATTGTCACCCTCTGGGAGCTGCTGGGGGATCCGGTAGCCGGACTGCAGTGGGCCGGTGCGCTGCTCGGTGCCCGCGGCCAGGTACTGCCGATGTCCACCCTGCCGCTGACCATTGAAGGCGACGTGATCCGCCGGACCGCTGCCGGCACCCGGATCGAAACGGTAACCGGGCAGGCCCGCCTGGCCGCCGCCGGAACCCGCAGCAATGTCCATGAGGTCAGGCTGCTGCCGGCTGACGCACCGGCCTGCCCGGCTGCCCTGGAGGCAATCGACCTTGCCGACTGGGTCATCCTTGGCCCAGGGTCCTGGTACACCTCGGTGCTTCCGCACCTGATGCTGCCGCAGCTGCGGGATGCGCTCTGCGCCACCTCCGCCAAGCGTTGCCTGACGATGAACCTGAGCAACGAAACCACGGAAACCGCGGGCATGAGCGCCGTGGACCACCTGGCTGTGATCCGGCGTTACGCCCCGGAGTTCAAGGTGGATGCCGTCCTGGTGGATCCGTCAGTGGTAGGGGACCGGGAAGCGTTCGAAGAGGCCGTCGCCGAACTGGGCGGCCGCGCGGTCTTCGGTAAGGTGGGGGCAGCGTCGGGGCGTCCGATCCATGATCCGCTCCGCCTCGCGACCGCCTTCCACGATATGTTTGGGGAGATTTAGGAGTGTTTTTGTGGCGCTGACCGCAGCAGTAAAAGAGGAACTTTCGCGCCTCGAGGTGAAAAAATCCTCAGTCCGCAAGGCTGAAGTATCGGCGATGCTGCGTTTTGCCGGGGGGCTTCACATCATCTCCGGACGCATAGTCATCGAAGCCGAAGTGGACCTTGCTTCCACCGCCCGCCGGCTCCGCTCGGCCATCGCGGAGGTCTACGGGCATGCCAGCGACATCATTGTGGTCTCCGGCGGCGGCCTGCGCCGCGGAAACCGCTACGTGGTGCGCGTAGTCAAGGACGGCGAATCCCTGGCCCGGCAGACCGGGCTGCTCGACTCCCGCGGCCGTCCCGTCCGCGGCCTGCCCTCAGTGGTGGTCAACGGCTCCGCAGCCGACGCCGAAGCCGTCTGGCGGGGCGCCTTCCTGGCACACGGGTCCCTCACCGAGCCCGGCCGTTCCTCCTCCCTGGAAGTTACCTGCCCGGGACCCGAGGCCGCCCTCGCCCTGGTCGGTTCCGCCCGCCGGATCGGCATTTCCGCCAAGGCACGCGAGGTCCGCGGAGTGGACCGCGTGGTGATCCGCGACGGCGACACCATCGCCGCCCTGCTTACCCGGATGGGCGCCCACGATGCGCTGATGGTGTGGGAGGAACGGCGGATGCGCAAGGAAGTGCGGGCCACCGCAAACCGGCTCGCCAATTTCGACGACGCGAATCTGCGCCGTTCGGCCCAGGCCGCCGTCGCTGCCGGCGCCCGTGTGGAGCGTGCCCTGGA
Organism: Arthrobacter zhangbolii; assembly: GCF_022869865.1. Taxonomy (NCBI): domain Bacteria; kingdom Bacillati; phylum Actinomycetota; class Actinomycetes; order Micrococcales; family Micrococcaceae; genus Arthrobacter; species Arthrobacter zhangbolii. The sequence continues at coordinate 1,833,107 of NZ_CP094984.1, forward strand.
AATCCTGGGCGAGGACGTGCCCGAGCACCTGCGCTACGCGGGGGAGCTGCGCGTGGCACACAAGCAGGCCAGCCTCGACGAACTGGGCCACCTGGCCGAACCGCCCATGACCAAGGACGCCATCGCCGGCCGGATCCGGCGGCTGCTTGCCATGGCCGACAAGAGGGCAGCTGAACTGGGGATTCCGGGTACTGAGTCCAGTGTCACGCCGGAAATGTTGGATGAATAGCGATATTGCATAGGATGGACTAAGCATGCTGCCTTTTGGCGGCACCATGAGTTTCCGGACGGGCATTCCGTCCGGATCATCGATCCGACATATCAACGGAGGATTTTCGTGAACGAATACACACTGCCGGAACTGCCGTACGACTACGCAGCCCTGGAACCCCACATCTCCGCGCGCATCATGGAACTGCACCATGACAAGCACCACGCCACTTATGTAGCAGGCGCCAACACGGCACTGGCACAGATGGCCGAAGCCCGCGAAAAGGGCGAGTTCGGCACCATGACGAAGCTCTCCAAGGATCTGGCCTTCCACCTGGGCGGCCACACCAACCACAGCATCTTCTGGAACAACATGTCCCCGGACGGCGGCGACAAGCCCGAAGGCGAACTCGCAGCGGCCATCGACGAGTTCTTCGGATCCTTCGACAAGTTCCGTGGCCAGTTCACCGCTGTGGCCAACTCCATCCAGGGCTCCGGCTGGGCCATCCTGGCCTACGAACCGCTGGGCAAGAACCTGGTCATCGAGCAGCTCTACGATCAGCAGGGCAACGTCCCCGTAGGCACCATTCCGCTGCTGATGCTGGACATGTGGGAGCACGCCTTCTACCTGGACTACGTCAACGTCAAGGCTGACTACGTCAAGGCCTTCTGGAACATTGTCAACTGGGCCGATGTCGCAGCACGCTTCGACGCTGCCCGCACCGGTGCCAAGGGCCTGATCGTCCCGGCCTAGTCCGTACCCAAAGAGCACCAATGTGCTCCCGTCCCGGTCCCTACGGAGACTGTGACGCGTAAGATATTCCGTAGGTCACCGTCCTGCCCGATGCTCCGGCATCCGGGCAGGACGGAGACACGGCGCCGCGGCCGGATGTGTTCCCCAAGCGGAGGTTGTCAGGCCGCAGTCAGTCCGGTGGCTTCTTACCGAGGTCACTCAGTTCTCAATTGACCCCCTATCAAGGAGACAGAAAAGTGACTACTCGTGTTGGAATCAACGGATTCGGACGTATCGGCCGCAACTACTTCCGTGCCGCACTGGAGCAGAACGCGGACCTCGACATCGTCGCCGTCAATGACCTCACCAGCCCGGAAACCCTCGCCCACCTGCTGAAGTACGATTCCGTGACCGGCCGGCTGGGAGCCGACCTTGAAGTACGGGACGGCAACATTGTTGTTGGCGGCAAAACCATCAAGGTCCTGGCGGAACGCGACCCCGCAAACCTGCCCTGGTCGGATCTGGGCGTGGACATCGTCATTGAGTCCACCGGTTTCTTCACCAAGGCCGAAGACGCGAAGAAGCACCTGGATGCGGGCGCCAAGAAAGTGCTGATTTCCGCACCGGGCAAGGGCTCAGACATCACCATCGTGATGGGGGTCAATGATGCGGACTATGATCCCGCCACCCAGAACATTATTTCCAACGCCTCCTGCACCACCAACTGCCTGGGCCCGCTGGCCAAGGTGCTCCACGAAGCCTTCGGCATTGAACGCGGCCTGATGACCACCGTGCACGCCTACACCGCAGACCAGAACCTCCAGGACGGCCCGCACCGTGACCTGCGCCGGGCCCGTGCCGCCGCCCTGAACATTGTGCCCACCACCACCGGTGCTGCAAAGGCCATCGGGCAGGTGCTTCCCGAACTGGACGGCAAGCTGGACGGGTTCGCCCTCCGGGTTCCGGTTCCCACCGGCTCGGTGACGGACCTGACCGTGACAGTCGGCCGCGAAGCCACGGTTGAGGAGATCAACGATGTCTACAAGACGGCGGCCAACGGTCCGCTGGCGGGCATCCTGCGCTACACGGACGAGCCTATTGTCTCCTCCGACATCGTCACCGATCCGGCCTCCTGCATCTTCGATTCCGGGCTCACCCGGGTGATGGGCAACCAGGTGAAGGTTGTGGGCTGGTACGACAACGAGTGGGGCTACTCCTGCCGCCTGGTGGACCTGACGTCCCTCGTCGCCTCGAAACTTTAACCGACCGCACGCAAAGGTAGAAATGACTGTCAAAACTCTCTCCGACCTGATCAGTGACGGCGTCGAAGGCAGGTACGTCCTGGTCCGCTCGGACCTGAACGTGCCGCTGGCGGACGGCCGCGTCACCGATGACGGCCGTATCCGGGCTTCCATTCCCACGCTTCAGAAGCTCGTGGAACACGGCGCAAAAGTCATTGTCATGGCGCACCTCGGCCGCCCCAAGGGCACGCCCGACGAGAAGTATTCGCTGCGCCCCGCCGTCGAGCGGCTTGACGAACTTTCCCCGTTCGCGGTGGAGTTCGCCGAAGACGTGGTGGGGGACAGCGCACGGGAACTGGCAGGCTCCCTGGCCGCAGGGTCCGTGCTGGTGCTGCAGAACATCCGCTTCGACCCCCGGGAGACGTCCAAGGACGACGGCGAACGGCAGGCCCTGGCGCGGGACCTTGCGGCACTGACCGGAGATCGCGGCGCGTACGTGGATGATGCCTTCGGCGCCGTCCACCGCAAGCATGCCAGCGTCTACGACATCGCTGAGATCCTGCCCGCCTATGAAGGGGATCTGGTGCACACCGAGGTCCAGGTGCTCAAGCGCCTGACCGAAAACCCCGAAAAGCCCTATGTGGTGGTGTTGGGCGGATCGAAGGTTTCGGACAAACTCGCCGTCATTGAGAACCTGATGGACCGTGCCGACTACCTGCTGGTGGGCGGCGGCATGGTCTTCACCTTCCTGGCCGCCCAGGGCCACCAGGTGGGTGCCTCCCTGCTGGAGGCAGACCAGATCGAGAATGTTAAGGGATACCTGAGCCGTGCCAAGGAGGTCGGCTGCGAATTTGTCCTGCCGACCGACATCGTGGTGGCGGATAAGTTCGCCGCCGACGCCGATGTTGCCACCGTCCCTGCCGATGCCATGGAGTCCAGCCGTTTTGGTGCTTCGGGCATCGGCCTGGATATCGGGCCCGACTCCGCGGACGCGTTTGCCGAACACATCGGCAAGGGCCGGACCATTTTCTGGAACGGACCCATGGGTGTGTTCGAGTTCGAAGCCTTTGCCAACGGCACGCGTGCCGTTGCCCAGGCGCTCAAGGACTCCTCCGGCTTCAGCGTTGTCGGCGGCGGCGACTCCGCGGCGGCTGTCCGCAAGCTGGGCTTCTCCGAAGCGGACTTCGGGCACATTTCCACTGGCGGCGGCGCCAGCCTCGAATACCTGGAAGGCAAGGCCCTGCCGGGCCTCACCGTCCTGGATAAGTAGTTTTTCGGTGCGGGTCCGCCGCCGGGTAACCGGCGCGGGCCCGCACCTGCATGTCCCATCCCGCCCGGCCCGCACGGCCGGTGCACCGCGAGTTAGAAACCGGAGCAACCATGACAACCTCCACGAACGGGAAGTTCGACCGCACACCCCTGATCGCCGGCAACTGGAAGATGAACATGGACCACGTCCAGGGCATCACCCTGCTGCAGAAGCTGGCCTGGACGCTCAGCGACGCCCGCCACGACTTCGGACGGGTGGAGGTAGTGGTGTTCCCGCCGTTCACCGACCTCCGCAGCACCCAGACCCTGGTCCAGGGCGACAAGCTCAAGGTGGAGTACGGCGCTCAGGACCTGTCTCCGTTTGATTCCGGCGCGTACACCGGCGACGTTTCCGGTCAGTTCCTGTCCAAGCTCGGCTGCAGCTACGTCCTGGTGGGCCACAGCGAACGCCGCTCCGTCCATGGAGAAAGCGATGAGCTGCTGAACGAGAAGCTCAAGGCGGCCTACCGGCATAACCTCGTGCCCGTGCTCTGCGTCGGTGAGGGCCTTGAAGTCCGCCAGGCCGGGGACCACGTGCTTCACACCCTGGAGCAGGTCCGCAAGGATCTTTCGGGCCTCGACGCGGAGCAGGTGGCCAACCTCGTCATCGCCTACGAACCCGTATGGGCCATCGGCACCGGTGAAGTCGCAGGCCCGGAGGACGCTCAGGAAATGTGCGCTGCCATCCGCGCGGAAATCGCGGATCTGTACGACGACGCCACTGCAGCCAGGACGCGCCTGCTGTACGGCGGCTCGGTCAAGGCTGCCAATGCCGCCAGTATTCTGGGCGAGCGTGACGTAGACGGCGTGCTGGTGGGCGGCGCCAGTTTGGATGTAGGCGAGTTTGCTAATATTGTCAGGTTCGAACAACATCTGGTGACTGACTGAACTGCCGCTGAAGGGCGCCGCAGCGGCGTCCCCAATCCATGAGTCACCCGAAAGGCCGTAAGTGGAAATTCTGAAGATCATCCTGCTGGTGCTTCTTGCCATCACGAGCCTGCTGCTGACCCTGCTGATCCTGCTGCACAAGGGACGCGGCGGCGGCATGTCGGACATGTTCGGCGGCGGCATGACCAGCAGCCTCGGTTCCTCCGGCGTTGCGGAAAAGAACCTGAACCGTTTCACGGTGGGGCTTGCACTGGCCTGGGGCCTGGTCATCGTGGCCCTCGGCCTGATCCAGCGCTTCGCCGGCGAAGCCTAATAACAGACTCACCACAGGAAAGGCCCCCGGCGGTTTCGCCGGGGGCCTTTCCTGTGCTGTGGTGCCTTATTCCTCGTCGTCGTCCGTGCCGGCGTGCTCCTGCTCGGAATCGAGCAGGCGGCGGGAGAGCTGGGCTGCTGCCGCCTGGTCGATGAGCCAGCGGGTCTTGGTTCGCCCGCGGGCACCGGCTGCCGGCACCTGGATGGGTCCGGCGCCTGCCAGGGCCAGGCCCACGGCGCCGGCCTTATCGTCGCCGGCAACTCCCAGCCAGACCTCTTCAGCGGTATTGATCGTTTCCAGGGTCAGGGAGATACGTTCCGGCGGCGGCTTGGGCGCGTCCCGAACTGCCACGGTGGTTGCACCGACCGTCCGCACCCCCGGCATTTCCGGGAAAAGTGAGGCAATGTGCGCATCCGGACCGACACCGAGCAGCAGTACATCGAAGCGGGGCAGCCGCGGGTCAACCGGCTCGAAACCCTGAGCAAGCTCCTCGGCTGCGGCCGCTTCGGCCAGCTGCAGGGCATAATCCGCTGCCGCTTCTTCCACAGTGGCTACCTCGTTGGACGTGGCCACGGCATGAATGCGTTCGGCTGGCACCCCAAGGGGTGCCAGCATGGCCTGCCTGGCCTGAAGGGAGTTCAGCTCCGGATCGCCCTGCGGCAGGAACCGTTCATCGCCCCACCAGAAGTTGACGCGGGTCCAGTCCACCGCAGTCCGGGCAGGATTCGCAGTGACGGCCTCCAGTGCGGCGATCCCCACGCTTCCGCCCGTGAGAACAACCGTGGCCTCGCCGCGGCGGCTTTGCACGTCAACGAGTTTGGTGATCAGACGGGCAGCAATGGCCGAGACCAGTGCCTGCGGGTCCGGGTGGATGCTGACGCCGTTGGGGGAGTGCCTCATGCGCTGGCCCCTTCCTGGGACAGGCACGCGGCCAGTCCCTCAGTGAGTACTTCTCCAAACACTTCGTCCGGGTCCAGCCGGCGCAGTTCCTCGGCGAGGCAGTCCCGCAGGGTACGCCGCGGAAGCGAAATCTGCTGTTCGGGCTGGCCGGGCTGGGTAAGGTGGGCCGTGACCTGGTCCGGGCGTGCCAGCACCACGTCTCCCTCCGGCCTGCGGAACTGCACCCGGTGGATTCCAGTGCCCGCTTCGCCTTCGATGATTTCCACCGGTACGGCCAGGGCCTTCTTCAGCCACGCGGCGAGCAGGAAAGTGCTGGCCGAATCCGAAGCACCTTCGACCACGGCGGATTGCACCGGCGACGATCCTGCGCCGTCAAGGACGGCTGCCAGCTGGACCCTCCAGTTGGTCAGCCGCGTCCAGCTCAGGTCCGTATCGCCCGCCGCATAGGTGTCCGCCAGGTGCAGCAGCGCCTCCTTGGGGTTGGGCTCGGTCGCAGCGTCGGTAATCCGCCGGTGCGCTATGCACCCCAGCGGAGTCTCTGCCGGGTTCTCCGGAACGCCGTGCGGCCACCACACCACAATGGGCGCATCCGGCAGCAGCAGCGCCGAGACCAGGGACTCGCTTTCACCGGCAAGTTCCCCGTGCCCGGACAGGACAATAACCTCGGAGGCGCCGGCGTCTCCGCCGACCCTTATCTGCGCATCGAGCCGGGTGGGATCAGCGGGGCTGCCTTCGGCAAGCACGATAATCCGGCAGGGGTGTTCCCGGCTGGCTTCGTTGGCTGCAGCAATGGCCTCTTCGACGAAGTCGGGCTGCGTGTCCACCACCAGAGTCAGCACCCGGCCAAGAGTCACCACGCCGCCCTTTTCGCGCATGGCAACTATTTCCTTGGACACCTTGGACGTAGTGGTGTCCGGCAGGTCTACTATCACGGCCTTCTCCAGGTCCTTCCATCTTGGGCAAGCAGTTCGTTGGCGGAGTCGGGACCCCAGCTGCCCGGGGCATACGGCTCAGGCTGCTCATCGAGCGATGCCCAGTACTCCTCGAAGGGATCCACAATCTTCCAGGACAGCTCCACTTCCTGATGGCGGGGGAAGAGCGGCGGTTCGCCCAGCAGCACGTCCAGGATGAGCCGTTCGTAGGCTTCGGGACTGGATTCGGTGAAGGAATGGCCGTAGCCGAAGTCCATCGACACGTCGCGGACCTCCATCTGGGTCCCGGGCACCTTGGAGCCGAACCGGATGGTGGCGCCTTCGTCCGGCTGCACCCGGATCACAACCGCATTCTGGCCGAAATCGTCATCATTGTGCTCACGGAACAGCAGGTTGGGGGAGCGTTTGAAGACCACGGCGATCTCCGTGACGCGGCGGCCGAGCCGCTTGCCGGCACGCAGGTAGAACGGGACACCGGCCCACCGGCGCGTGTTGATGTCCAGGCGGATGGCGGCGAAGGTTTCAGTCCTGGATTCGGGATTGAAGCCCTCCTCCTCCAGGAAACCGGTGACCTTTTCACCGCCCTGCCAGCCGCCGGTGTACTGGCCCCGTGCCGAGCTGCGGGAGAGGTCCTTGGGCAGCCGGACCGCAGCCAGGACCTTTTCCTTCTCAGCCCGCAGGTGGTCAGCGTCAAAGGAGATGGGCTCTTCCATGGCGGTGAGTGCCAGCAGCTGGAGCAGGTGGTTCTGGATGACGTCGCGGGCCGCACCCACGCCGTCGTAATAGCCGGCGCGCCCGCCGATGCCGATGTCCTCCGCCATGGTGATCTGCACGTGGTCCACGTGGTTGGCGTTCCAGATTGGTTCGAACAGCTGGTTGGCGAACCGCAGGGCCAGGATGTTCTGGACGGTTTCCTTGCCCAGGTAATGGTCGATGCGGAACACCGAGTCGGCCGGGAACACCGATTCCACCACGTTGTTCAGTTCGCGTGCGGACTTCAGGTCGTGGCCGAACGGCTTCTCGATCACCACCCGCCGCCACTTGCCCTGCGAGGTTTTCGCCAGCCCGTGTTCGGAGAGCTGTTGGCAGACCTGTTCGAAGGATTTGGGCGGGACGGAAAGGTAGAAGGCATGGTTGCCGCGCGTTCCGCGTTGGGTGTCGAGGTCTTCCAGTGTTGCCTTGAGCTGTCCGAAAGCCTCGTCGCTGTCGAAACCGCCTTCAACGAAACGGATACCTTCGGCCAGCTGCTTCCAGACGTTCTCGTTGAAGTCGGTGCGGGCGTGGGCCTGCACCGACTCCTTCACCTGCGCGGCGAATTCCTCGTGGCTCCAGGGCCGGCGGCCGAAACCGACCAGCGAAAAGCTCGGCGGAAGCAGCCCGCGGTTGGCCAGGTCATAGACGGCAGGGATCAGTTTCTTCCGCGCCAGGTCTCCGGTCACCCCGAAGATTACCAGGGAGGACGGCCCGGCGATCCGGCTCAGCCGCCGGTCCCGCGGATCCCGGAGCGGGTTCCTCCTGCCGGTTTTCTCCTTTGCGGCCATTTACTTGTTACCGCCTTCAGCGGAGAGGGACCGCACGACGTTTTCGATTTCGCGGACGCCCTCCTCGCGGTTGAGCAGGTGCAGGCGCAGCACGGGGCGTCCCTGATCGGCCAGCACGGAGGCATCGCCGGCGGCCTGGGCGCTGATGAGCTCGCCGAAGGTGAAGGGCCGGTCGGGGATCGCGACGTCGGTGGCGGGACGGCCGGTGATCTGCAGGTAGACGCCTTCCGCCGGTCCGCCCTTATGGAACTGGCCGGTGGAGTGCAGGAACCGCGGTCCCCACCCGAAGGTCACCGGACGGCCGGTGGCGGCCGCGAGGTCGGCACGGATATCGGCCAGGCCAGCCTGCCGGTCGCGGTCCAGGTAGGCCTGGACACTCAGGTAGCCCTCCGGCCCCAGTTCGCCCAGCAGCGCCGTCAGTGCACCGCGCAGGGTGTTGGCCGTTCCCAGCAGGGACGCCGGGCCGCGAACCTCAACGGAACCGTCAATAAAGGCGGGTTCCGTGGGCTCCGGGGTCGCATCCAGCAGTCCGCGTGCCGCTTTTTTGGCGGCTTCCACGTCCGGCTGGTCAAACGGATTGATGTGCAGCAGGCGTCCGGCCACGGCCGTGGCAAACTCCCACAGCACCATTTGTGCGCCGAGGCTGCCCGCAACCAGTACCTGGTTTCCTTCCGGGAGGGCCTCGGAGTCCGCGGGGACAATGCGTACGGTCAGGATGTCGGCCGCGTCCGAGGTGATCTCCGGTGCGCCGGCCTCAACGACAACGGGCAGCACACCGGTCCCGAGCTTGCCCGTGGACTCGGCGATCAGCTGCTCGGCCCAGTCGGGGAAACCTGCCAGTCCGGAACCTTCGTCCACAATGACAATCTTGTTGCGCAGCGGCTCGGTACCGCCCAGCGCTGCGCCGAGCTCCAGGCCCATGTTGTCCGGGGCGTCGTCACGCAGGATCTCCACGGTCATTTCCGCGTCATCCAGCAGGGTTTCGATGTCGGCCCCGGCCAGGCCGGAAGGCACCAGTCCGAAGGCGGTCAGCGCCGAGTAACGTCCGCCCACGTTCGGGTCGGCGTTGAAGACGGCACGGTAGCCGGCTTCCCGCGCGGCTGCATCCAGGGGTGATCCGGGATCGGTCACGACGACGATGCGGGACTTGGCGTCAATCCCGGCATCGGTAAAGGCCTGTTCGAAGACCCGGCGCTGGGAGTCCGTCTCTACGGTGGAGCCGGACTTGGAGGACACCACAATCACGGTTTCCGCCAGGCGCTCACCCAGGGCGGCTGCCACCACGTCCGGGTCGGTGGAATCAAGGACCGTCAGGTCCACTCCCGCTGTGCGGGTAATAACCTCCGGCGCCAGGGAGGAGCCGCCCATGCCGGCCAGGACCACGCGGGTCACCGACTCGGCGGCGAGCTCCTCCCGAAGCGCCGCAATCTGTCCCAGCAGCGGCCGGGAACTTTCCCCCGGGTTCAGCCAGCCCAGGCGGATCGACGCCTCAGCTTCGGCGTCAGGACCCCAGAGAGTGGGGTCCTGGGCTACCAGGCGCGACGCTACTTCGTCGCCCACGAGTTCGGGCACATGGGCATCTACTGCTGCACGTGCTGCTCCGGCTGCTTCAAAGGACAGTGTGGTCATTTTTTCCTACGCCTCTTTCGCGGTATCCAGTGCGGTCTGAACGGTTTCAAGAAGTTCGCCCCAGCTGACCACGAATTTATCGAGGCCTTCGGTTTCCAGCTGCTCCACGACGTCGTTGTAGGAGATGCCCAGCCCGTCCAGGCGGTCCAGGACGCCGTTGGACTCTTCGTACGTACCCGCAATGGTGTTGCCGGTAACCTCGCCGTGGTCTGCGGTGGCTTCCAGGGTCTTCTCCGGCATGGTGTTCACCGTCTCCGGAGCCACGAGTCCCGTGACGTACAGGGTGTCCGGCAGGGCCGGGTCCTTGACGCCGGTGGACGCCCAGAGCGGGCGCTGCGCGTTGGCACCGGCTGCAGCCAGCACCTGCCAGCGTTCGGTCGCGAACTGTTCCTCGAAGACCTGGTAGGCCAGGCGGGCGTTGGCCAGGCCGGCCTTGCCCTTCAGGGCCGTGGCTTCGTCGGTGCCGATGCCGTCCAGGCGCTTGTCAATCTCGGCGTCCACGCGGGAGACGAAGAAGGAAGCCACGGAGTGGATGGTGGAAAGGTCGTGTCCGTTCTCCTTGGCTTGCTCAATACCGACCATAAACGCGTTGATGACCTCGCGGTAGCGCTCCAGGGAGAAGATCAGGGTCACGTTGACGCTGATACCCGCAGCCAGCGTGGCGGAAATGGCCGGCAGCCCTTCCTTCGTGGCGGGGATCTTGATCAGCACGTTCGCGCGGCCGACCTTGTCGAAGAGTTCCTTCGCCTCGTTGATGGTGCCCTGGGTATCCCGGGACAGCCGCGGATCAACCTCAATGGAGACCCGTCCGTCAACACCGTGGGTTGCCTCGTACACGGGAGCAAACACGTCGCAGGCCTGGATGACGTCATCGGTGGTGATTTCGAAGACGGACTTGTCGACGTCGGCACCGGAGCGGGAAAGCTGCTGCACCTGGGCGGCGTAGGACTCGCCGTTGGCCAGGGCGGCAGCGAAAATGCTCGGGTTGGTGGTCACGCCGACGACGTTCTTCTCGTCGATGAGCTTCTTCAGGGAGCCGGACACAATCCGTTCGCGGGAAAGATCGTCCAGCCAGATGGACACACCGGCTTGGGAAAGCGCGGCAGTGGGTGTGGAAGTCATGGTGGTGCTCCTTTGTGAAGGGGTTACTGCTGGTCGCCGGTCTCGGTGGACTGTGCCCCGGAAGCGGCACCGGGGGTGCCGTCGGGAGCAGAGCCGCTGCCGCCGGCGGCGGTCAGGGAATCGCGGGCAGCCTGTGCCACGGCGTCGGAGGTGATGCCGAACTCGCGGTACAGCGTCTTGTAGTCGGCCGAGGCGCCGAAGTGCTCCAGGGACACGCTGCGGCCGGCGTCGCCGATGATCTCGCGCCAGCCCATGGCAATGCCGGCCTCAACGGAAACCCGGGCACGGATGTCCTTGGGCAGTACGGATTCCCGGTAGGCCTCGTCCTGGTTGTTGAACCACTCGATGCTGGGCATGGACACAACGCGTGCCGCCACGCCCTCAGCTGCCAGGACCTCGCGGGCCTCCACCGCCAGCTGCACCTCGGAGCCGGTGCCGATCAGGATCACGTCCGGCGTCACGACGGCGCCGTCGCGGACGGCCTCAGCCAGTACGTACCCGCCGCGTGCCGCGCCTTCGGCCGATGCGAACGCCTCGGCTGTGGCGCCGCCCTCGCCGCGGGCGTAGGTGGGGATGTTCTGCCGGGTGAGGACAATGCCGGCCGGGTTCTCGGTGTTCTCCAAAATGGTCCGCCAGGCAACGGCTACCTCATTGGCGTCTCCGGGACGGACGACGTCGAGTCCCGGAATGGCGCGCAGGGAAGCCAGCTGCTCCACCGGCTGGTGGGTGGGTCCGTCTTCGCCGAGCCCGATGGAGTCATGGGTCCAGACGTAGATGGAGGGAACACCCATCAGGGCGCCGAGGCGGATGGCCGGACGCTGGTAGTCGCTGAAGATCAGGAACGTTCCGGAGAAGGCCCGGGTGTTGCTGTGCATCGTGATGCCGTTGACGATCGACGCGGCAGCGTGTTCCCGGATGCCGAAGTGCAGCACCCGCCCGTACGGGTTACCGGACCAGGCGTTGGTCTGCTTGCCGGCCGGGATGAAGGAGGGAGAGCCTTCGATGGTGGTGTTGTTGGATTCGGCGAGGTCCGCCGAGCCGCCCCAGAGTTCGGGCAGTGCCGGGCCGATGGCGGAAAGAACCTTGCCGGAGGCTGCACGGGTGGACATGTCCTTGCCGGCCTCGAAGACGGGAAGGCTGTCTTCCCAGCCCTCGGGAAGTTCACCCTTCTCCAGGCGGGACAGCAGGGCAGCACCCTCGGCGTTGGCATCCTGCCAGGCCTGGAATCCTTCGTTCCACTCATCGTGGGCCTTCGCGCCCCGGCTGACCACCTGGCGTGCGTGCTCGAGGACCTCGGGGTCGACGTCGAAGCTCTTCTCCGGGTCGAAGCCCAGGGTTTCCTTCAGCGCGGCCACTTCGTCGGCACCCAGGGCAGAGCCGTGGATCTTGCCGGTGTTCTGCTTGTTCGGTGCAGGCCAGCCGATGATGGTGCGCAGGGAGATGATGGACGGCCGGTTCGTCTCGGCCTTGGCTGCCATCAGTGCGTTGTAGAGCTCATTGACGTCTTCGACGTATTCGCCGGTCCTGGTCCAGTCCACCCGCTGGGTGTGCCAGCCGTAGGCTTCGTAGCGCTTGAGCACGTCTTCGGTGAAGGCAATGTCGGTGTCGTCTTCGATGGAGATGTGGTTCTCGTCGTAAATCACCACGAGGTTGCCCAGTTCCTGGTGGCCGGCCAGCGAGGAGGCCTCAGCCGTGACGCCTTCCTGCAGGTCGCCGTCGGAGGCAATGACCCAGATGGTGTGGTCGAACGGGCTGGTGCCCTCGGCGGCGTCGGCATCGAGCAGGCCGCGCAGGCGGCGCTGGGCAAACGCAAACCCGACAGAGGACGCGAGGCCCTGGCCGAGGGGGCCGGTGGTGATCTCCACGCCGTCGGTATGCCGGTACTCGGGGTGCCCCGGGGTCTTGGAGCCCCAGGTGCGCAGGGACTTCAGGTCCTCGAGTTCCAGGCCGTAGCCGGAGAGGAAGAGTTCAATGTAAAGGGTCAGTGAAGTGTGCCCGGGGGAGAGGACAAAGCGGTCGCGGCCAATCCAGTGGGGATCGCTCGGATCGTGGCGCATAACCTTCTGGAACAGGAGGTACGCGGCCGGGGCCAGGCTCATGGCCGTACCCGGGTGTCCGTTGCCGACCTTTTCCACGGCGTCGGCGGCCAGGACGCGGACGGTGTCCACTGCCTTGCGGTCCGTATCCGTCCAGGTCAGTTCTTGCTCTTCCATATGTGGCACGTTTACGGGCCCCTCTCTGTGCAGATAACCGGCACCGTACAGTGCCGGACATGCCCGGAAACCCCCGCGGACAGCGGGTGTTACCGGTGCCTTTACCACTACAACCAACGTTGGAAGGAAATCGATTCCCCACCGGGGGATTCGCTGCTTCCGTTATTCGCAGCTTCACGCTGCGGAAACCTTTTTCATACTGCGGGTCGCTTTCGCAGCCGCGATACCTTATTTGGCTGCAGGAAAGGTCCGCTCCAACCTTATCCTCTGCGGATGCTTCCTGCCTGCCTTATTGCCGCACGATGACGGGCCCGCAACGCTGCGAACGCGGCAACGGAGCCGATTTGGGCGGCGTTGACTCCCGGTCCGGACACTGTGCGGGTAGCCTGCTGTCACCCGCAAATGCGGCGGCGCCGCGCGCGTATATACGCCCCGGCGGGCTGTACTTCGATTTCTACAGCCGATAGAGGCTATGATGAGGACGGACTTTTTCGTTCCAGATTGGATACAGTGATCGCTTCGTGACTACCCAGCATGCCGAATCCCCTGTCTACTCGGGGAAGATGACGGCGGGCCGCAAGGTCCGGGCATACGTGGCGCTCACCAAACCCCGCGTCATCGAGCTCCTGCTCGTAACCACCCTGCCCACCATGATCTTTGCCCAGCAGGGACTGCCCTCGCTTGGCCTGATCCTGGTCACGATGGTTGGCGGTGCGCTGGCGGCAGGAAGTGCCGGCGCCTTTAACTGCTACATCGACCGCGACATGGACAAGTTGATGAAGCGGACCAAAAACCGTCCGCTCGTCACCGGCGAGGTCTCCCCGCGGGAGGCAATGGTCTTCGCCTGGGTGCTGGGCATTGTTTCCATTGCCATGCTGTGGTTCGGGGCCAACCCCCTCACCGGGCTGCTTGGCCTCGGCGCCATCCTGCTCTACGTGGTCTTCTACACGCTGATCCTCAAACGGCGGACCACGCAGAACATTGTCTGGGGCGGTGCGGCCGGCTGCATGCCCGTCCTTATTGCCTGGGCCGCCGTGACCGGCAAGGTCGAATGGCCGGCCATCATCCTCTTTATGATCATCTTCCTCTGGACCCCGCCGCACTACTGGCCGCTGTCCATGAAGTACGGGGAGGACTACCGCAACGCCAGCGTTCCCATGCTCGGTGCCGTGGCCGGCGCCCAGCTGGTTTCGGTCCAGGTGGTGCTCTACGCGTACGCCACCGTGGCCTGCTCGCTGCTGCTGGTACCCGTGGGCGGCGCCGGCTGGGTCTACACCGGCGCGGCCGTACTTTCCGGTGTCTGGTTTATTGCCGAGTCCCACAAGCTGCACTCCCGTGCACAGCGTGAAGACCTCAGCGACAAGTCGGCCATGAAGGTCTTCCACCTGTCGATCAGTTACCTCACCATCCTTTTCCTCGCCCTGGCCGTGGACCCCTTTGTTGGCGGTGCACTGGTCTAGGAGCGGTTTCTGCGCGCTGTACGTGCGCAGCAGCAGACTGGCAGCGGCCGGGGCCTTCGGGCTCCGGCCGCTTTTGCATGTTCGGGCTTCGTGGTCCGGGCTGCTTCGTGCGGGGCTCGCCGCGCTTTTTCGGCTGCCGGCTGCCGGCTTCGGCTCAGGGCCAAATACCCGGACACTGGCATCAATACAGCAGCAGGCGCGGCCCGGACCAGATCCTGACAGCATCCGGTGCACTGCGGGTATCCCGAACGGATAATTGCGCAGGATCAGCTGCACGGGCTTCGGTGGCACTGGTTCGGGGCAGCCTGGGGCTGGGGCTGAAGCCGGAGCCGGCACCGGTTCGGCACACCCTAACGCCCGGGACGGGGATAAGGATAGGGACGGGCCCGTCCCAAGACCCCTAAACGCCCCGCCGCCCGCCAGATACCGCCGCCCACCAGACCCCGGCGCACCAAAAAAGGGCCGGCCTCCGCAGTCCAATGCGGGGGCCGGCCCTTTCAACGGGCAGTGCAGCGGCGGTTAGTCCACAGGCGCAGCAGCGGCCGCGGGGACGGTATCGCCACCGGGGACCTGCCTGGCGAAGCCGACGAACACAGCCTGCGCCGCAGCGGCCGTCAGCAGGCAGGCGCCGAGCATGTGCAGCGCCACCAGGGCGATGGGCAGATGCAGGAAGTGCTGGACGTACCCGATGACGGCCTGTGCCAGGACAACAACGGTCACCAGCACCACGGCATTGCGCAGCCGGGCATCGGTTACCCGGCGGAAGACCAGGTACAGGGCAACGGCCAGGGTGAAGACCAGCAGGTAGACGGGCACTACGTGGATGCGTGTCATCAGGTCCGGGTTCAGCCCGTTGCGGGCCGCTCCGTGGTCCCCGGCATGGGGGCCGGAGCCGGTCACAACCACGCCCAGCACCACGGTGATGGCCGCAAGCACGCCCACGGCGCCCAGCAGCGGGCGAAGAGTCCTCCCAGCGAGCGGAGCGTGGCGCACTGCCAGGTCTTCCGGCGAGAGCCAGGCCCGGTTCACAAGGACGACGGCGGCGACAATCAGCAGCATGGACACAATGAAGTGCAGGCCCACAACCCAGGGGTTCAGTCCCGTGAGGACGGTAATGCCGCCGATGACGGCCTGCGCCGGAATGCCTGCCAGCAGGCCGATGGACAGCCACCACAGGTCGCGGCGTTCGGCCCGCAGGCGCCACACGGAGAAAAGGGTGGCGAACGCAATGGCGGTCAGGACAAACGTGAGCAGGCGGTTGCCGAACTCAATGATTCCGTGGACGCCCATTTCCGGGGTGGTGACCAGCGAATCAGCGGTACACAGCGGCCACTCGGGGCAACCGAGTCCGGAAGCGGTCAGTCGGACGGCGCCACCGGTGACCACAATGACGATGTTGGCTACTAGGGAGGCGACTGCCAGTGAACGGATGAGCCGGCCCGTTGCAGGCTGTCGGCTGTTGGATTGCCGGGCCGGAACACCGGCCGAGGTCTGTGACACGGTAGCTAACTCCATTTGAACCAGCGGACAGCACCCAGGCCGCCCAGTATTGTCCACGCCAGAAGAATCAGCGTGGCGGAAATATTGAACTGCGAGTCGATCAGAGCCGAGCGCAGGGCATCCCCAAGCGCAGCCGAGGGAAGGACTTCCACAAACGGCTGCACGATGCCGGGCAGGTTGCCTACGGGGATGATGATACCGCCGGCCGCAGCCAGCAGGATCCAGAGCAGGTTGGTGATGGCCAGGGTGGCCTCGGGCCGGACAGTGCCTGCCACCAGCAGTCCCAGCGCGGTAAAGGCAATGGCGCCGAGCAGGAGCTGCAGTACCGCCGGCACCAGCCCGCTGAGCTCCGGGCGCCAGCCGAAGAGCAGCGCCACTATGGAGACGAGCGCAACCTGGATCACCAGGACCGCGAGCACTGCGATCACCTTGCCGGCGATCAGCCCGGCCCTGCCAAGGGGAGTGGTGGACAGGTACCGCAGCACCCCGTAGCGGCGGTCGAAGCCGGTGGCGATGCCCTGGCCGGTGAACGCCGTGGACATGGCACAGAGCGCGAAAATCCCCGGGGTGGCCATATTGATCCGGCTGGTCCCGTAGCCGTCCAACAGGGGAGTGACCACCAGGGCAACCATGGCCAGCAGCGGCAGCACCACGGCAAGGATCAGCTGCTCCCCGTTGCGCAGCATCATGACTGCTTCGTAGCGGCCCTGATTCAGGATGCGCGCGGGCAGCGAAGCGGGAGCACTCAACGGATTGTCCTTCCGGAAAGGTCGAGGAAGACATCCTCCAGCGTGCGGGAGGCCATGTGGACCGAGGCCGGCAGAATCCCGCGCCGGGCCCACCATGCGGCCACGTCAGCGAGGTCCTGCGGGGTAAGCGCGCCGCGCAGGGCATAGTGCCCGGGGGCCGCTTCGGCCACGTCCAGGTGCTGCAGCGTCCCTGAAGCCAAACCGGTGAGGTCCAGGCCCGGATCGGCGTCGAACGTCAGCAGCCGCTGTTCGGCCTGGTGCCCGGTGGCGGAGGTCAGTTCGGCGACTGTGCCGGAGGCGACGGTTTTCCCGGCGTCAATGATGTACACGTAGTCCGCAAGCTTCTGCGCGTCATCCATCAGGTGCGTAGTGAGAATGATGCCCAGTCCCTCCGCACGCAGTTCGGCGATCAGGTCAAAGACAATCTGCCGCGACTGCGGGTCCAGCCCGGCACTGGGTTCATCCAGGAACAGCACTTCCGGCCGGCCAATCAGCGCGGCGGCCATGGCCAGGCGCTGTTTCTGCCCGCCCGAGAGGCGGCGGATCCCGGTATTGGCGAAGCTGCGGATGCCCAGGCGTTCCACCAGCTCGGACACCGGCCGGGGCGCCTCGTACATACGGGCCACATGCTCCAGCAGGGCCACGGGCCGGGCTGACGGCGGCAGCCCGCCGTCCTGCAGCATCACGCCGACACGGCTGCGGAGCCTGGCGTCAGCGCGGTACGGGTCCTGCCCCAGCAGCCGCACTTCACCGCCGTTAATGGATTGCAGGCCCTGGGCGCATTCAAGCGTGGTGGTCTTGCCGGCGCCGTTGGCACCGAGCAGGGCGGTGACCTGACCGCGGCGGGCTGTGAAGTCTACGCCGGCGAGTACGCGGATCATTTTGCCGTCGAGACCAGCAACCGGGCCACAGTCCTTGATCAGACCTTTAATGGTCAGGCAGGGTTCATCGATAGGCACCTGCATATTCTACGTTAGGTAGTAGTGGTTCCGGCACGGGAAGGCAGGCAATGGGAAGCCTTGCCTTAGTGGAAACGGGGAACAGATTAGGTCATGCTTGTGTTGTGTATTCTGTGAGCAACTCTGAAACCAAGGCGGCGGCCGCGCCAGGCGCTGCCCGCGAAGCGGAGGAACGCACCAGGGACAAGGTACTCGGTGCGGTTCTGGAACACGGCCCGGTGAGCGCGGCCGAGCTGGGCGAACGGCTGGGCTTCACACCCGCAGCCGTGCGCCGCCACCTTGACGCACTTTCCGCCAAGGGGTTGATCCAGGTAAAACTGGTCCGCAACTCGGCCTCCGGAGCCGGACGGCCGGCACGGCGCTATGTCCTCAGCCCGCAGGGCCAGGCGTATCTGGGCAACGATTACCTGGATATTGCCACGGAGGCACTGCGGCAGCTCGGTGCCGGACTCGGACCCCAGGCCATTGAGGCGTTCGCCGCGAACCGGTTCGCCGAAATGGAGAAGCGGTACCGTCCCGTGGTCGACGCCGCGGGGCCGGAAACGGCGGACCGGGCCGAGGCGCTGGCTGCGGAGCTGACCAAGGACGGTTTCGTTGCGTCCACCACGATGATCGGCGCCACGGCAAAAAAGAGCACGCTTCTCAGCGTCCAGCTCTGCCAGGCCCATTGTCCGATCCAGGGCCTGGCCACGGCCTACCCCGTCTTCTGTGACAAGGAGACCGAAGTTTTCGCCCGCCTTCTGGACGTGGATGTCCGCAGACTTTCCACGCTGTCCAGGGGCGGACACGTTTGTACGACCCACATTCCCGTGGGCCGGACCAGATCTGCGCCGCAGGTACCCCTGCACGCCGAGACCACCCAGACCACATCCATTCATCAGCAAGAAAGGCCGTGATGACGGATCAAGTAACCCAGAAGCCATCGGCACCTGCCACGGTGCCGGATTCTGTGATTTCAGACATCCTGGAGAAAAACCCTGAGCTAGAGGGTATTGGCAACTATGAGTACGGCTGGGCCGACTCCGACGTCGCCGGTGCAACCGCCCGCCGCGGCCTGAGCGAGGAAGTCGTCCGCGACATCTCCGCGAAGAAGAACGAGCCGCAGTGGATGCTGGACCTCCGCCTCAAGGGCCTGAAGTACTTCGACCGCAAGCCCATGCCGACCTGGGGCGCAGACCTCTCCGGCATCGACTTCGACAACATCAAGTACTTTGTGCGCTCCACCGAGAAGCAGGCGAACACCTGGGAGGACCTGCCCGAGGACATCCGTAACACGTACGAGAAGCTCGGCATCCCCGAAGCGGAGCGTGGCCGCCTGGTCTCCGGCGTTGCCGCCCAGTACGAGTCCGAGGTTGTTTACCACCAGCTCCGCGAGGACCTGGAACGCCAGGGCGTTATCTTCCTGGATACCGACACCGCACTGAAGGAACACCCGGAAATGTTCCAGGAGTACTTCGGCACGGTTATCCCGGTGGGCGATAACAAGTTCGGCTCGCTGAACACCGCCGTGTGGTCCGGCGGCTCCTTCGTGTACGTCCCCAAGGGCGTCCACGTGGAAATCCCGCTGCAGGCCTACTTCCGCATCAACACGGAAAACATGGGTCAGTTCGAGCGCACGCTGATCATTGCGGACGAAGATTCCTACGTCCACTACATCGAGGGCTGCACCGCGCCGATCTACACCTCGGACTCGCTGCACTCCGCCGTTGTCGAAATCATCGTGAAGAAGGGCGCCCGCGTCCGCTACACGACCATCCAGAACTGGTCCAACAACGTGTACAACCTGGTCACCAAGCGTGCCATTGCACACGAGGGCGCCACCATGGAGTGGATTGACGGCAACATCGGTTCCAAGGTCACCATGAAGTACCCGGCTGTCTACCTGGTCGGCGAGCACGCCAAGGGTGAGACCCTGTCCATCGCCTTCGCCGGCGAGGGCCAGCACCAGGACACCGGATCCAAGATGGTCCACATTGCCCCCAACACCAAGAGCTCCATCATCTCCAAGTCCGTGGCCCGCGGCGGCGGCCGTGCTGCCTACCGCGGCCTGGTCCAGGTCCGTGAAGGCGCCAAGCACTCGGCCAACACCGTGCGCTGCGACGCCCTGCTGGTGGACACCATCTCCCGCTCGGACACGTACCCGTACGTGGACATCCGCGAAGATGACGTCACCATGGGCCACGAAGCCACTGTTTCCCGCGTCAGCGAGGAGCAGCTGTTCTACCTCATGTCCCGCGGCCTTCCCGAGGACGAGGCAATGGCAATGATCGTGCGCGGCTTCATTGAGCCGATCGCCCGTGAGCTGCCGATGGAATATGCCCTTGAACTCAACCGCCTCATCGAACTCCAGATGGAAGGAGCCGTCGGTTAATGTCGAAGCTTAACGACGTCGTCGAAACAGTGACCGAGAAGGTCAGCAACGTAGTGGAGGAGGTCAAGGCGAAGGTCGGCTCCTCCGAGTCCAACCGCATCCGCATTGACGGCTTCACCGAGGAAGGCGAAAACCTTTCCCCGCTGAATGACGATTCCTCGCCCCTCGGCGGCGACAGCAGCAAGGCCCACAGCCACGGCGGCGGAGAGGGCATCCCGGACAGCTCCCGCGCCGGCCGGATGACCTCCTACCACCGGGCTGACTTCGGCAAACTGAACGGACGCGAAGAGGACTGGCGGTTCACCCCGCTTAAGCGCCTGCGCGG
This sequence comes from Arthrobacter zhangbolii, assembly GCF_022869865.1. NCBI lineage: Bacteria > Bacillati > Actinomycetota > Actinomycetes > Micrococcales > Micrococcaceae > Arthrobacter > Arthrobacter zhangbolii. Next base: position 1,853,501 of record NZ_CP094984.1, read on the forward strand.
CCTGCACACTGCGGACCTGAACGGTTCCGCACCCGAGCTGGCAGTAGTGGCTCCGGACGGTGTGCTCGTGGAGAGCATTGCCCGCACCGATGCCCGCATCGGCTCGGCCGGTATTCCGGAGGACCGGGTGGCTGCGGCCGCCTGGGAGGACTTCAGTGAAGCCACCGCTGTGACCCTGCCTGCCGAAACCGTGGTGGACGGCAGCGTCACGCTGACCATCAACGGTGTCAGCAAGGATCCCGCCGCGCAGCACATTGTGATCACCGCGCAGAAGTTCTCCAAGGGTGTTGTGGTCCTGGACCACAAGGGTTCGGCCGTGCTGTCCCAGAACGTGGAGATCGTGGTTGAGGACGGTGCAGAGCTGACCGTGGTCTCGGTCCAGGACTGGGACGACGACGCCGTGCACGCCTCCGCCCAGTACGCCAGGATCGGCCGCGACGCGAAGTTCAAGCATGTTGTCGTCAGCCTTGGCGGCGACCTGGTGCGCATCACGCCGTCGTCCAAGTTCACCGCCACCGGCGGTGACGTGGAAATGTTCGGCCTGTACTACGCCGACGCCGGCCAGCACCTGGAACAGCGTCTGTTCGTGGACCACGCAGTACCCAACTGCAAGTCCCGCGTGATGTACAAGGGCGCCCTGCAGGGCCGCGACGCGCACACCGTGTGGGTTGGCGACGTCCTGATCCGCAAGGAAGCAGAAGGCACCGACACCTACGAGGTCAACCGCAACCTGCTGCTGACCGACGGCGGCCGTGCCGACTCCGTTCCGAACCTGGAAATCGAAACCGGACTGATCGAGGGTGCCGGCCACGCCAGCGCCACCGGCCGGTTCGACGATGAGCACCTGTTCTACCTGATGGCCCGCGGCATCCCCGAGGAAACCGCCCGCCGTCTGGTGGTCCGCGGCTTCCTCACCGAGATCATCCAGCAGATCAAGGTTCCGGCCCTGGAAGAGCGTCTCACCGACGCCGTCGAGCGCGAGCTCGAAGCCTCCGGAGCCTACTAGGACCTCACCGAAGGTGCCGGATCCTTCCGGCGCCTTCGGATGTCCCGCCTTCCATCCCCAAAGCTTAGTAACGCACCACAGGGTGCAAAGGAGAAAGCCAACTCGCATGTCTACTCTTGAGATCAAGGATCTTCACGTCAGCATTGAGACCGAACAGGGCCGCAAGCCGATCCTGAAGGGTGTCAGCCTGACCATCAACACCGGTGAGACGCACGCCATCATGGGCCCCAACGGCTCCGGTAAGTCCACCCTGGCCTCCACCATTGCCGGCCACCCGCGCTACACCGTGGACAGCGGCTCCATCACCCTCGACGGTGAAGACGTCCTGTCCATGAGCGTGGACGAGCGTGCACGCGCCGGCCTCTTCCTGGCCATGCAGTACCCGGTAGAGGTCCCCGGCGTCACCATGACCAACTTCCTGCGGACCGCCAAGACCGCACTGGACGGCGAGGCTCCCTCGCTGCGTCACTGGACCAAGGACGTCAAGGCAGCCATGTCCGACCTGCGCATTGACGCCGACTTTGCCCAGCGCAACGTCAACGAAGGCTTCTCCGGCGGTGAAAAGAAGCGTGTGGAGATCCTGCAGCTCGAGCTCTTCCACCCGAAGTTCGCCATCCTGGATGAGACCGACTCCGGCCTCGACGTGGACGCGCTGAAGGTTGTCTCCGAGGGCGTCAACCGTGAGCACTCCAAGGGCGGCATGGGTACGCTGCTGATCACGCACTACACGCGTATCCTGCGTTACATCAAGCCTGACTTCGTCCACGTTTTTGTTGACGGCCACATCGCCGAGCAGGGCGGCCCCGAACTGGCAGACCGGCTCGAAGAAGAAGGCTACGACCGCTTCACCGGCGCCAACGCCGCAGCCGGCGCGTAACTGATACACGCGACACAGAGCAGCTGAAGGAGCAACATATGAGCGACTCCGATCTGGCCCAGACGTCCCTGGAGGACGTCGAAGAGGCCCTCAAGGACGTCATTGACCCCGAACTGGGGGTGAACGTGGTGGACCTCGGCCTGCTCTACGGGCTGAAGTACGCCGACGACGGCGCCCTGCTCATCGACATGACGCTGACGACGGCGGCCTGCCCGCTGACGGACGTGCTCGAAGAGCAGACCGCCCAGGCACTCGACGGCGTTGTCGACGAGTGGCGTCTGAACTGGGTATGGATGCCGCCGTGGGGACCTGAAAAGATCACCGACGACGGACGCGACCAGATGCGGGCCCTCGGCTTCAACATCTAGCAGGTTCGCTGCACCATCCACGAAGGGCCGCCACCGGAATCACTCCGGCGGCGGCCCTTCTGCGTGTCGCGGCGGCGGCACACTCCGGCGGTGCTACGTTCTCGCCATGGGGAACACTATGGCCGGCGGGACCACGCATTTTCATGACCGGTATATCGACGCCTGGAATGAGGCCATGAGCACCGGGCGCAGCGCACCGATCGAGGAGTTCCTTTCCCCGGAGTATCACGGCTGGCTGGGGCAGGAGGCTGCTGCCACCGCCCCCTTTGATGCCGCCACCGCCCGGGAAGGCTTTGCCGGCACCGTGGCAGACATGCAGGGGTGTAGCGTACACGCGGATTTCCGCACCGTGACTCCGCGGGGGCGGGATGAGGCAGTTGTCTTCTATGAAATGACCTACCGCAGCGGCGCCGAGATCACCGGCCGAGCCCTGCTGCTGGAGTCATGGCGGCTCACGGACGGGGCGTGGCGGCTCTGCCGCGACTTCACGGAAGTGAATGTCGGCCAGCCCGCTGCCTGATCCTTCCCCGCGGGAGTCCGGCGGACCCTTGTACCTCTTCGACTACGGCATGGTGATCTCCACCGCCCCCACACCGGGGGACTGGGCGGCCCTGGAACGCGAAACCGGCCTGGACCTGGCCGCGCCGGGGAGTTCCTACTGGCGGCACCGGGAAGAGTTCGACGCCGGCCGGCTCAGTCCCGGGAGCTACTGGGCCAGGGTAGTGGGAACGCCGGCGGTGGACGCCGGCAAGGTCTCCACTCTGGAGGAGCTCGACGCCCGGCAGTGGGCACACCTGAACCCGGCGACACTGCGGGTCCTGGAGACGCTCAGCGGCGAAGGGGCCCGCCTGGCCCTGCTGTCCAACATGCCGGCCGGGATGGCGGAACGGTACCGGCGGGAATCCCGGTGGATGAAGTTCTTCCGCACCGCCTGGTTCAGCGGAGAGCTCGGCCTGCTCAAACCTGCGCCGGAGATCTTCGGGCACGTCCTGGCCGGGATGCATGCTGCGCCCGAAGACGTTGTCTTCATCGACGACAACGCGCGGAACATTGAGGCGGCGCAGAACCTGGGGATCCGGACGGTGCATTTGGGACCATGGACCAATCTCCTGCAGGAACTGGCGGACCTGCGGGACTAGCTGCCCCGTGCAGGACCGCCATTCGGGCGGGTCTGCCCTCCCTTAGAGGTTCGGCCGCTAGTTACCGTTACCGCCGTTAGTTACAGCTCCGCTGCGCTGAAGGTATCGCAGGTCTCCAGGCTTCCGCCCTCGTAGCCCGCAAGGAACCAGGCCTGGCGCTGGTCGCTGGAACCGTGGGTCCAGGTTTCCGGGTTCACCCCTCCGGTGGCGGCGGACTGGATCCGGTCATCGCCCACGGCCGAGGCGGCGGAGAGAGCATCGCTGATGTCCCTCTCGGTAAACGGAGCGAGGAACGGCTCCCCGCCGCCGGGCGCGGGCTGTGAAGCCGCGTGGCGGGCCCAGAGACCGGCATAGCAGTCCGCCTGCAGTTCGGTGCGCACGGATGCGGACTCAGGGCCCTGCGGATCCGCGTTCCGGCCTGCGGAAGAGCCGGTGAGCTGTTGGACATGGTGACCGAACTCGTGAGCAACCACGTATTCCTGTGCCAGCGGTCCGCCGGAAGATCCGTAGTTGCTGACCAGATCGGAGAAGAAAGCAGTGTCGTAATAGGTTTGCTGATCAGCCGGGCAGTAGAAGGGGCCAACTGCACTGGTTGCTGAGCCGCAGGCGGTGGCGGTCCGGTCGGTGAAAAGCACCACGCCCGGCTCTGTGTATTCCGTGCCATAGTCCGCCAGGTACGGCGCCCAGAAGCTGTCCAGGCTCTCGGCCGTTCCCAGAATGCGGCAGTCCAGCCGTGCGTTGGCGTCCCCGCCGTTCAGGCACGTGTCGATACTTTCGGACTGCCCCTGCCCGGCGGCCACGGACCCGCCGTCGCTCAGTCCCAGGCCGTCGATGACATCCGAACCGAAGAACAGGGACAGGATCAGCAGCAATCCGCCGCCGAGGCCGCCGCCGACGGCGAGCCCCCTGCCTTTGCCCCGCCGGTCACTGACGCGCGAGGAATCCAGCTGTGCATTTTCGTTAAAACTCATGAACCCGATTATCCCCGGCCGTCAGCATGCTTCCGTTCCGGGACCCGTCTCTCCCGGGACGGTGACGCTTCGCCCAGGCCGCGTGCGGCGAGGGCATCTCCGGTCTGCCTGGCGTACGCCACTGAACGGATGACCACCGGCACCGTCAACGCCCGCGGATTGCGCTCCAGCCCGCGGGCCATTGCGGATTCCCGCACGTCCCTGGCGGACCCCAGCAGGAACGGAATGCTGCGCAGCATCAGGGCCAGCGTGAGTCCAAACCGTTCCGGGTCGGCACCGGCAAAGCGCAGCGGCCGCGCCAGCGACACAAGCCCGTCCAGCAGCTCCTGGGGAGAGGTGGTGAGGGTCAGCAGCCGGGCGGCAACAACACAGATCACGATATTGCCGGTCACCAGCACCGCGGTTACCGGCCCGGCGGACCAGATCTGGAACGCACCGAGCAGCACCAGCAGCGGCCACATCAGCCGCAACGGCTGCCAGATCCGGCGCAGCAGCCCGGCTGCGGCGTAAAGCAGGGCAACCAGCACCGCGGCGGCACCCAGCACAGTGGGGGAGAAGAACACCAGCACCGTGACGGACAGTGCCACCAGCACTGCGGCTTTGGTCCACAGGGGCGCCGAGTGGACCAGGGAACATCCCTCCGTGTAGCCGCCAAGGAGGTCGGTTGCCGCCGCGCGGCCGGCCCGGCGCCTCACCGCACTCCGAGGGCCAGCGCCCGGTAGGCGGCTATGGCTTCCTGCGGACCGCCGTCGAACACCACCGAACCGTTCTCCATCACAATGACGCGGTCCGCGTCGGCGGCGAACTCCAGATCGTGCGTGGTGTAGATGACCTGTTGCGGGAGCGAGGAAAAGATCCCGCGAAGGCGTGCAGTGTTGCGCAGGTCAAGCAGCGTGCTGGGCTCATCCGCAACCAGGATGTCCGGCTCCACCGCGAGTACGGAGGCCAGTGCCATCAGCTGGCGCTCACCGCCGGATAGGTCATAGATACTTCTGTCCGCCAGGTCCAGCAGGCCCAGCGAAGCCAGCCGGGCTTCTGCTGTGTGCCGCCTCGCGGCACGGCCCGGCACCGAGGCACGCAGTGACAGCTCGACGTCGTCCCTGCCGGTCGGCATAACCAGCTGTGAGAGCGGATCCGTGAAGACAAAGCCGACCCGGCGCCGCACGGCCGCACCCTTGTGAGCCGTGTCCAGTCCGTCCACGGTGACGGACCCGGTGTCCGGCAGGACCAAACCGTTGAGGAGTTTCAGCAGGGTCGATTTGCCGGATCCGTTGGCGCCGATCACCGCTGTGCGGGGGCCGGCCAGTTCCAGGGAGAACGGATGCAGAATGGGCGGCGGTTCTGCATCCGTTCCTGGAGATGCCGGCAGAACGCTGACGTCCTGCAGCAGGATCCGAGGCATCAGCGCCGTGTCCGGCGGCTGGCCGGGGCCATCCCGGGGAAGGCCTTGAAAACGCTGACCGCCACGGCTGCAGCCAACAGGTTCTTCAGTACGTCGCCGGGCCAGAAGGCCATGTCAGCGGCCAGCGCCGCGCTGAAGTCCAGGTGTGCGTTAACCATCAGGCCGGTGATCCCGGCCGGGTGGACCACAAGGAAACTGGTTGTTATGGCGGCGGCGAAAAGCCACACATACCGCGCCCGGCTGATCCGGCGCAGCACCACCGCGGACAGGACGCCCACAACAAATGCCGCTATGGGAAAGGACAGCAGGTATCCGGCTGACGGTGCGGCCAGGACTCCCAATCCGCCGCGGAACCCGCTGAACACCGGAAGGCCCGCCAGCCCGGCGAGCAGAAACAGCCCCACCGCTGCCGCACCGCGGCCGGGACCGAGAATCATTCCGGTCAGCATAACGGCCAGGGTCTGGAGCGTCAGGGGCACACCGGCGCCCAGTGGAATGCCGGGAAGAATGGAGAACACAGCCGTCAGTGCAGCGAAGACGGCTATCAGTGACAGGTCGGTGGGGGTCCAGGACCGTCGCGGAGCGCGGCGCTCCCGGCCCTGATGGGCACCTGCTGCCGCTTGTGCTCCGCCGTCGGGGGAGGTCTTTGCTGTGGCAGGACCGCTGCCTGCTGCGGGAGTTGGATCCGCCGCATTTGCCCGTGTGTTGTTCATCGCTGCACTTTCCGAAGTTGGAAGAAAACCGAACCGTCCCGCGTTCCGAACATTAGCGGCGCGCAGACGCGATTCCATTGGAGGTTTTCTACAAAACGGTCCGTGCGGCTAGACTGGGAAGGCTGTTCCGGCCAACAAGGCCTTCCCAACCGGTCCCTGTGACCCTCCCCGCCTCGGTGGATTCCCACCCGGTACGAGGCCCGCGCCCCGCGCAGCGTCATCAAGCAACACCAAAAACCTTCGAAAGGTCCACTGAGTGATTTCCGTATCTGGTCTCGAGCTGCGCGCAGGCGCACGCCTTCTCATGGAAGCGGTTTCTTTCCGTGTGGACAAGGGAGACAAGATCGGCCTCGTGGGCCGTAACGGCGCCGGGAAGACCACGCTCACCAAGGTCCTCGCCGGCGAGGCACTGCCTGCCGCGGGACATGTGAAGCGGGTCGGCGAGATCGGCTACCTGCCCCAGGATCCGCGGACCCCGGACATGGAGCAGCTGGGCCGCGACAGGATCCTTTCCGCCCGCGGGTTGGACAAGGTTTCCGCGCAGCTGAAGAAGTGCCAGGACGAGATGGCCAGCGATGACCCGAAGATCTCCTCGAAGGCCATGAACCGCTACGACCGGCTCGAGGCGGAGTTCCTTTCCGCCGGCGGGTACGCCGCCGAGTCCGAAGCAGCCACCATCTGCGCCAACCTGGCGCTGCCGGACCGGCTGCTGAACCAGCCGCTGAGCACCCTCTCCGGCGGCCAGCGCCGCCGCGTGGAGCTGGCCCGGATCCTTTATTCCGACGCTGACACCATGCTGCTCGATGAGCCCACTAACCACCTTGACGCTGATTCCATTGCCTGGCTGCGGGAATTCCTGAAGAACCACACCGGCGGCCTGATTGTGATCAGCCACGACACGGAACTGCTCGAAGCCACCGTCAACAAGGTCTTCAGCCTGGACGCCAACCGCGCCACCATCGACATTTACAACATGGATTGGAAGCGCTACAAGATTCAGCGCGAGACCGACGAGCGTGCCCGCAAGCGTGAACGTGCCAATACCGAGAAGAAGGCCGGCATCCTGCTGGCCCAGGCCAACAAGATGAAGGCCCGCGCTTCCGGCGCCTCCGCCGCCCAGAGCATGCTCAAGCGCGTGGACCGCCTGATGGGCGGGCTCGACGCCGTCCGCGCCACGGACCGGGTTGCCGCACTGCGCTTCCCGGATCCGGCCCCCTGCGGGAAGACCCCCATGATGGCCGAGGGCCTGAGCAAGAGCTACGGCTCGCTGGAAATTTTCACCGACGTGGACCTGGCCATCGACCGCGGTTCCAAGGTGGTCATCCTGGGCCTGAACGGTGCCGGTAAGACCACGCTGCTGCGGATGCTGGCCGGAGTGGACCAGCCCGACACCGGAAAGATCATTCCGGGCCACGGCCTGAAGGTGGGCTACTACGCCCAGGAACACGAAACCTTGGACACCGAGCGTACCGTCCTGGAAAACATGCGCTCTTCGGCGCCGGACATGGATGATGCCGAGGTCCGCAGCGTCCTGGGTTCCTTTATGTTCAGCGGCGACGACGTCGAGAAGAAGGCCGGGGTGCTCTCCGGCGGTGAAAAAACCCGCCTGGCGCTGGCTACCATTGTGGCCTCCTCCGCCAACGTGCTGCTTCTGGACGAGCCGACCAACAACCTGGACCCGGCCTCACGCGCGGAAATCCTGAGCGCCCTGAGCAACTACACCGGGGCCGTGGTGATGGTCAGCCACGATGAGGGTGCCGTTGCCGCGCTGAACCCCGAACGCGTGGTCCTGCTGCCCGACGGCGACGAGGACCACTGGAACGAAAACTACCTGGACCTGGTCACGCTGGCCTGACCCGGATCCGGCACACCGCCGGATTTCCGCCGCCCGCAGCCGCCGCACTACAGAAAGCCACTGCGCCATCCGTTCGTTTTCCCCGTCCCTGCCCGTCCTGTCCGCTGTCCCGCGATCCCGGCTTCTGATCGGCTCGGCGCTGGCGCTGAGCCTCACACTCGGCGGCTGTGCAGCGGCGGGGGACACCCCTGCGGTTCCGGCCGTGGTGCTGACAGAGGAGGACGGCAGGACCGGGTTCTTCGACGGCGGTGCGGCAGCGGCCTCGCGGGCGGCCAGCGCCGCCTTTTTCCGCACGGCCCCCGTCGCCGTGGTCACCGCCGGTAGCGGGCCCCATCTGGCGGCAGCGGGTGAGGACGCCGCCAGGCTCGGTATCCCCCTGCTGCAGGTGGACGATGCTGCCGGGGAGGATCCCGCAGCCAGGGACGGCCTGCGCGCTGAACTCGACCGGCTGGGAACCACGTCCGTCCTGACCTACGGAACCCCGGATGCCGGCTGGGAGCCGGTACTGGGGAACCGTGAACTAACCGACGACGCCGGTGCGCTGCCGGACTTTGCCGCTCCCGCAGAAAAGGCTGACGCCGTGTTCCTCAGTGACGGCAGCCCCCTCGCTGCGGCCGCGGAGGCCACGGCTCGGGCTGCCGGAGCCACGGTTCTCCGCCTGCCTGGCGGAGACCCGCGGGCCGACCCCGACACGGTAGCGCTCCTGCACGGGCGTCCTGACGCGGATGTCTTTGCGGCCGGTGAAGCCTTCGGCACCCCCGAGCTCCTCGCGGACCGCGTAGCGGTGGCCCGGACGGGTGTCCAGCTCCCCGGCGGTGGCCAGACCGTGTTCCCCCAGCGGCGCATGGTGGCCCTCTACGGCCATCCCGGCGGGGGCAGCCTGGGTGTTCTGGGGGAGCAGGGGATTGCGGCAACCATCCAGCGCGCCAAGGACACCGCGGCCCAATACCAGCCGCATAGCGCTGAGCCGGTCATTCCGGCCCTGGAGATTATCGCCACCGTGGCCAGTGCCGAGGCCGGTCCGGACGGCAACTACTCCCGCGTTACCCCCGCAGCCGATCTGCTCCCGTGGATTGAGGCTGCAGAAGCGGCCGGTGTGTATGTGGTGCTGGACCTGCAGCCCGGGCGCAGCACGTTCATGGATCAGGCCAAAACCTACACGGAGCTGCTGCAACGTCCGTCCGTGGGGCTGGCTCTGGACGCTGAATGGCGGCTCGCACCGGGACAGCGGCACATGGAGCAGATAGGGTCCGTGGACGCCGGGGAGATCAATGCGACGGCCCGCTGGCTGGCGGAGCTGACCCGGGAGCATGCCCTTCCGCAAAAGGTATTTATGCTGCACCAGTTCAATACCGCCATGATCACCAACCGTGACCAGGTTGACGTCAGCCATGACGAACTTGCGGTCAGCCTGCATGCCGACGGCCATGGCACCCCGGGGCAGAAACTGGAGACGTGGAATACGCTCCTGACCGGCCTGCAGCCCGGGATCTGGCCCGGGTGGAAGAACTTCTACGACGAAGATCTGCCGACTCTGACGCCGGAACAGACGTACACCGACGTCTCACCCAAACCCTGGTTCATTTCCTACCAGTAGCCGGGTCCGGACCGGCTACAGCCCCTGCGCGTCCAGGATCGCGTCCTCTTCCTCTTCACCGGTCGGGCGCCGCTTTTTGCGCGGCGGCCGGCGCCGGGAGGGTGCCGGGTGCGCGGAGATCGTTTCGTCGTCGTCCTCGTCCTCGTCCTCGTCCTCGATCCGCCCGTAATAGCGGTTCAGGGCTTCCTGACGGGCGGCATAGCCCAGTCCGATAAACATCATCAGGCCGAAGGCGTACCACTGCAGGCCGTAGGAAAGGTGCAGGCCCTCATTTACCTCGGGGCGCGGAGCGGCTTCGGGCACAACGGCTGCGGAGGGGTCTTCGGCGGCCATCAGGCCGTAGGATCCCTGGTGCAGCGGGTAGTCCAGCTGCTCACCGAAGGCCGCCAGGTCAATGGAGGGAAGCTGCCCTTCCGGTGCGCTGCGGTCCAGGGCAGGTTCCCCCGGCTTCACGCGGGCCACCACGCTCACCCGGCCTTCGGGGGCCGCCGGAATGGTGTCCGGCCGCCCTGCCTCGTTATTGCCGATCGGCAGCCAGCCCCGGTTCACCGCGATAGCCGTGCCGTCATCAAGCTTCAGCGGCACCACCACCTCATAACCCGCGCGGCCGTTCAGCGGCCGGTTGCGGATAATCCGCAGTTCCGAGGAATCGTAGGTGCCTTCCAGGCGTACCGGCAGCCATTCGGCGGATTCCTCAAAGCTGTCGAAATAGCGCGCGGCCTCGGCATAGGGGACCGGGGCGGCGTCGTAATTGGCCTCAATCCGGCTGGTATCCGCCAGCGATGCCGCACGGCGGTCCATCTGCCAGGACCCGAGCCAGGCGCAGGCGGCAGCAAAAATACAGACGAGCACAAACCAGCCGAGCCAGCGGCTGGAAAGAAGAAAGCGGTACATCTATGCCTGCCCGCCTTCATCGGTTCCGGCTGCCCCGGAACCCGCATCGGCTCCCAACGGAAGGGTTTCCTTCCACAGCCCGCGGGTCCGCAGGTAGTCTTCCAGCCAGCCGCGGTGGTCCTCGCAGGAGAGCCAGGTTTTTCTTCGCTCCGGGGTATGGATCCGGGGGTTGTTCCACAGCAGCTGCCAGCGGGCATCATTCCGGCAGGCTTTCCGCGAGCACACGGGAGCCCCCTGATCGGGCGACGGAGCACCGGAGAGTGAGTCTAGGAGGTTCATGCGGTGGGCGGAGCCTTGTCTTCGTCGTCGTTATCGATAATCTCGCCCTGCACCACGCTGGTTTCGGGAGATTCAGTCCGGTCAGGGGATACCGGCACTGCCGGGGCCTCCACCGCCGCAGCCGGAGGCTGCGAGATCATGGCGTCCGAGGCGGTCATGTTCCTGGTGTCCGAACCCCCGTTGGCGAGGATGACGGCAAAGTACGGGATAACGACGGCGCCCGCTATCACCACCCACAGCAGCCATCCGTGCACAAAAAACAGCAGGAAAAGGCAGACGACGCGGATGCCCATGGACACGCCGTATTTGACCATCCGGGCGTGCATCTCATCAGTGTGCGGCGTGGGTGCGGCCGTGATTCTGGGAACGCCGTCCCCGCGGTTTGTGTGCTTTGTCATCACTCTCCAAACAGGTTCGTCCATTCTCTCATTCCCGGCCGCGTTGTAGAAGTTGATTCGGTCCCACGTAGGATCGGAGCACCCCTGCCGAACGTGGAAAGAAGGAATATCCGTTGCAGAACACCCCAGAGCACGAGTCCGGCCGCAGCGTCCTGGTCACCGGCGGAAACCGCGGGATCGGGCTGGCAATTGCCCGGGCCTTCCTGGCCGGCGGCGACCGGGTTGCCATCACGTACCGCAGCGGCGAAGTGCCCGACGGCATGCTGGGAGTGAAGGCCGATGTGACGGACATGGCATCCGTGGACGCCGCATTCACCGAAGTTGAGGCGGCGCACGGGCCGGTCGAGGTTCTGGTAGCCAACGCCGGGATCACCCGCGACACGCTGCTGCTGCGGATGAGCGAAGACGACTTCACCGATGTTGTGGACACCAACCTGACGGGCGCCTTCCGTGTGATCAAGCGCGCATCCAAGGGCATGCTGCGGATGAAAAAAGGCCGCGTAGTGCTGATCTCCTCGGTGGTGGGACTCTACGGCTCGCCCGGGCAGATCAACTACGCAGCCTCCAAAGCCGGCCTGATCGGCATCGCACGGTCACTTACCCGGGAACTGGGTTCCCGGAACATCACTGCCAACGTTGTGGCACCGGGATTCATCAACACCGACATGACCAAGGCCCTGCCCGAGGACACACAGAAGAACTATCTTTCCTCCATTCCCGCGGGCCGGTTTGCCGAGCCCGAGGAAGTGGCCAACGTGGTGCGCTGGATTGCCGGCAGCGAAGCGGGGTACATTTCCGGTGCGGTCATCCCGGTCGACGGCGGCCTGGGCATGGGCCATTAGCCGCAGGTAATGGCCGGTCCCGGATTCGTTGGAGGTTTCCTCAACTGTTCCCGGGACCGGCGGCTGGCAGGATGGGCTTTGGAGCACAACACTTAGATACTTTCCACAAAAAGGAGTTCCCATGGGCCTGCTGGAGGGCAAAGCCGCCATCGTCACCGGATCCTCACGCGGTATCGGAGCCGAGGTGGCGAAGTTCCTCGCCGCTGAGGGCGCCGGCGTCGTCGTCAACTACCGTCAGAAGGCGCCCCGCGCCAACAAAGTGGTTGCGGCCATTGAGGCCGACGGCGGCCGCGCTGTCGCCGTGGGTGCGGACCTGACCGTCCCCGAAGGCCCCGCCGCCCTGGTCGCCGCGGCGCAGGACAGTTTCGGCGGACTCGACGTCCTGGTGCTGAATGCCTCCGGCGGCATGGAAACCGGCATGGGAGAGGATTACGCGCTGAAGCTGAACCGCGACGCGCAGGTCAACATGCTTAAGGCGGCCCTGGACGTGATGCCCGCCGGTTCCCGGGTGGTCTTTGTGACCAGCCACCAGGCGCACTTCATCAAGTCAGTGCCCACCATGCCCGAATACGAGGCAGTGGCGCTGAGCAAGCGTGCCGGCGAGGACGCCCTGCGGGCACTGCTGCCGGACCTCGAGAGGAAGGGCATCTCGCTGGTGGTTGTCTCCGGCGACATGATCGAGGGGACCGTCACCGCCACCCTGCTGGACCGCGCCAATCCCGGAGCCATCGAGGCCCGCCGCGAGGAAGCCGGCAAGCTGTACTCGGTGGCTGAGTTCGGTGCCGAAGTGGCCCGCATGGCTACCGCGGACGTTCCCTCAGGGCATACCGAGTATGTGGGCGGGGCCGACTACCTGAAGGCCGGCGAGACCGCCTAGAGCTTCACAAAGTGCTGCACCACGTCCAGGTTGGGCAGGTTCAGCACGGCATCCGCGGCGGCCTGCACGGTCGGTTTGGCGTTGAACGCCACGCCCAGTGCGGCCGCCGCCAGCATGTCCAGGTCATTGGCACCGTCGCCCACAGCAACCGTATGCTCCCGGGCGACACCAAGCTGATCGGACCATTCGGCCAGCGACCGTGCTTTGACCGCGCGGTCCACCACGGCGCCACTGACCCTGCCCGTCAGTACGCCGTCCTCGATTTCCAACAGGTTTGCGCGTGAGAACGTCAGCTGGAGCCGGGCGGCCAGCGGCTCCAGGACCTGGCTGAAGCCGCCGGACACCACTGCCACACCGTGGCCTGCGGCCAGGAATTCCTTCACCAGAGCCTCGGCACCAACAGAGAGCTCAATCCGGGCCCCCACCTCGTCAATGACGGACGCCGGCAGTCCGGCCAGGGTTTTGACCCGGGCATGCAGGCTGGCGGCAAAATCCAGTTCCCCGCGCATTGCGGCCTCGGTCACGGCCGCCACCTCCGCTTCGCGACCGGCGTGGGCTGCCAGCAATTCAATAACTTCCTGGCGGATCAGGGTGGAGTCGACATCCATGACCAGCAGCTTCCGCGCCTCCTGCAGCAGCGACGGAGGCACCACCGCGCTCTGCTCTCCTCCGGCACGGACATCCACCGACGCCGCCGCGGTGGCGACGGCGGCGCGCAGGCGGTCCAGGCCGCCGTCGTACCCGACGTACAGCTTGCACACCGTGTACCCGTCTCCGCCCGTGTTCTCCAGTTCAAGGATCCGCGCTCCCAGGCCCGTAACCGCGCCTTGGACCGTGCCGAGGTAGGCGTCGGAGATCTCCCGTCCGTAGCTGACAACACTGTATTCGGGGGCGTTCGGCATGGCATCCGTTCTGCTTGGCAGGCGTAGGTACCTGGTGGGTACGGGGTTCCCCGGCCGTCCTCGGAGCGGCCGCTGCGGCGTATCGTTTCGCCAATGTCCCTTTCTTTAGCCTAGTGTCTAGTGCTATGAGTGATGTTCTTGAATTTGCCGGCGTGAGCGTGGTTCGCGGCGGCAAGGCCCTGTTGGACGGCGTGAACTGGCAGGTCAAGGAGGGGGAACGCTGGGTCATCATGGGACCCAACGGCGCCGGTAAAACCACGCTCCTGCAGGTTGCCGGCGGCCGGATGCACCCCACCCGCGGCGTCGCGGGGATCCTCGAGGAGGTGCTGGGGGCCGTCGACGTTTTTGAACTCCGCCCCCGCATCGGCCTGGCTTCGGCTGCCCTGGCCGGGCAGATTCCCGAGGACGAAACAGTTCTTAATGTCGTGCTGACCGCCTCCTACGGCATGACCGGCCGCTGGCGGGAAAAGTACGAAAAACTGGACGAACGCCGCGCCTTCCGCCTGCTGCATGACTGGGGCATGTCCACCTTTATGAACCGCCGGTTCTCCTCGCTCAGCGAAGGCGAACGCAAGCGTGTGCAGATTGCCCGCGCCCTGATGACGGACCCCGAACTGCTCCTGCTGGATGAGCCGGCCGCGGGCCTGGACCTGGCCGGCCGCGAAGACCTGCTCTTCCATCTCGGGGAACTGGCCAGGGACGAGGAAGCCCCCGCCATGGTGCTGGTCACCCACCACCTCGAGGAAGTGCCCACCGGCTTTACGCACGCGCTGCTGCTGCGCGACGGCGGGGTAGTGGCAGCAGGTCCCATTGACGACGTCTTTACCGAGGAGCACCTGAGCACCGCCTTCGACCTGCCTTTGGAGCTGCGCCGCGACGGCGGCCGGTACTTCGCCACCGCACGCCGCAGCTAGGACCGGTGCACGGGTGAGCCTTGAGTACCTAAGCTCCGCCGACGATCCGCGCGTCAGCGACTACACCTCCCTCACGGACACCTCCCTGCGGCGCCGCAGGGAGCCTGTTGAGGGCATGTACATTGCCGAGTCCTCCAAGGTACTGCGCCGGGCGGTCGACGCCGGCCACCGGCCGAGGTCCTTCTTCCTCGCGGAGAAGTGGCTGCCGGACCTGCAGGACATCCTGGACCGTTTCCCCGAGGTTCCGGCCTTTGTCGGCACGGCGGACATCCTCGAGGAAATTACCGGCTTCCATCTGCACCGCGGTGCCCTCGCCGCAATGGAACGGCCTGCCCCGCTGGACCTGGCCGCACTGCTGTCCACCGCACGGCGCGTTGCCGTTCTGGAAGACATTGTCGATCACACCAATATCGGAGCGATCTTCCGCTCCGCCGCGGCACTGCAGGTCGACGCGGTGCTGGTGACGCCGCGCTGCGCCGATCCGCTGTACCGGCGTGCCATCCGGGTCAGCATGGGTACCGTGTTCCAGGTCCCGTGGGTACGCCTGACGGACTGGCCCGGCCAGCTCACCCAGCTGCGGGACGCCGGCTTTGTCACTGCGGCGCTGGCCCTGCGCGAGGATTCCCTGACCCTGGATGAACTCAGCGCACGCCGCGACGAACGCCTTGCACTGATCCTCGGCACCGAAGGGGACGGACTGTCCGGGAGCACCCTTGCAGGTGTGGACCTGGCCGTGCGCATCCCGATGAGCGGCGGCGTCGACTCCCTGAACGTGGCAGCCGCCAGTGCCGTGGCCTTTTGGGAGTGCCGGCCGTAGAGGCCCGCCAAGCGCTTTGCTCTTACCCTGAGGCGGCCCAGGTGCCAGACTGTGCCCAGCCAGTCAGTTGGAAAAGCCAGTGGAGCCGCCATGGAAAGCCGTGCGATCGCCAGCCCGGGCCTTGCTCTGGCCCTCGCCGCTGCCCTGCTCCTTCCCCTTTCAGCCTGCGGGCCGACAGCGGACCAGCTGCGTGCCCGCGAGGAATCGGCCTCAGCCACCCCCCTTCAACCCCGCACGGCTGCCCCGCGTCCGACAGAGACGCCGGTCCCCACACCGGTTCAGCCAACACCCACCACCCCCGCCCGCGTGGGCGTCACCGGCAGCCAGGCCGGCATGCCCGCGCCTGTGCAGGACGCCTGCCAGTGGCTGCTGCGCCGTGACACGGCGCCCATGCCCGCTGCCGAAGCCGGGGAGTGCCTGTCCGCCGCCATGGCTGCCGGCGGGGGAGCAGTGCAAACCCTGGAAACGGAGACCAGCTGGCTGCCGGCGGGCACCTACACCGTTGCCTTCGCCACCACCCCGGAGTTTGCCCTGGAGCTGAACAACGAAGAGCTGGACGTTCACGTGAGTATCCGGGAGGGGCGCAGGGAGTTACGCCAGGCGGGCTCAGCCGTATCGGCGAATCCCGACGGTACGGCGGAAGAAGCGTATGCAGCGGTGATGGCAAACGCCGCCGAACTGACAGTCCGGCCGGAGCGCTTAGCGGGAATGGTGGCCTCGGCCGGGCCGGTGGAGGTGGCATATGCCGCACCGCTGGACGGCGCGCTCTTCACCCGGATCAGTGGCAGCTTCGACACCGCAGGCCGGGAGACGCCGCCGGACCCGGCTTCCGGAGCGGAAATACCGGCCGGCTCCTTCACCCTTTTCCTGGATGACTACTACCGGCCGGTGCGAATTGAAGTTCTCGGGCTGAACCAGGGCATATCCTCGCGGATTACGGCGGTAAACTCGCAGTGGGGCACCGTCCCTGCTCCCTGACGCCGCGCCCGGAAACCGTTTCCATGCGGAGGCGCTGATGCGCTAGTATGGGTTGCTGGCCGAAAACTCCGGCCGCTAAAGCTTTTAACCACCTGTGCCTGGCAAAATCCAGGTACCAAAAGAAGGTAAAACTGTGAAGTCTGATATCCACCCCAAGTATGCACCGGTTGTCTTCCGTGACCTGGCGTCCGACACCGCTTTCCTGACGGCCTCCACCGCCACCTCCTCCAAGACGATCGAGTGGGAAGACGGAAACACCTACCCCCTCATCGAGGTGGAAATCTCCTCCGCATCGCACCCGTTCTACACGGGCAAGCAGCGCATCATGGACTCCGCCGGCCGCGTGGAGCGCTTCAACGCCCGCTTCAAGGGCTTCGGCGCCAAGAAGTAACCCATTTGGGATAAAGAGCATTACTTGGAGAAAGGTCCGTCGGCATCTGCCCGGCGGGCCTTTCCCCGTCACGGGGCCGACCGGTTCCGGCACCGGTTCCAGCAGAGGAGTCCTTGATGGCAAGCGAAGAACAGCACGGCACGCGGCGGCACGGGGAATATAAGGTTCCCGGTGGCAAGCTCGTGGTGGTGGATTTGGACGTCCGCGACGGCCGGCTGGCTAACGTGTCCCTGGGCGGAGACTTCTTCCTGGAACCGGACGAAGCCCTGCTGGATATCAACGCGGCCCTGGAGGGCCTCCCGGCCGAAACCCCGTTCGGTGAGATTGCCGCCGCCGTGCATGCGCGCCTGGCCCCCGACGCAGTGCTCTTCGGTTTCTCTCCGGAGGCCGTAGCCACCGCGGTGCGCCGCGCCTTGGGGAAGGCAACCGGCTGGGGTGACCACCAGTGGGAAATCATTCCCCCCACGCCGCTGTCCACGCATATGCACGTGGCCATGGACGAAGTGCTGGCCGAGGAAGTGGGCACGGGCCACCGGAATCCCACCCTCCGGTTCTGGGAGTGGGAATCGCCCTCAGTGGTTATTGGCAGCTTCCAGTCATTGAAGAATGAAGTGGACCCCGAAGGCGCCCGGCGCCACGGTGTTACGGTGGTCCGCCGCATTACCGGCGGCGGGGCAATGTTCATGGAGCACGGCAACGCCATCACCTATTCGATCTATGTTCCGCAGTCCCTGGTGGACGGGCTCAGCTTCGCCGATTCCTACCCGTTCCTCGACGCCTGGGTGATGGAATCCCTGAAGAAGCTCGGCATCCAGGCCTGGTACGTACCGCTCAACGACATGGCCACGGAGCAGGGCAAGATCGGCGGAGCCGCCCAGAAGCGCTTCAGCAGCGGCGGCATGCTGCACCACGTCACCATGTCCTACAACATCGATGCGGACAAGATGGTGGAGGTGCTGCGGATCGGCAAGGAAAAGCTCTCCGACAAGGGCACCACCAGCGCGAAAAAGCGGGTGGATCCCCTCAAGCGCCAGACCGGTCTCTCGCGCGAAGACATCATTGCCACCATGATGGACACTTTCACCACCCGGTACGGTGCCGTGCAGGCTGGTATCAGCGAGGAAGAGATGGCTCTCGCCGAAGAAAAGGTCAAGGAAAAGTTCAACACGCCGGAGTGGCTGAACCGGGTACCCTGATCCGCGGTACGGCCGCGGGGCAGAGTGGCCACGGTGCAGTGCGGGCGGGCTGGATGCTACCCCGGCCGCCGGTACCGGGCCTAGACTGCGGCCATGGAGAAAAAGTCACTCACTGCCCTCGCCCGCCGGCAGATGGAAACCGCCCGCCAGGCGTCCAGCGGACGCAGTGCCGCCACGGTCTACGGGGGACACGAACACGTCCTGCGCCAGACAGTCATCGCCCTGCAGGCAGGGTTCATGCTCGATGAGCATGAGAACCCGGGGGAGGCGACCGTCCACGTGCTCAAGGGCAGGGTCAGCCTGATTTCCGAAGGCATCACCTGGGACGGTTCCGCCGGGGACCTGCTGATTGTGCCGCAGGCGCGGCACTCCCTGAAGGCCCTGGAGGATTCGGCTGTACTCCTGACGGTCGCCAAGCGGGCAGCGCCCTAGCGTCGCTGCCCTTCAGGTTCACACTGCGCCTCCAGCGTCACTGCCCCTCCAGCGTCACTGCCCTTCCGGCGTCACTGCGCGGCGGCCTGCACCCGCAGCGATCGCAGCAGCTGGTCCTGCGCTTCGATGATGATCCGGCGGAGGGCTGCCGGTGCGTCGGGATGCAGCTCCAGCCACTCCACGGATTTCTGCACTACCGGGTGGTCCGCCGGGACAGTGCCGGGCAGCGCGTCCTGGTGGCCGGGATACAGTCCGCCCACCACACGAGAGGCCAGCTCGATGCTGCGGCCTGCCCATACTCCGGCCAGGGAGGAGAAGTAATCCTCTGTGTAGCCGTCCAGCAACTCGTGGCTGCCGAGCGTAAAGCCGGCAATGGTGGCCGAAAGCAGCTCATTGGACAGGGCATCCGAATGAACGGCGGCCTGCCAGGCCGAGTCCTTGACCGCCGGCTCGGGGAAGGCTGCGGCAGCGGTGGTGTACCCCACGCGGCCCGACGCCGTGTTGTCCCGTTCCAGCTCCGCGTTCAGTTCCGCACGGTTCGCCAGCCCGGTCGCCGCCAGGGCCAGCCACAGGCGCCACCGCAGATCGGAATCAACGGTCAGCCCGCTGATGCCGGTACTGCCGTCCAGCAATCCCCGCAGCAGCTGATGATGGGTGCTGCTGCGGCGTCCGGCTGCCGCAGCAGCACGGGCCCAGATGACCTGGCGGTCGCTGCCCGGCTCGGCAGCGTGGAGTGCGGAAACCATGGCGGCATAGAGCTCCTCGCGCAGCTCTCCGCGGAGCGAAGCAGGCGCGTAGTAGTCCACGGCGGAGAGCGCGTTGTCCAGCAGGACCTGCAGCACCCCTGCACCGGACTCCTGCGGGGCCACGCGCTGGATGAGCCGGACGTAGTCGCGCGCACTGAGTACACCGTCGCGGACGCTGTTCCACAGGGCGGAGAGGCTGATTGCCCGGGCCAGGGGATCGGTGAGGCGGTGCAGGGAATCCATCAGCGTCAGCAGTGACTGCTGGTCAAAGCGGATCTTCGCGTACGTCAGATCCTCGTCATTGAGCAGCAGCAGTGCCGGGCGGCGCCGACCGGTCAGCTCGGGGACCTCGGTCCGGGCGCCCGCCACATCCAGTTCAATGCTGTCGGTGCGGATCAGGAACCCGGCGTCGTCAAAGTTGTACAGCCCGATGCGGAGCCGGTGCGGCCGCGGAACCTGTTCCCCGCTCACCGGATCCGGTGCGTTCTGGCGGATCACTACCGAGGTATAGTTCCCGGCGTCGTCGGTCTCCGTCTCCGGCACCAGTACCGGCACCCCGGCGGTCTGCAGCCACTGCCGCGACCACTGGCCCATGTCCCGGCCGGAAGCCGCTTCCAGGGCAGCCAGCAGGTCCGCCAGCGTGGTGTTGCCGAAGGCATGGTCGCGGAAGTAACCGCGTGCCGCTTCGATGAACGTGTCGAACCCTACGTAGGCCACCAGCTGTTTGAGCACCGAAGCGCCCTTGGCGTAGGTGATGCCATCGAAGTTCTGTTTTGCTGCTTCCAGGTTCGGGATGTCAGCGACGATGGGGTGCGTGGTGGGCAGCTGGTCCTGGACGTAGGCCCAGGCCTTGCGCCGGTTCGCGAAGCTCACCCAGGAATTGGTGAAATCCGTGGCGCGGTCCACCGCGAGGGCGCCCATGTAGTCGGCGAAGGACTCCTTGAGCCACAGATCATCCCACCACGCCATGGTGACCAGATCGCCGAACCACATGTGGGCCATCTCGTGGAGGATGGTGTTGGCGCGTGCCTCGTACTGGGCTTCCGTGGCCCGGGAGCGGAAGACATACGCCTCGGTGAAGGTCACCAGGCCCGGGTTTTCCATGGCCCC
Organism: Arthrobacter zhangbolii; assembly: GCF_022869865.1. Lineage (NCBI taxonomy): Bacteria > Bacillati > Actinomycetota > Actinomycetes > Micrococcales > Micrococcaceae > Arthrobacter > Arthrobacter zhangbolii. Next base: position 1,874,205 of record NZ_CP094984.1, read on the forward strand.
CAGGTTGTACTCGGGAACAAAGGCCTGGTCGTATTTCCCGAACGGGTAGGGGAAGGCAAAGAGGCGGTGGAAATAGTCCAGGCCCCGTTTGGTGACCGCAAAGATGTTCTCCGGATCAAAGTACTCCGCCAGGGAAGACCGGCAATAGGCCGCCAGCGGCACCTGCAGCTCCGAACCGTCCTGCAGTGTCATCGACCACTGGTCTTCGGCCCGGTGGTACGGGCCGGCCAGCACGGTGGTGATGTAGGTGGAAATGCGCTGGGTGGGCGCGAACTCCCAGCGGCTCAGGCCGCCGTCGTCCGTCTGCGTGCGGGAGGTTTCGCTACCGTTGGAGGCTACGTGCCAGCCGGCCGGGGCTGTGACGGAAAAGCTGAAGGAGGCCTTCAGGTCCGGCTGTTCGAAATTGGCGAACACCCGGCGGGCGTCGGCGGGTTCGTACTGCGTGTACAGGTACGTCTGCCCGTCAGCCGGGTCAACGAAACGGTGCAGGCCCTCGCCGCTGCGGCTGTACAGCGCCGTACCGTCCACGGTGACGGTGTTTTCTGCCTGCAGGCCGGGCAGATGGATGCGCGAGGAGTCCACGGCGGTGGCGAGGTCCAGCTCCCGGCCGTTCAGCACCACGGAGGAGATCCCGCCGTGGATGAAATCAAGGAAGGTGGCCGCCCCGGGTTCGGAACAACTGAACACGATGGTGCTGGTGGACCGGAAACCGGCGGCGCCGGCATCTTCGGCATTACCAAGGTCCAGATGGACGTTGTAGGAGGTCACGGACAGCAGGCGGGAGCGCCGGGCGGCTTCGTCACGGCTCAGATTCTGGTTGGACACTTGTTCATTCAATCACCTTCACCGTGCTTAGCGCGTCCGGCGGCCCGTCCGGTGCGCGCCGGGCCGCGGTGTCGAGCGGGGTCCTGTCCGGTGCGCGCCGGCAGGAAACGGCGGCCGAGTGCCTGAAAGGAGACAACGGCCAGGAGAATGAAATACGGGGCGTAGAGGTACAGGAAACGGGACCTCGCTTCCGAGAGCAGCAGGAACAGCAGCAGGCCCAGCAGCGCTATCCGCACGGCGGAGAGTTCCGGGCGCAGCAGGACCGGGGTCCGGAGCGCCAGCGGCACCGCGGCGAGGGCGAGGAGCAGGAACCAGGTTCCCTGCCACAGTGACAGCGTCCAGGGGAAATGGGGCCGGGTATTGCCGAAGAAGTCCTGGATGGCCTGGTCTGCCGGGTTGTCGGAGACAAAGCCGTTGCCGTCAACGGTGCCTTCACCCCAGGTAAAAAAGGACCCGTCGCCGGTGATCCACAGCAGTTTGTGGTTGAGGAACCCCGCGTAGCCTGCCGGTCCCATGGTCTGGACCCGGGCAGCATAAACGTCCAGGCCATGCCGGAACCTCTCCTGCGGGTCTGCAATCTGCACCGTTGTTTCGGCATCGGACTGGTTGTAGCTGCCGTAGTACGGCCCGTGCGGCCCGGGTGCCTGCTGGGCGCCCACCTTGAGGAAATGGGTGGCGGGCAGGGCGCGGTCCGTGTCCGGCACCGCGGCGCTGTTCCGCTCAAAGGTGCTGATGCCTGCGTATGCCGCGAGGAAACTGCCCGTGACCACAGCAAGTCCCGCCAGGAGGCCGGCAGTACCCTGCCTGCCGGGCAGGAGGCAGAGGGCAGTGAGGCCGGCGGCCACCAGGCAGATGAGTACGGTGGGCTTGATGCCGTAGCCCACTGCACCGGCAGCGCCGGCAAGGATCCACAGAGGTATCCGGACCTGCCAGTGCCCGCTGCGGCAGGCGGCAAGCAGCAGGCAGAGGATCAGGATGGGGAACACCATCCCCACGGTGTCCGAATAGAGCACTCCCGCCCACGGGGAAAAGAGCACAAAGATGCCCAGCGGCAGCAGTGCCAGCACGGCGGCGCTGGTGCCGGCCAGCATCCGCGCCGCCCAGTACGTCAGCACCGTTACGGCAAAGAGGACGACGGCGTTCAGGAACGCGGCGGCCATCTCAAGGTCCGTCACGCCCAGGGCAGTGACGAAGCGGAGGTAGGCGGACAGCAGCAGCGCCAGCAGGGTGTTGTTCGGGTTGATGCCGAAATAGGAGGAGAGCGCTGTTTGTGTGCCCTGGGCCAACCCGGCAGCGGATTCAAAAACAGCATGGGAATCCCAGTCCGCCGGCAGACGCACGGCAAACACCAGCCGGACCTGCAGCGCAAAAAGACCTGCCCACAGGATCACGCGCATCAGGTTCCGCAGCCCGCGGTGCCGGGAGAGCGCACCGGTACTCCGTTGTTGCAGCAGGTACAGCCCGGCCATCAGGACCAGGACGGCGCCGGCAGCTGCTGCGGCCCACCCCCGGGGATACTGCGAAAACCCGTAGTGCGGGCTGAGCAGATTGCCGATCACGGACCAGGCCGCAATCCCGCAGAAGACCAGTCCGGCCGCCGCCGGCAGGCGGGCGGCAAAGGTCAGCCGGGTTCCCGGTCCGTCTGCGGGTCGGCCCGGGCGACGTCCTGCACGCCGGTCGCGGCGACGTCCTGCGTCAGTGCCGGAAGGGTGCGCGGAGTCCGGAAGCATTCCGGGCAGGCGGGCATCCGAGGCCATTCAGGCTCCAATCCACGGCGCGCGGAAACCCGCCTTCCGTTCCTGATGGGATGGCTGTGCTCCTCCTCGTTGGACACTAGGCGGCGTGCATCCCAGCCACAAGTAGAGGGGCGGATTCCGGCCTGCCGGCGCCGCTACCGGCAGTGCGTTCCCCGGCGCCTCCGGTCCTTTCCCTGCACCGGATGCACCAGCTGCCTGAGCTGCCTTCGGTCAGCCGGTAATGGCCACCGCCACGCCCAGCCCCAGCCCCGCCACCAGCGCCCAGGATGCCAGGGCGGCGGCGACGGCACGGATGCCGGAAGCAAAGAGCGCCCGGACCCGCACCCCGGCGCCCAGTCCGAACAGGGCGGCGGCAAAAAGCAGTTCCTGGAGCACGGATGCCACCTCCAGTGCCGGTGCAGGCAGCAGCCCGAAGGTACGCACGAGGATGAGGGCGAGGAAGCCGAGCACAAACAGGGGAACCAGCGGCGGCCGCGGACCCGCCCCGGAGCCGGAGGCGCGGTCCGCGCGGCGGGCCTGCAGTCCCACCGCGGCTGTCATGGGCGCCAACAGCACCACCCGGGCCAGCTTGACCACTACCGCGGCGGCCAGCGCAGCGGTGCCGGCCGTCTGCGCCGTGGCCACTACCTGGCCGACATCATGCACTGATGCGCCGGCCCAGGTACCGAAAACCACCGGGTCAAGGCGGAGCAACGCTCCGGCCACCGGCAGGGCGGCGATGGCCAGGGTTCCGCAGAGGGTCACCAGGGCAATCGGCACCACGGTGTCCCCGCTGCGGGACCGGCGGGCGGCAGCAACGGCCCCAATCGCGGAGACACCGCAGATGGAGAATCCTGCAGCGATCAGCAGCGGTTCGTCTCCGGGGAGCCGGAACATCCTGCAGATGGCGTAGGTGCCGGCAAAGGCCGTGAGGACCAGAAGGACAACCAACCCGAGTGCACCGAACCCCAGGCCGGCAATGTCCACCAGCGACACCTTAAGCCCGAGCAGAACAATGCCGATACGCAGGAATCTCCGCGCAGCCAGCGCCAGCCCCGGCTTAAGCGGACCGGTTGTTGCCGCGGCCGCACCGGGCAGGTTTGCGGCCACCAGTCCCAGGATCACCGCAGCAGTAAGTACCGGGACAGCCGGAACCAGCAGATGCAGCAGGAAGGACAGGGCGACGGCGGCCGCAGCCGCCAGCAGCCCGGGCGCGGTCTTTTTGAGCGCGGCGAACCCGCGCGGCAGCCGCCCGTCGGCGGGCTGCTGCGGCCGGGGCGGATCAGCGGGGGAATCAGGCACGTCTATACCCTGCCCGAGTCGGAACGGATAACCAAAGCAGTTCACCCCGGCGCACGCTTCGGACCCGCACAACGTACTGCTGCGCGGCCGGGCGTTGTTACCATGGGTTACCATCCTCGAGCATCAGGGGAAGCGCCCATGAGCACGCACAGCAACGGCCGCGGCGCCGAACACGTCTCCGCGGAACAATCCCTTCCCGCGGAGCCGGGGGTTCTCGCGACCCCCTGGCTCTATCCCGCGGAAGAGGTCGCGGCAGAGCTCGGCACCGATCCGTCCACGGGACTGGACGGGGATGAGGCCCGGGAGAGATTGGGACGCTACGGACCCAACGAACTGGACGAGGGCAAAAAGGTGCCGGCGTGGCGGAAAGTCCTCCGGCTGCTTTCGGACCGGCTGACCATCGTCCTCATCATTGCCGCCGTCGTCAGCGCCGTGGTATCCCGGGAATGGGAAACCCCGGTGGTGATTCTCCTGGTGATCATCCTGAATACCACGCTGAACTATGTGCAGGAGCAGCGCGCCGAATCCAGTCTCGAAGCACTGCGGAATGCCGCGGTGGATGCCTGCCGGGTCCTGCGCTCGGGCACGCAGGCCACGGTGGAGCGCACCGCCCTGGTACCCGGGGACATCGTGCTGCTGGAAGCCGGAGACACCGTTCCTGCCGACGGCCGGCTCCTGGTAGCGGTCCGGCTGCAGGTGGCCGAAGCGGCGCTGACGGGGGAGTCCCGGCCCTCCAACAAGGTGGCCGGGGCTCTCTCAGACCCGCAGCTCCCCGTCGCGGACCGCACCAACCTGCTGTACATGGATACCGATGTCACCCGCGGCCGGGCAGTGCTGCTGGTTACCGGCACCGGAATGAACACCCAGATCGGTACCATCGCGGATCTGCTGGGCAGCACTGCCGAGGAAAAAACCACGCTGCAGCGCAGCATCGACCAGCTCGCCCGCGTCCTGACCTACATTGCCCTGGCAGTAGTGACCCTGGTGTTTATCCTGGGGCTGCTGCGCGGGGACAGCTGGCAGGACCTGTTCCTGACGGCCGTGTCCCTGGCAGTTGCCACCATTCCGGAAGGGCTGACCGCCGTCGTCGCCTTCACCCTGGCCATGGGCGCCTCCCGGCTGGCGGCCCGCGGCGCCATCATCAAACAGCTCGCGGCCGTGGAAACCCTCGGCAGCACCTCGCAGATCTGCACCGACAAGACCGGCACCCTGACCCTGAATGAGATGACGGTCCGGCGGCTGTATTCCCCGTCGGGCAGCCGTTTCCGGGTTACCGGATCCGGCTACTCCACCGAAGGCAAGATCCTCAGCCCGGACGGGCGGTCCGTACCGGCGTTCATCGAGGCGTACCTGGCCATGGCGCTGTGCAACGACGCCTCCGTGGAAGACGGGCGCCTCACCGGTGACCCCACCGAAGGGGCGCTGGTGGTGCTGGCCGAAAAGGGCGGCATTGACGTGGCCGGGGCCCGGGCCACGCACCGGCGCATCGCCGAGGTTCCGTTTGATTCCGACTACAAGTTCATGGCCACGTTTAACCGCGCTGAGTCCGCGGGAGCGCCCGTGCACTGCAACGTTAAGGGTGCACCCGGCGTCGTCCTGGAACGCACGGCATTTGTGATGGGCGCGGACGGGCCGGAGCCGCTGGACGCTCAGGAGCGGGCACGCATTTCGGCCGACGTCGACTCGCTTGCCAAGGCGGGACTGCGGACCATGGCGGTGGCCGGACGGGTTCTGGACGCACCGTTGCCGGGAAGCCCGGAGGGGCTGTTTGCGGAGGCGGCGAATCTGGTCCTCTACGCCATTGTCGGAATCCTTGACCCGCCACGGCAGGAGGCCGGCGAAGCCATCTCCCGGGCCCAGGCTGCCGGTATTGATGTGCACATGATTACCGGAGACCACCTGGTCACCGCCTCGGCGATTGCCAGGGACCTGGGTATTGGTGGCAGGGCCGTGGCCGGTTCGGCACTTGATGCCATGGATGACGAGCAGCTGCAGGCGGAGGCTCCCGGGCTGGGGGTCCTGGCCAGGGTCTCACCCGAGCACAAGATCCGCGTGGTCAAGGCGCTGCAGGCTGACGGTTATGTAGTGGCCATGACCGGCGACGGCGTGAACGACGCACCGGCGCTGAAACGGGCGGACATTGGCATCGCCATGGGCATCACCGGCACCGATGTTTCCAAGGGTGCAGCGAGGATGATCCTCACTGATGACAACTTCGCCACCATCGTGGCGGCCGTCGAGGAAGGCCGGGGCATTTATGACAACATCGTGAAGTTTGTCCGCTTCCAGCTCACCACGGCGTGGGGGTTCGTGCTGATCTTCCTGGCCTCGGCGACCTTCGGCTTTGCCGGCGGGGCCCCGTTCACCGCGCTGCAGATTCTGTGGGTGAACATCATCATGGACGGCCCGCCCGCCCTGGCCCTTGGCGTGGACAAAACGGATCCGGGCGTGATGAACCGTCCGCCCCGGCGGGCAGGGGAACCGCTGCTGACCGGACGGCGGATTGCGGTACTGGCCATGCTGGGCATAGTCATGGCCATCGGCACCTGCGCCGTGCTGGTCAGTGCTCCCCGCCTGTTCCCCGAGAGCGCCGGCAGTGCTAACTTCGCCACCACCATGGCCTTTACAACCTTCGTTTTCTACCAGGTGTTCAATCTGCTCAATGTGCGTTCGGAAACCGGTTCCGTTTTTTCGCTGCTGACCTTCACCAACCGGGCCATCTGGGTTTCGCTGGCGGCAGTGGTGGTTCTGCAGATACTGGTGGTACAGCTGAGCATTTTCGAAGGCTTTTTCGACACGGTGCCGCTGACCTCCGCGCAGTGGTTCCTGTGCATCGCAGTGGGCGCTACCGTGCTGGTGGTTTCGGAAATCGGGAAGGCGGTTCAGCGGCTGGCCACACGGCGCCGGCACACCGGAGCCGGCGGCACCGGCCCCGTGCCCGTCCTACCAGGGTGAGGGCTTGTAGTCCTTGAGGAAGACACCGTACTGGTCTTCACCGTTTTCGCCCATCACAATCGGGTCATAAACCCGTGCCGCGCCGTCCACCAGGTCCAGCGGGGCGTGGAAGCCCTCCTCGGCCAGGCGGACCTTGGTGGGGTGCGGACGCTCGTCGGTAATCCAGCCGGTATCCACCGCCGTCATCAGGATCCCGTCGGTGTCCAGCATTTCCTGGGCACTGGTGCGGGTGAGCATGTTCAGTGCCGCCTTGGCCATGTTGGTGTGCGGATGGCCGGGGCCCTTGTAACGGCGGGAGAACTGTCCCTCCATGGCGGAGACGTTCACAATGTACTTCCGGCGGGCGGAGGACGCCGCCATGGCCGGGCGGAGCCGGTTCACCAGCAGGAACGGGGCGGTGACGTTGCAGAGCTGCACTTCGAGCATTTCCAGCGGATCCACCTGGTCCACCACCTGCGTCCAGCTGTTGATCGGTGCCGTGTCCGGCACCAGGCCGCCGGCGTCGATGGCCGTGCCGGCCTCCATCCGTGCCAACGAGGAGGAGCCCGCGGTCAGCGCCAGGGAGGTGACGGCGTCGGCGGCCAGCACCGGGTGTGCCGCCACGGAACCGGCCAGCGCGGTGGGGTGCGCGTCATAGGTGTGGCCGAAGGTCACCAGCTCGGGCATGGGGCCGTCCGGCAGCGGGGCCAGTTCGGCCTCGGTCAGGGGACGGTAGGCACCGGCGGAACGGCGCACGGTCTGGGCCGCGTTGTTGATCAGGATGTCCAGCGGGCCGGCATCCGAAACCGATTCCGCCAGGGAGATGACCTGGGCCGGATCACGCAGGTCGATGCCGACAATGCGCAGCCGGTGCAGCCAGTCCGCGGAATCCTCCATGGCCGCAAACCGCCGGGCGGCGTCCTTGGGGAAGCGGGTGGTGATGGTGGTGTGTGCCCCGTCGCGCAGCAGCCGCAGGGCAATGTACATGCCGATCTTGGCCCGTCCGCCGGTCAGCAGTGCACGGCGGCCGGTCAGGTCGGTGCGGGCATCACGCTTGGCATGGCTGAACGCTGCGCATTCGGGGCAAAGCTGGTGGTAGAAGGCGTCCACCACGGTGTACGGCTGCTTGCAGATGTAGCAGTTGCGCGGCTTCAGCAGCGTTCCGGCAGAAGGCCCATGGGCGGCGCTGGTCAGCTGTGCGCCGCGGGTCTCGTCGTCGATCCGGTCTGCCGCACCGGTGGCCGTCAGGGCGACGACGGCGCGGTCCGCCTCTGCGACGGCGCTGCGCTTTTCGTTCTTCCGGTGCTTTTTCACTGACTTGAACATCTTGGCGGTTGCCCGCCGGACCGCGACGTAATCCGGGTTCTCCTCATCCAGGACGTGGATGGAGGCCAGGACGCGCAGGGCGGTCTGGATCTCTTCCGGGCTTAGTTCTTCCGGGCTCAGTTCAGGGGTGCTCATCGGGGCCTTCTGCTCATCGACACCGGCGGATTCACGGCGCGGCGCAACTGGAGTGCGCACTTCGAGGATACCGGAGAAGCGGCACGGCACCCGTATCGGCGGCGGGGGCACGGCGGAATCTCACATCCGCTGCCCCCGCCGCCTGTCAGACCGGCATTATGCCGGGCCTAAACGGTTTCCCGGGGTGCTTCCGCCGGGATCCGCTGGCCCTTGCTGAGCACCGTCAGCCCGGATTCCGTCACCGTAAACCCGCGGCTCAGATCGAGTTCGCGGTCCACGCCAATGGTGGCACCTGCCGGGATCCGCACGTTCTTGTCAATGATGGCCCGGCGGATAACGGCACCCTCACCCACGTGCACCTTATCCAGCAGGACAGAGTCGGTGACCTCGGCATTGGCGGAAACGTAGACGTCCTGGGCCAGCACCGAACCGGTGACCGTTCCGCCGGAGATGACCGTCCCGTCGGAGACAATCGAATCGAAGGCCGTCCCCGCCTGCTCCGACGCGCTGCGGACAAACTTGGCGGGCGGGGAGATGCTCTGCCGGGTATAGATGGGCCACTGCAGGTTGTACAGGTTGAACGCCGGCAGCGGGGAAATCAGGTCCATGTTGGCGTCGTAATAGGAGTCCAGGGTGCCGACGTCGCGCCAGTACTGATGGTCGCTTCCGGTAGCCCCGGGGATCACGTTGGTAGTGAAGTCGTACACCGCGGCATCGTTGCGCTCCACGAAGTAGGGAATGATGTCCCCGCCCATGTCGTGCTTGGTGATCAGCCGCTCGGCGTCGGCCTGCAGTGCGGAGACCAGGGCATCGGTGTTGAAGACGTAGTTGCCCATGGAGGCCAGGAAGCTGTCCGGGTCATCGGGCAGGCCGGGCGTGGAATCGGGCTTCTCCACGAACGCACCGATCCGGCCGGGGTTCTCCGGATCGGTTTCGATAACGCCGAACTGGTCCACCAGGTGCATCGGCTGCCGCACCGCGGCAACGCTGACCGAGGCGCCCGAGGCGATGTGTGCCTCAACCATCTGGGAGAAGTCCATCCGGTACACATGGTCGGCACCAATAACAACCACGATGTCCGGCTGGGCATCATCGATCAGGTTCATGGACTGGTAGATCGCGTTGGCGCTGCCGAGGAACCAGCTTTTGCCCACGCGCTGCTGCGCCGGCACGGAAGCCACATAGTTCTGCAGCTGGGTGGACAGCCGCCAGGTCTCGGAAATATGCCGGTCCAGGCTGTGGGATTTGTACTGCGTGAGAACCACTATCTGCAGGTACCCGGAGTTCACCAGGTTCGAAAGTGCGAAGTCGATGAGGCGGTAACGCCCCGCGAAGGGTACCGCGGGTTTTGCCCGGTCTGCCGTCAGGGGCATCAGGCGTTTGCCCTCGCCGCCTGCAAGCACTACTGCCAGGACCTTCTTTGGCGCCATTGTGTTGAACCTCTTCCGGAAGTAAGTCTGCTGACTTCACACTAGATCACAGGTTGCCCGGTGCACTACGTTGGTTTAGTGCGAGTAGATATTGTGTCGAAGGAATTCCCGCCGGAAATCTACGGGGGAGCAGGCGTTCATGTAGCCGAGCTCAGCCGTGTCCTGGCCGGAGAAGTTAATCTCCATGTGCATTGTTTCGGGGCGGAGCGGCCCGAGGATTTCCACGGGGCCACGGTGCGTACCTACCGGGCACCGGCGGAACTGGGGGACGCCAATCCGGCCGTCCAGACCCTGGGTACGGACCTGGAAATCCTGGGCGGGCTGGCCGGCGCGGACCTGGTCCACTCGCACACCTGGTACGCCAATATGGCCGGGCATCTGGGATCGCTGCTGCACGGCATCCCGCACGTACTGAGCGCCCACAGCCTGGAGCCGCTGCGCCCCTGGAAGGCGGAGCAGCTGGGCGGCGGTTATGCGGTGTCCTCATGGGTGGAGAAAACCGCGTACGAGGCAGCCGCAGCCATCATCGCCGTTTCAGAGGGCATGCGCCAGGACATCCTGCGCAGCTACCCGGAGGTGGATCCGGAAAAGGTCAGGGTGGTCCACAACGGCATCGACGTGGAGCAGTGGCAGCCGGACCCCGATCCCGACGGCGTGCGCGCGTTCGGAATCGACCCGGACCGGCCCAGTGTGGTGTTCGTGGGCCGCAACACCCGTCAGAAGGGCGTGCCCTACCTGCTCCGCGCGGCAGCGCTGCTGCCCCCGGACGTACAGCTGGTCCTGTGCCTGGGTGCTGCCGACACACCCGAGCTGGCAGCGGAAACCGCCGTGCTGATCGAGGATCTGCGGCGTACCCGTACCGGTGTTGTGGTTATTGAACGGATGCTGCCGCGCGCTGAACTGATCAGGATCCTCTCCATTGCCACCGTGTTCGCCTGCCCCTCCGTGTATGAACCGCTGGGCATTGTGAACCTTGAGGCCATGGCGTGCGGCACCGCGGTGGTGGCCAGTGCCACCGGCGGGATTCCCGAGGTGGTGGACACCGGCGTGACCGGCCTGCTGGTGCCCATTGAGCAGGTCACCGACGGCACGGGCACTCCGCTGGACCCCGAGGCTTTTGTACGCGACTTTGCCGCGGCGCTGACCACTGTGGTCACCGACCCGGCCATGGCCGAACGGATGGGGGAGGCGGGCCGGCTCCGCGCCACCAGGGAGTTCTCCTGGGAATCCATCGCCGAGGCCACCCTGGCCGTCTACCGCTCGGTACTGCCCTAGGCCCTCCCGGGCACGGCCCCGATACGGCAAAGGCGCCGCCGTCCTGCATATTGATGTCCTGCATATTGCTGCAGTGCGGCGGCGCCTTTGTATTGCCCGTGCGGACGCGGTTGTTCTACTTCTTCTTGCCGGACTTCTTCTTGGCCGCCTTCTCGCGGGCAATCAGGACCTTTTCATCCACCGGTGCGGCACCGCTGGCACGGAGCAGCCGCTGGTATTCAAAGGCCTCATCCTGGCGTGCTTTTTCAGCGCCGGAAGCGATGCTGGCGCGCAGGTGCTCCTGGCCGTATCCGAAGGAGTCCACCAGATCCAGGGCGTGCGGGCGAATCTTGGCCAGCAGGCGGTTGATGTACGGGCCGAGGGTGCGCGCACGCTGGGCCGAGAGGCGCCCGTTCATCAGGTACCAGCCCAGGTTCTTTTCAATCAGGCACAGCCCGAAGAGGTCCCGGACCCAGGTCATGACCTGGCGGGTGCCGGCGTCGTCAATGCGGTCCAGTGCACGGGTGAAACCTTCCCACTGCAGCAGTTCGGCGTGGGCGCGGGCGGCTTCGATAAGGGCGTGCTGGTTCTCGTTGAAGATGGCCGCCCCCTTTTCCTTCGGCAGGCCGCGGGCCGCCTTCAGGGCACCGGCTACCTCCGCCACCATGGTGTTCACCCGGTCAGCGAGCAGATCATGCTGGGCACGGGGATCCCGGAGGGCAATCGCGGACTTCTTCTCCGAACCGGAATCCGCCACGGTCTGGGCGATCCGCCGCAGGCCCGTGCGGTGCACTGTGACATCGGCCGCCTGGCCCACAACGTAGCGTGCCAGCACGCCGAAGTCCGCTCCTGCGAATTCCTTTGCATAGTCGGCCAGCAGGCGCTTGGCCACCAGCTGCAGCAGCACCGTATTGTCACCTTCGAAGGTGGCGTAGATATCCAGATCGGCCCGCAGCGCGGTGAACCGGTTCTCCGCCAGGAAGCCCGCACCACCGGTTGCCTCGCGGCATTCCTGCAGGGTTTCCAGGGCGTGCCAGGTGGAGAGGGACTTCAGGGCGGCGGCAAGGGTCTCCAGGTCCTGGCGGTCCTCGTCGGTGTCGTGCGCGCCGGAGAAGACGTCGTCGAACTTCTGCAGCAGCTCGTCGTGCGCGAAGGACGCAGCGAACGTGGTGGCCAGCAGCGGCAGCAGCCGGCGCTGGTGCTGCTGGTAGTCCATCAGCACCTCTTCGCGGATATCCGAGGCGCCATTGAACTGGCGGCGCTCGGTGCCGTACTGGATGGCTGTCTTCAGGGCCAGCTTGCTGGCCGCCACCGCGGCGCCGTCCAGGGACACGCGGCCCTGGACGAGGGTGCCGATCATGGTGAAGAAGCGCCGGCCCGGGCTGGAAATGGCGGAGGTATAAGTGCCGTCCGCTGCCACATCGCCGTACTTGTTGAGCAGGTTGGTCCGGGGAATGCGGACATTGGAGAAGTGCAGCCGGCCGTTGTCGATGCCGTTCAGGCCACCCTTGACGCCGTCATCCTCGCCGCCGACACCGGGCAGGAAGCCGTTGTCGTCGCGGAGTTCAACGTAGAAGGCGTGCACGCCGTGGTCAACGCCCCGGGTTATGAGGTGGGCAAACACCACGGCCGCCTTGCCGTTGACCGCGCCGTTGCCGATGTAGTCCTTCCACGCCGCGCGGAACGGTGTGTTGATGATGAACTCTTCCGTTGCGGCGTCGTACTCCGCAGTGGTGGCGATGCTCGCAACATCTGACCCGTGGCCGGTCTCCGTCATGGCGAAGCAACCGGGAATCTCCAGGCTCATGATGCCCGGGAGCCACTTCTCGTGGTGCTCCCGGTTACCCAGGTGCAGCACGGCGGAGCCAAAGAGGCCCCACTGGACGCCTGCCTTGATCTGCAAGGAGGGGTCGGCGGTGACCAGTTCCGCGAAACCGGCAACATTGCCGCCGTGGTTGTCCTCGCCGCCCACGTACTTGGGGAAGGCACGGTGCACGGCACCGGCGTCCACCAGGATCTTCAGCTGTCCCATGACCCGTTCGCGGTGCTCGTGGTGGCTCAGCCCGGCCGGGGTATGCAGGGCATCCTGGCCTGCCAGCGCGCGGGCCTGCAGGCGGATATCCGCCCACTTGCCCAGCAGGGCGCGGCTGAGGGAATCGGTGTCCACGACGGCTGCGTCATTGTCGCTGATAGCGGCACTTGCCGGGAGTTGGCGTTCCGTGGTTGAAAGCGTTTGCGTCATTGCGTGTCCTTCGTGGTGGTTGGGGGCGTATCAGAAGAAAGTCGGGGGAGGGGCGAACGCCCCTGGTCATGGCCGATGCCGTCAAACAGCCACGCCGTGAGCTGATCGGTCATCTGCTCTTCCGTGGGCTTGTCGGGGCTGGGCGGTGAAGCGATCCAGCGTTCACCGGCGGCACGGATCATGCCCAGTGCCGCCGAGGGCCAGTACTGGGCGGTGGCGGTGGCCTGCGGAGGAACCTCCCGGCCGGCCAGGTACTGCCGCATGGCCGAATCCATCATGGAGGTGATGGTTTCGAAGAAATGTGACAGCGGTGTTTCCGCCTGCTGCTCCGGTCCGCCCTCGGCAAGACGGCCGGTGACAAACAGGTAGACGTTGGGAGAGGTCTCGGCCATCTGGAGGTAGGCGGAGACCATGGCGCGCAGGCCCGAGCGCGGCGAGTCAGCGGTGCGGCCGGCGGCGAGGATCTTGTCCTGCATACGGGCGACCGCCATCTCGCCCATGGCTTGCTGCAGACCGGCCTTATCACCGAAATAGCGGTAGAAGACGGACTTGGATGTCCCCGAGGCTGCCGCAATTTCCTCCATGGACGCGGAGTAGCCCAGGGTATGCACGGCGCCGCGCGCCGTTTTGATCAGGGTACGGCGTCGCTCGGCCCGGTGGGCTTCCCAGCGGAGCGAGCGGCCGTCCCCGGCCGGGGGAGAAGAGGACGGATCCTCCATTGCGTTGTTCACGATACCCAGCGTATCAGGTACGCTGGGTAACAGTAACTACCGTCACACCGAACCGTTCCACCCACCCCCCTGGATTCCAAGGAGAGCGACGACATGGCTGCACAGCCCGAACCCGCCCGCGCCACGCCCGCAAACGGCACCACCGCACCCCGCAAGGCCGTAGTGATCGGCGGCAACCGCATTCCCTTCGCCCGCTCCGGCGGCAAGTACACCTACAGCTCCAACCAGGACATGCTTACTGCTGCCCTCGACGGGCTGATTGCCCGTTTCGGCCTGCAGGGCGAACGGATCGGCGAAGTGGCCGGCGGCGCCGTCCTGAAGCACTCCCGCGATTTCAACCTCACCCGTGAAGCGGTCCTGGGTTCGGCACTGTCGCCGGAAACCCCCGCCTACGACGTGCAGCAGGCCTGCGCCACCGGCTTGGAGACCGTGGTCAGCCTGGCCAACAAGATCAAGCTGGGACAGCTGGAATCCGCCATTGCCGGCGGCGTGGACTCCGCTTCGGATGCCCCCATCGCAGTCAGCGAAGGTCTGCGCCGGGCCCTGCTGGACCTCTCACGTGCACGCACCACCAAGCAGAAGCTCGCCGCCGTCGCGAAGATCCGGCCCAAGGACCTGTCCCCGAACGCCCCGACCACGGGCGAACCGCGCACCGGTCTGTCCATGGGCGAGCACCAGGCACTGACCACGGCGCAGTGGAAGATTACCCGGGAGGCCCAGGACGAACTGGCGTTCAACAGCCACCGGAACATGGCCGCAGCCTATGACCGCGGTTTCTTTGATGACCTGGTGACCCCGTACCGCGGCCTGGCCAAGGACGCCAACCTGCGTCCGGACACCACCATGGAAAAGCTCGCCAAGCTCAAGCCCGTCTTCGGCAAATCCCTGGGCGACGCCGCAACCATGACCGCCGGCAACTCCACCCCGCTGACCGACGGCGCCTCCGTGGTACTGCTTGGCTCCGAAGACTACGCACGCGAACACGACCTGCCGATGCTGGCCAACGTTGTGGACGCCGAAGCCGGTGCCGTGGACTTTGTGCACGGCAAGGACGGGCTGCTGATGGCTCCGGCCTTCGCAGTGCCCCGCCTGCTGGCCCGCAACAACCTCACCTTCGATGACTTCGACTTCTTCGAGATCCATGAGGCCTTCGCCGGCACCGTCCTTTCCACCCTGGCTGCCTGGGAGGACGAGGAGTTCTGCCGCACCCGCCTGGGACTGGATGCACCGCTGGGAAGCATCGACCGCAGCAAACTCAACGTCAACGGCTCCTCACTGGCAGCCGGCCACCCGTTCGCTGCCACCGGCGGCCGCATCGTCGCCTCGCTGGCGAAGA